>DAITMC010000104.1:0-11965 GCA_036835365.1 Saprospiraceae bacterium
TAACCTTGTTGATTTCTATTGTTCCATGCAGCATTTCGATCTGCGGCATCACTTACACCGTTGTTGCCTGCATCTCCTGCCCACATCATGCGTACACCGTTGGCTTCATACATGGGAGTGTTAGCGATATTAGGGTTGGTAAAAACAGCCGTACCGCCCTGCGCTACAGGTTTTGTAAAGTCAATCACTGTCTGTGCATTTAAACCAAGCACACCTAAAGTCATTAGTAGAACGATTATAGATAACATTTTTTTCATTGCAACTCCATTTTTTGTGTAATCGGATATAAAGGGCAAGCATTTTCTTGAAGTGCAAATATATATTTATTTTTAATAAGAATGACTAAACTTTAATAGAAAAATTTTGGCGAGGTATCTATTTTTATAAAAAAGTTACCTTGGGTATAAAAAAAGGGACTTACTAAATCCGATTGATTCAGTAAATCCTTTTGCTTTATTTACTGATGTTACGCAAGCAGTTTGAAATCCCGAAGGGATGCCATTATTATAGTGAAAGATATACCAACAAATTCAACCCTGAAAGGGTGATATGATTAGTTGTTGGCAACCCTTGATAAGCGACGTTTCTAAACGTAGGCTACCCTTATTTCGCTCGTTTGAAACGAGCGAAATAAGGGTAGCTAATGCTAAAAAGCATCAGCTATCGTAATAAAAATAATAGATAATGAACACATCAGCTATTGAATCCTGAAAGGATGACCTTATATTTTACACCACTTGCAATCAAATCATAATTCCACCCTTTCAGGGTTGTTTTTGACTATACGTGTTTGGCTATAACAATGGCATCCCTTCGGGATTTCAAACACACAAAGTTTTTGATGAATATTCAATTGAAAATGAATAGCCTACTGCAAGGCTTAACTTTTTTCTATTGCATAACATCAGTTACTTGGTTTGGTATTATTTGTTTGGCTGAGGCGTTGTTCTCAAATAAGGCTTCACTACGGTGTGTCCTTTAGGGAACTTCGCTGGCACATCTGCATCTGAAATAGAAGGAGAAATAACAACATCTTGACCATCCTCCCAATCGGCTGGTGTAGCTACGCTAAAATTGGCGGTTAACTGCAAAGAATCAATGACGCGCAAAATCTCCAAGAAATTACGCCCTGTGGATGGCGGATAGGTTAGTGTTAATTTCACTTTTTTATCGGGACCAATAATAAACACCGAACGCACGGTTACTTTGTCTGTTGCATTAGGGTGAATCATGTCGTACAAAGTAGAAACATGGCGGTCTTCATCTGCAATTACAGGGAAGTTCATCTCTACCTGTTGTGTTTCCTCAATATCCTTTAGCCATTCCATGTGGCTATCTAAAGGATCGATACTCAATGCAATTACTTTTACCCCTCTTTTGTCGAACTCGCTTTTTAATGCTGCTGTTCTTCCCAATTCGGTGGTACAAACTGGCGTGAAATCCGCAGGATGTGAAAACAACAATCCCCAGCTATCGCCGAGCCAGTCGTGAAAAGAAATTTCGCCCATAGTCGTTTGGGCTTTGAAGTCTGGAGCAATATCTCCTAATCTTACTGCCATGATAGTTTATATTTTTTTTGTGATAACAAATGTAAAAAACACTAAGTTGATGTTTCGTGATGAAAGTCGCTAAAACTGTTCCATACCTGGATATACTTTTTTGACCATTCCGTTTAGATAGCTAGTTCTTTGAGGAGTATTATTTAAAAATGAATGTAAAATGACATTTAGCTTCTCATACTCCACTAAAAATCCATCGTGTCCATAGAGGCTATCTATCATTTCAAAGCGAGCGTTGGGCACATGGTGCGCAATGAGTTGTTGCTCTGCCACAGGAAATAGAATATCCGAATGAATGCCAATAGAGAGCAAAGGCGCTGTCACCTGCGTTAATGCTTGCACTATACCACCACGCCCCCTGCCTACATTGTGGCTATCCATTGCTTTGCTCAATGCGAGGTAGGAAAAAACATTGAATCGTTTCCAGAGTTTATATCCTTGATAACGTTGGTAGGAAGCTGCTCTAAAATGCTCCAATTGGTCGTTCTCATCTGCTTGCGTTTGAGCATAGGTATCGTAATGTCGGTAGGAAAGCATTCCGATAGCTCTTGCGGCTTCCAATCCTTTTCTGCCTGCTTCTGGCGTGCCATCATACAGCGTATTGTCCGCTTCGATTGCCATGCGCTGAGTTTCGTTGAAGGCAATGCCCCAAGGTGAATGTTTAGCGTTGGCAGCGATGACACAAACGTATTCAAAAAGTTGGGGTTTCATAATAGCCCATTCTAGTGTTTGTTGTCCTCCCATAGAACCACCTATCACCAATTTAATTTTTTCAATACCTAAGTGTTGTCGCAGTAGTTCGTGGGCGCGCACCATATCGCGAACCGTGATATCAGGAAAATGCTGTGCATAAGCTTTCCCGGTGGCAGGGTTCATAGAGGCAGGTCCTGTAGTGCCATAGCAAGAGCCTAACATATTGGCACATACAATAAAATACTTGCTTGGGTCAAACAGTTTGCCTGTGCCAACAATACCATCCCACCAAACTGCAACATTAGCATCGCCTGTGAGGGCATGGCATACCCATATGACATTGTCTCGCTGGCGATTTAGCTTCCCAAAGGTATGGTAGGCAATGTCCAATTGCGCCAACATTGCACCCTGCTCTAGGGTAAATGAAGTAGTATGTTGATAATGATGCGTCAATTCGATTATAATACTTTACTAGAATAATAAATAAAAGTAGCTCTTTGCATACCAAAGAGCTACCCGATAGTTAAAGATTACTTCCAAACAGCACTTGCTGTAAACACTCTATCTAGTGCTTGTTCAAAATCTGCTTTGATGTCTTCAATATGCTCAATACCTACTGATATACGTAACTGTGTTGGCAATACACCTGCAGCAATTTGTTCTTCTGCTGTTAGTTGCTGATGTGTGGTGGCAGAAGGTTGAATAATGAGCGTTTTTGAATCACCTACGTTAGCTAAATGACTAATGAGTTGTAAGCTATCTACAAATTTAGTAGTATTTTCCTTTGAGCCTTTTAGCGTCAAAGAAAGCACTCCTCCAAAACCATGTTTCAAGTATTTTTTAGCAACTTGATGATTCGGATGGCTTTCCAAACCTGGATACCACACTTGCTCCACTCTTGGATGCTGCGCTAACCATTTAGCCAGTTCTAAAGCATTGTCCACAGTGCGTTGCACACGTAGCGACAGCGTCTCCAAACCCTGCAATAGTAGGAAAGAATTGAATGGACTAATGGCTGGACCAAAGTCGCGCAAGCCTTCCACGCGTGCACGAATGGCGAAAGCGATATTGCCAAAAGGACCGTTTACGCCGAATACGTCAGAAAATACTAGCCCATGATACCCCTCTGAAGGTTCAGAAAATTGTGGGAATTTGCCATTTCCCCAGTTGTAGTTACCTGCATCTACGATAATACCACCTATAGAATTGCCATGACCACCAATCCATTTTGTGGCTGATTCTACCACGACATTTGCGCCCCACTCAATAGGTCGGCAAAGGTATCCACAAGCACCGAATGTGTTATCCACAATTAAAGGTAAATCATGTTCCTTAGCTAGCGATGCAAGTGCCTCAAAATCAGGAATATTATATCTTGGATTACTAATAGTTTCTACATAAATAGCTTTTGTATTTTGGTCAATCAAGCGTTCGTAGTCGCTCGGTGATTCGCCTTGCGTAAAACGAACCTCAATGCCTAAGCGTTTGAAAGCGACTTTGAATTGATTGTAAGTGCCACCATATAAGTTGGAAGAGGATACGAAGTTGTCCCCCGCTTGCAAAATATTATTGAGTGCTACGAATTGCGCTGCTTGCCCAGAGGACACTGCTAGTGCCATTGCGCCCCCCTCCAAAGCGGCTACACGTTTCTCAAATACATCATTTGTAGGATTCATAATTCGGGTATAAATGTTCCCAAATTCCTTCAAGGCAAAAAGGTTGGCTCCATGCTCACTATCTTTGAAAGTATAAGAAGTCGTTTGATAGATAGGCACGGCTCTGGAGCGAGTGGTAGATTCTACCTCTTCTTGTCCAGCGTGTAGTTGTAAGGTTTCAAATCTTAAATTAGACATATAATTAAAATTCATTTTGGTGAAAACAAATAATTTACTTGTTGAAATGAGCTATTGAGATAGAATTTATGCTAAATCAATAACAACAACTATTACAGGAAATATGATAGTAAGGGAACTGGATAGGAGGAAATAATGAAGTGTGCATGTTAATCTGATTTTATTTTTCCAAAAATTAATTGGCAGGATTTGGCACCACTACATCGGTAAGGTTGCCAGAGTTTCGTAGAGCCTGTTCTCTCCACTCTTCTTTATAAAATGTATATTGCTGATTGTTGATAACATATCCTACTTATCAAATAGGATATACAATATTAGTTGATTTTTAGTTAAATTCAAAATTATTTAACAACTTAATAACATTTTGATGTCAATTAAGTTTTTTTTAAAAAGGAAATCCATTCACCAATTCTTCGAGAAAGATATTAATTGTACTCGGCTTCAGCAGGATGGTGAACAATATGCCAAACACTGCGCCATATAAATGCGCATCGTGGTCAATCAAATCGTTTTGATTGCGGCTTGCCCAAGAAGAATAGACTAAATAAAGTATCGCTGCTACAATGGCAGGGCATGGAATGACAAAGAAGAGCAGCAAAGTTGACCAAGGATTGAACAAAATGAAAGCAAAGAGTATCCCCGATACTGCCCCCGAAGCGCCTACACTAGCAAAACTGGGATTGTTTCTATGTTTAAAAAAAGTAGGTACATCTCCAGCAATGATGGTGAGAAAATAAAGTAGAATAAAATTGATTCTGCCCATGAGTTCGCCGAAAAGTTGTAAAAAATAATTTTCCACAATTTGGCCAAATTGCCAAAAAACAAACATATTGATGAGTAAGTGTGGAAAACTGCCATGCACAAAGCCCGAAGTGATTAGCCGATAATATTCCCCACGTTGTGCTTCCTGATAAGGCGAATGCTGCAATTTATACAGCAAAGACGCATTGTTCAAGGCTTGATATGAAATAAGCGAAGTAATGATGACAAGAACAAGTGTAATAGACATGATGAATGTTATTTTCGATTGGAACGCTAACTTAATTCAAAGGTGCAAAAATAACGTGAGTTAGACTTAAAAATAAAACTAACTTTCGCATTAAGATTCAAAAAATATTTCCCATAAATTTAACATTTGAGGTATTGCTTCTCTCAATGGATTGTTGTACATTTACAATGCTTATTGATTATAAGTTTAAACCCTTTTATCCATTGGATATCAGCGTACTATAAGAAAAATCAAAGGCACATTATTTAAACACTACAACCTATGAAAAGCAACTTACTTTTCTTATTGCACCCCTATTTTCTAACTATTGCGTGCCTTTTGGCAATGCAGCCGATTTATGCTCAACCCTCCTTTTTGCCTGGAAAAGTAATTACGATACAAGGTGATACGTTGACTGGCTTAATAGGCGAATACAATAATAAAAATGTGGATAAGGTTTGTCTTTTTAAAGCAAATGAAAAAGCAGCATTGCAACAATTTTCTCCCGAACAAGTGAAGGCTTATTATATTGAAGATCGGCGCTATTTTAGCAAGTATGCTATTCCAGATGCTAACGGAAATCCGAATATAGTCTTTGTTGAATGGCTTGTGGAGGGAGGAACAAGTCTCTTAAAAGTAAAAAAGGACTTTTACCTGCGCTATGCTAATGATTCGCTCCAATACATCCCTGTTCCAACAACAGATGTGATGAATGAATTGGAAAAAAAGCGCGCAAGACAAAATTGGTATGCTTTTCTGCAAAAGATTACTGAAAACTGCGTCAACTTATCTTTTCATTTTAAATCGCCAAGAGGACTAGACAGCAAAGAGGAAAATCTAATCGAAATTACTAAACAATATAATGAATGCAAGGAGACTCCTTTTTTAATAATTGGCGAAAGACTACCGCTTTTTGGTATTGAAATTGGCATAACGGCTTCTTTGGGCACTAGCAATCTTTCTTTTAGTCCTCCGCCAAAACCAAAAGTTAGTTCGCCTACCAATGTTTATGAACAGCTATATCCCATCACACCTTCCTCCTTTGTTCCCTCTTTTGGATTAGCCTTTTCCTTGAAAAGTTTAAGGCGGTTTAGCAATATGTCCGTAGATATTGAACCTTCACTTTATCGCTATCAATTTCAATCTGATATTTTGATTGATTTTGATGATTTTTTTGTGGATAAGATTTATTCCAACACAAAGGTAAACTGGTTAGGAATTGGTGGTCCGATATTTATCCGATATGCTATTCCTAACTTAAAGCCTAATATATCGTTTCGGGCTGGGCTTGTTGTGGAATTTATAAAGCGTACAAACGTAACAACGCTTGAAAGCATTCTTGTGCCAGAGCGAGAAATTATATTAACCAATACACTGACACCGTTTAACTTTGACGATGCTAGGTCTGGTTTTGCAGGAGAAGTAGGAATAGGCTCAACCAAGAATACGCCTTTAGGAAAATGGACAATTGCCATTGGTTTTCAACAAATAGGCAATATTGTAAGAAATGTAGAGCCTTTAAAGTCAGAAACAACTAATTTATATGTAAAAACGATTTGGATAATACGATAAAAATTAAATTCCATGATACAACGCTATTTCATTTTAGCTTACTTAGGCTTATCTACCCTCTTTTTAGCTTGCGAAAAAGAAAAAGAAAACATAGAACGACCCTTTGCACGATTGCGTACTTTAGCAGTAAGTGATGTTGATGGAACAGGAGCTACTTTTAATGCCGAGGTATCGGACATTGAAGAGGACATTATAGACCATGGATTCATCTGGTCAGATGAATCGAGAAGGCTTATTTTGTTAGCACCAGATGAATTGAATTTTAATCTCAAATTATCGCTTGGCGCAAATCTTAAAGGAAAGACTTTTTCAACAAGATTAAATAGTGGATTAAGAGACAATCAACTTTATTTTGTACGTGCTTACATAATAACGAACGAGCGAACCATTTACGGAGATGAAGTGGTTTTTAATAGTAAAGGTAGTTTACCCCCTACTGTCGGTAGCATCTCACCAAATCCAATTACTCCTGGAGATACAATGACGATACGAGGAAGTAACTTTCTGGGCACTCAGGAATCAATGAAGATATTGATTAATAATTCAGAAGTAACCATACTTTCTATATCTGAATCTGAAATTAAGTGTATTGTTCCGCTTTTATCTGCCAGTGTTGAAAACAAGCTAGTCATTATTGCTTCATCAGGCGAAGAGTCGCCTCCATTTGATTTGCCCAATTTGAGCACACCTGAACTATTCCAATTAATCCCTAGCTTAGTATCTATTGGAGATACAATCACTCTAGAAGGGCGTTTTTTTTCCCTCATTAAGGAATGGAATCAACTGTTATTAAACGGTTCTTGGTTTAGCCATGAATTAATTAGTGCTACAAATAATCGGCTACAGTTCATTATTCCAAGCGCCACGTTTCTACCAGATGATGCTAAATTAACTGTTAGAGTTGGTGATAACGAATCAGAAGGGTTGACACTTACATTTCTAAAGCCTATTGTAGAGGATTTTTATCCCAAAGAAGGGACACTAGGGGATACTATAACCATTGTTGGACGAAATTTTAATTCTTTTTATCTCAATAATTCTGTTCTCTTCAATGGTAATGAGTGGAAAGTCATTAGTGGAACACCCATGAAGTTGGAAGTAGTTGTTAATGAACAGTTTTTAGGTTTATCATTAGGTATGAGTGATAAAATTAGAGTCATTACTGGTGGCATATTAGAAGCTACTAGTAAAGAATCATTTCATTATACCAATAAAGATTGGCAAATTGTTACGGAACTGCCTATATCTAGCAATTACCATTTAGGATATGCTACGCAACAAAATTTGTACTATTTCTATGGGTTTGAAACAGAATGGTTAGAATATCAAATCAACACGCAAAATTGGCAAACACTCAATTATATTCCCTCTAATATTGAAGAAAATTTTTCAACACGATTGCTACTGAACGTTGGAGACCAAGGATTTGCTGTTCAATGGAGTCTACTTTTGGATAAATTTCGTTTTTTTCTCTATCAACCTAGTACAGATAATTGGTTGCAAATGCCTGATTTGACAATTGCCAACAACTCAGGCCCTAATGCTTGTGCTTTTTCTATTGGTCGTGAGGTTTTTTTATTACTCGGCGGAAGGGACAACACCAATACCAGTTGGAAATTTAACATAGATACTCGCACTTGGTCTGCTATTGACAACTATGCTGCTTCAGTAAATTCGGTAGGAGATATTTTTCCTCTTACAGCTACTTCCCTTGGTCAAAAAGGTTATGTTTTATCCTACTCGGCGAATACCAACAGTAGAACCCTTTTAGAATACGACCCTATCAATAACGAGTGGACCAGGGTTGCAAATTTCGATTTCATAGATTCTTATATTACATCAAATACTGCTTTTGCCTTCAATGATAAAATTTATATGTTGTCTTTATCATTTGGTCCATCAGTTGTTTATGAATGGGATACTAAAACTAAAAGGACTCGTTCTTATCGTTTGCATACGCCACCTACGGATGTTCAAATCGGGCAAGGACAACATTTTGTAACAAACGGTAAGGTATTTTTTGCCATTGGAAGATATTTATATGAGTGGTTTCCAAGATAATTGCAGTGTTTAGCCAAATCTCTTTCTCAAAAAAGGATAGCTAAATACAGAAATCAAAATGAGTAAAGTGCCCCAGTAAAAATTATTGGAGAGTTGCTTATTTTCATGAAGGATAATCCACGCAAGGACAATGCCATAAACAGGCTCTAGATTGAATGTCAAATTAGACGCAAATGCGCTGAGATGTTTTAAAGAACGCAAATTTAAGTTGTAAGCTAAAGTGGTACATACCAACGCTAAAATGAGTAAATATACCCAATCCATTGGTTTCGGCATAAAATGACTCCAGCCTTGCGATAGCAAATAGAAAGGCAATATTAGACTGATGAACAGCCAAGCACTACCCAACTCTAAGAACGTAATGGTGTAAGGATCAGCTTGTTCTATAAATTTCTTGTTCAGCACAGAAAATAGAGCAGCTAAAAAGGCAGAAAGTAAGCCTACCCAAAACCCAAGCATCATATCCGTTTGTAAATTATTAACAATCAAGAGCATTCCAGGAACAATTAAGATACCTAAAAAAAGTTCCAATAAATTAATCGGACGGCGGAAGATGAGCGGCTCTAAAAAAGCAGTACAAAAAGACACTGTTGCCATGCAAACGAGCGCCACAGAAGCGTTGGCTAATTTGATAGCGCCGTAAAAACTAATCCAATGCAAACCCACTAGGACGCCAATGCCCATAAATTGCCCTATTTTTTTTCGGGAATATTGCTGAAAAAGCTGCCTAAGTGAGATGAAAAAAAGTAAACTAGCACAGGTAATTAGTACGCGCCACCAAACTAAACTGATGGCAGAAACAGAAATCAAATCGCCTAAAATAGCGGTAAAGCCAAATAAAAATACAGCCGTGTGTAATTCAACGTAAGCTCGGATAACTGGATTCAATAGACAATGTATTTAAGTAATTGCACTGCAAAAGTAGATGAATTTCTATTGTAGCCTCAGAAAATTTCATGTCGCCTTTTACTATTTTTTAATAGCAACTTAGATTACCTTTGTACTACAATAACGTCTAAATAATCGAACCTTTTACAAGCAGTAAAAGCACTTTAATCAAAAAAAGTCTATGAGAAAAGAATGGTGGATTTCTTTCATGTTGATATTCAACACTTTACTATCTTTTGGTCAGCAGGACACAACCATTTACTTAGTAGCAGAGGAAATGCCTCGCTTTCCAAATGCCCTTTGTGAATCTTTGGACACGACCACCCAAGTAAAATATCAATGCTCCCAACAAGCACTACTGGCATTCATGTATAGTAATATTGAATATCCTTTTCAAGCAAGAATGAATAACATTGAAGGAAACGTAGTAACCAGTTTTATTGTAGAGCCAGATAGCACCATTTCTAACATCGAACTATTGAAAGATATTGGTGGCGATTGCGGAACAACGGTAATGGGACTTTTGAATATTTTTAATGAAATCGGCGTGCGTTGGATACCTGCAAAAGAAAAAGGAAAAGCCGTTCGCACTCGCATGACATTGCCTATACGCTTCCGATTGAAAGAGGCACCGCCCTATGTATTTGTTGATGGCGATACCATTTATGTTGAAATTGATACTGCACCGACTTTCAAAGGTGGCGACGAAGCCCTAATCACTTATGTAGATGATAATTTGAATTATCCATCATCCTATGCAGATACTTGTTTAGTGGGCTACATGGATGTTCAGTTACTCATTGAACCCAACGGCGTAGTTAAAACCATTGATGTTACTGACTATTGTGCCTTGGGCATTGATTTTCAGTTGGAAATATTGAATCTGACTACGAGTATGTTCGGAAAATGGCAAGCAGCAACTTATCAAAAAAGAGAAGTACCTGCTTCTATGGACATACGCCTGCTCTTTTCGCCAGTTAGCAAAGAATTATGCAAAGATGTAATTACCAATTTTGAGCAAGCCAATCTACTATTTACAGAAGGTATAAGCCTTTACAATGAAGGCAAAAAAGAAGAAGCCCTCGAAAAGATAAACAAAGCAATGGTACAATTCCCTAATAACGCTGACTTTTTGGCAACGCGCGGGCAAATGTTTATGGAAGAAGAGCAGTATGCCAAAGCCTGTGAAGATTTAACCAAAGCAAAGCAAATACTTGGTACAAGCACCTACGATCAACTATTGATGATTCTTTGTAATGCTAATAAAGGAAGTGAAGAATAGTGCTTGCTTAGCTATTGATTACGATGAAAAATAGAGGTAGGGCGATAAGTTGAAATGATGTTTTAGCTGTATTTCACCCTCTCGTAATATGCACTCATATTACTTCATAATTAGTTTTTGTAGTACACTTACAACATAATTAACATAACTAATAAACACGCTAAACTATGAATTCCTCCTTCACAGATATTTTGGAAACCCTTACATGGGAGCGGATATCTCCATATGTTAACAACTTCCTCTTAGCCGTTGCAACCATTGTGATTGGGCTTTGGGCAATCAATAGAATTGTCAATTTACTAAAAAAAGCATTGGAACGTTCCTCTGTGAGTGTGGATATTATTCCTTTTTTTGTTACCATCCTCAATGTCTTGCTTAAAGTACTCTTATTATTTAGTGTAGCCGAATTAGTAGGTATTGGCACCACCTCTTTTGTAGCCATTCTCGGTGCTGCTACACTAGCTATTGGGTTGGCTTTGCAGGGTAGCCTTGGGAATTTAGCTGCCGGTGTAGTCATTTTACTCTTCAAACCTTTTCGTGTAGGCGAATGGATTGAAGTAGATGAAAATTTCGGCAAAGTGGAAGAAATACAAATTTTTCACACCTACCTTGCTTCTCCAGGCAATAAGACACTTATTCTCCCGAATGGAGAAATTATTAATAATACGATTACTAATTTCTCAAGAAAAGGAAGTATGCGTATTGAGTTAGAGATGTTTATGCCCTATTCAGAAAGCTATCCCAAAGTAGAGCGAATCATAAAAGAAGTACTAGAGACCGCACCAAATATACTTCAAGCCCCAACTCCAGACATAGGAATCATCGAATATGACTCTCATTACATTGTTCTAGGAATACGCCCATATATACATCCAGATAATTTTTGGAGTGTAAAATTTGATTTACACAAACGCCTAAAAAATGCCTTTTACCGAAACAATATACAAATGGCTTATTCCGAAGGTGTAGAGATGGGAGAAATAGGTGAATAATACTTTCTTCACATCATAGTTAATTGGAAACCGCTTGACCTGAAATTTTTATTTCAGGCAAGCAGCATTCCGATGTT
>DAITMC010000105.1:0-11956 GCA_036835365.1 Saprospiraceae bacterium
TGTTTTGAAAAAAATTAGTCTTTCTCGCAACTTTAACTGTCATTTTGACATAATGTAGCTATATTTGTGCTTCTTTATCGAAAATACGACAAAAAAAATGATGTACAACGATAACCCAACATTGGAAGGCATCAGCCAAGAGTTACTGACGGAGCGTCAGGGGGAGGTGTTTTTTCAGGAAACGTCTTATGCTGGGCAAAAGCAATTTTATATTGAAAGCTACGGCTGCCAAATGAATTTCAGCGATAGCGAAATCGTAGGGTCTATTCTGGCAGAAGTAGGTTATTCGCCAACAAGAAATCTGGAGGAATCGGATTTAATTCTCATCAATACTTGTTCTATTCGCGAAAAAGCAGAAGAAACAGTACGCAAACGCTTGCGCGTGTTCGATCAGGTGAAGCGTAATCGCCCAGGCACAGTGGTAGGGGTGTTAGGCTGTATGGCAGAGCGTTTGAAAGTCAAGTTGATGGAACAAGAAAAGTTGGTGGACTTAGTCGTGGGGCCTGATGCTTATCGAGATTTACCTAATTTATTGGCTACCGTAGAGGAAGGCGATAAGGGCATTAACGTGTTCTTGAGCAGAGAAGAAACCTACGCAGACATTAGCCCACTTCGCCTTGATTCTAATGGCGTTTCCGCATTTATTTCCATTATGCGCGGTTGCGACAATATGTGTTCCTTTTGTGTGGTACCATTTACGCGTGGGCGCGAGCGCAGCCGAAACGCTTTCAGCATTGTGGCGGAAGCTACAGATTTATACCATCGTGGCTATCGAGAGGTAACCTTATTAGGGCAAAATGTAGATTCTTATAAATGGGAAAACCCTGAAAACGAGCAAGTGGTTTCCTTTGCGGCACTTTTAGAAATGGTTGCTTTGGTGCATCCCGATTTGCGCATTCGTTTTTCTACCTCTCATCCCAAAGACATTACAGATGAAGTGCTTTACACAATGGCAAAGTACGATAACATCTGCAAGTACATTCATCTTCCTGTTCAATCGGGTAATAGTCGCGTTTTGGAGTTGATGAATCGCACTTATGACCGTGAATGGTATATGAATAAGATACGTCGCATCTATGAAATAATGCCAGAATGTGCCATTTCTTCTGATATGATTGCTGGCTTTTGCACGGAAACAGAAGAAGAACATCAAGATACTTTAAGCATGATGGAGTTCGCTAATTATAGCATGTCCTATATGTTTTATTATTCTGAGCGTCCTGGAACTTTGGCGGCTAAAAAATATGAAGATGATATTCCGCTCGAAGTGAAAAAGCGTCGTTTGCAAGAAATTATATCCTTACAAAATAAAATTTCATTAGCACATAATAAAGCGGACATTGGCAAAACATTCAAAGTATTGATAGAAGGAACATCTAAAAAGTCGGTTGATGATTTTAAAGGACGCAATTCTCAAAACAAAATGGTTGTCTTTCCTAAAGTAGAAACTTACCAACCTGGCAACTATGTATGGGTGAAGGTAAATGATGCGACCAGTGCCACCTTGATTGGTGAAGTTATTCAAAAATAAATATATATTAAAAAAAGTAATGCTCAACCTACAAGCTATAAAACAGCGGTTTTCGATTATTGGTCGCTCAGAGGCATTGGATCGTGCTTTGAGTACGGCAGTTCGGGTGTCAGATACTGATTTATCGGTACTTATCACGGGCGAAAGTGGTGTGGGGAAGGAAGTATTTTCGAAGATAATTCATGGATTAAGCATTAGAAAACATAGTCAATTTATTGCCATCAACTGTGGTGCTATTCCCGAAGGTACGATTAACTCTGAATTGTTTGGGCACGAAAAGGGCGCTTTCACAGGGGCTACTAGCGACCGAAAAGGGTATTTTGAAACGGTGGATGGCGGCACTATTTTCTTAGATGAAATTGGCGAAATGCCGCTTGATACCCAGTCTTTTTTGTTAAGGATATTAGAGTCGGGTGAGTTTATTCGAGTAGGTTCATCTAAGGTACTAAAAACCAACGTCAGGGTCGTAGCAGCAACAAATGTTAGCTTGCAAGAAAAAATAAAAGCAGGTAAGTTTCGTGAAGACCTCTATTATAGACTAAACACAGTGCCGATTTATGTGCCGCCATTGCGAGAACGCAGGGAGGATATTTACATGCTCTTCAGAAAATTTTGTGTTGATTTTGCAGAAAAATACAGAACCACACCTATTCAATTAGAAGAACAGGCAAGACAAATCATTGAAAATTACAGTTGGCCCGGTAATATTCGCCAGCTCAGGAATACGGCAGAACAACTCTCTGTACTTTCAGAGGATAAACTCGTCACTGCGGAGCATTTGATATTCCTTATTCCTAATATTACGGAACGGCATTTGCCCATGATTCCTAATAAAGAGAGCAATAGCAACACGATGCAAGAGCGAGAGATTCTTTACAAGTTGCTCTTCGATATGAAAAGCGATCTTAACGACCTGAAATCGTTGGTGTATGAATTAATTCGTCGAAATAATCTCAATATTCCCGATTGGCGTAGTTTGCAGCAGCTACAAAGTGGTATCCCCGCCCCACCCAACAACAATGCGGCTTTGGGAGCAATGGCGAACTATCCAGCTACTAATGGTGATATAAAAGAAAATGTATATAAAGAAGATTTTTTTAATGCCCATGAAGACAATAGAAAGCCTGTCATTATTGACGATGTAGCGGACACCTACAACGAATTAGAAGTTGTGGATGAAAATCTTTCCATTATGGAACATGAAAAATCGTTGATACAGAAGGCTTTGCGTAAGTATAGTGGTCGGAGGAAAGATGCAGCACAAGAGTTGGGTATTTCTGAGCGAACCCTTTATCGGAAAATAAAAGAGTATGATTTATAACCTATAATGCCGATGCTCAATCGTCTTTTTGTTTACGGCACTTTGATGCAACAGTCTCAGTTGCCTATTGCATTGCTTTTGAAAGCAAATAGTCAATTACTTGCCAAAGGCTCAGTAGCTGGAAAACTATACGATTTAGGTAGTTATCCAGGTGCTGTGTTTCATGCAGATAGTGCCTATCAAGTTAAAGGACAAGTGCTTATGCTAGATAATGTAGCGTTGATTTTCCCACTTTTGGATGAGTATGAAGGCATTCAGAATTGTCCTGCTGATGAATATAGTAGAATGATTGTTCCTGTTACTGTTGATGATCAACTATTGGATTGTTGGGCGTATGCCTATCGCTTGCCTATCAAGCAATCGCAACTTATCTCACACGGCGATTATGCCTTGTATTTGGCCAATAAGTAATAGCAACACTAGCTTAAAAACAGCAGCAGCAAATAAATCAGTTTTTTAAGATTTAAAGAAATAAAGCAGCTAGCGCAAATAAAAAATAAATGAATGGTGTACTACAACAATATTTATTTTTGGTTATTTTTGATATGAAAAATCAAACTGCAAGAGACTTATTTACATACTACAACGAGCAGTATGCACCAATAGTCCAATTTACTTTAATTGCGCTTTAAAGAAATCCACGGTTCTTTGCCAAGATAACGCTGCTGCCTCTTGGTCGAAGCGCGGCGTAGAGTCGTTGTGAAATCCATGATTTACTTTAGGATAAAAATGTGCGGTGTATGCTTTATCATTTGCCTTCAGTGCTGCTTCGTAGGCTTCCCAACCTGCGTTCACTCTGGTATCTAGCTCCGCATAATGCAACAAGAGGGGAGCATGTATTTTCGCTGCTTCTTCTGCGGAAGGTTGACTGCCATAATATGGCACAGCAGCAGCTAAGTCTGGAAGGCGCACCGCCATCATATTAGCCATCCAACCACCGAAGCAAAAGCCTACTACACCTACTTTTCCATTACAAGATTCGTGTACTTTGAGGTATTCAAAAGCAGCAATAAAATCCTCTAGCATCTCCATGCGATCACGCTTGCTCTGCATGGCTCGACCTTCATCATCATTGCCGGGGTAGCCTCCTAACGGAGTCAATGCGTCAGGCGCAATAGAAATGAATCCTGCTAAAGCAGCCCTTCTACCAACGTCTTCGATGTAAGGATTTAGCCCTCTGTTTTCATGTACGACGACCACGCCGCCCAACGTGCCTTCTGCTTGAGCTGGCATAGAAAGTAAGGCTTTTATCTCTCCGCCTCCCTTTGGCGAAGAATAGGTAATAAATGTAGAAACAATGCGCGGGTCATCTGCTTTTATTTGAATATTCCCCTCATAATCAGGATGGAGAAAACTCATCAATGCACCTACCGTTAACCCTCCGACTGCGTAGGCTGAAAGTTCCTGCATGAATTTCCTACGGTCAATTCGATGATGTGCATAATCATCATATAAATCAAATACGGCTTGCTGAATACGCTCCTTGCTGATATTGTTCATTTCAATTCTTTTATGTGATAAGTTAAGTAAGATACAACTATTTTTGAGATGGGAGAAAAGATGTTATTTACTGTGTGTTAAAGTATTCGTACAAACGCATGAAATTTGCCCCTAATGGATGCATTTTCATGCGTTTTAAGATTTTTTATCATTCGTCCATTAATGTAAGAATAGCTATCGCAAAATGCGTTCCCAATTGCTGTGGTTTGCGAAAACCTGTCCAATAGCTTAGCTGGCGTTTTGTTTTTTCTGTGTACTCGCCTGTTAATGGATTAAACCATTGTATTTCCACATTTTTGTTTTTAGCTTGTGGTGGTGCATTGCCTTCCAAAGCGAACATATGGGGTGGAAGTAAGTAAATAAAGGTTTTTTCATGGTCTGTCAAGCAATAAGGAGCGTAAAAATATTGTGTTGGAGTCAACTTGGCGTAGTCATAGTTACTAAAAAAATCTACCATTATTTTGTAATAATGAAAATTAGGTTGATTCGCTTTCGGTAGAGCAAAAGGCTCATACACCAACTCGTACCAAGAACTATTTTGCCAATAATAGGTCGAATAAGTGCCTGAAAAAAGGCAAATATAATTTCTTTCCAAGCAAACAAGAGCATCCACAAAAGCGCCATTGAAGATGGAGTGCATCGTTTTTTCATAGCCGCCGTGCTCTACATTCAATACAGGTAGTTGCGGGTGCGCTTCAATAATATTGAGCATTTCATTGTAGAGGTTAGGTCGCCACTCTTGCACCGAAATGAAATCAATAAGATGAGGATAGACTTTACAAAAATCATAATCATGTACAGTAACCAAACGCTGATGGGTATCTAGCTTGCGCAAACGGTCAATTCTTTCTACAATGTAGCTCATGTCATCCATACCATGAGCAAGGGCTTCTTTGGAAATATCCCAAACAATATTTGGGTAAGCCTGATAGCGTTTAACGACATAATCGAAGTAGCGATTGTCTTCTTTTGAGCGAGGTGTTGCCCAGTTCACCTTTTTGTTCCAAACATAAATCATCAGATGCGCTACAATTTGCTTTTCCTCCAAATGGGCAATAACGCGGTCTAAATGCTTAAAAAAATCAAGACTTAACGTCTGGTGGTCAGGGCTATCGTTTGTACCTCCAAAAGGAAAAACCTTTGGATGGACAAAATTATATTTTGGATTGATTTTATCTCTTTCGCCCCAATTCGCATCATAAGCATACACGTTCATTATGGCTTGATTGAAGCCATAATCGGCTAAGTGCTGAGTAATTTGGCGCGTTTTAGGAATGTCTTCTCTATTTTCTGCATCTAATGCAAAGAGCCAATCAATCTCGAACCCCATTGCAAAGTACGGTGTACCGTCTTCATAAACAAAGCGTTGTGTATTTTCTTTATTTACTTGAATAGCACCATGCTGATTTTTTGAGGCGGGGGTAACTAAAAGCTGTCCTTTTTTGTCATTTAATGACCTTAATGCCGAAGTGGTTTTGTAAGTCCATTTTCCTTCTAGTTTGGGAGAAAATCGAACAACCCAAGTATTGTTATCATTGTAAAACCCATTAATTTCGACGTTCTGTCCACTTTCATGTTGAAAAATTGCTCTCATGTCCACTTCAAATGGAGCGGCAACATGTTCTTTAGCTTGAAAAATAAAGTCTTGTACTGCCCACTTGTCACAAGTACTGGTTTGTGCAAAGTGAACTTGCGTAACGAGTAAGAACGTTATTAAACTGATAGATAATTTCATTGTTTTTCGTTTTGCTGATTCAAAAATTCTGGTAGTGAAGGTAAGTAAATAAACACCTAATTTTGCAGAAAAATAGAGAAATCGAATAGTTTTGAAATCCCAACTATCCCATTTTGGTCAGTTGATCTAAAAACCACTCTTTGTTGATCATTGGTTTAGCCTCTAATATTTCTTGTCGCAATTTTTCCTTTTTGGCTTTGCTATATGGATTGACTACGGCTAATTTTTTGGTAAATTTAATGAGGTTGCTATACAACGCTACATAACCTTCACTGATCCCCTTTTTCCTCCTAAGATAAACTTTAAAACTTTCCAGCAGTGAATCCAGCACTTTAAACTCATCTAACTCGTAGTACATTTTGAGCAGCATAGCTCTTGTGTTCAAGTTGAGCAATAGGTCATCATGTTCATACATACCCAAATACTCCCGTGCCTTATTGTAGTCTTTGATGGTGAAATAAAGTGAGCCTAGTCCGAAATTAGTAAAACTTTCTTGATTGCTAGGGTGTAACAATGGGCTATTCTGCTCAATAAACGCTTTTACCCATTCAAATTCTTGCAATCGCAAACCTGTACTAAGAATATTTCTAAAGGTAGAAGCAGGTAAGTAACCTTCGTGCATCAAAACGTTTTCCTCTAAGCCTAAGCGATACAAATCAAAGGCTTCTTGAATGAATTTCATATCGCCCCGGTTCATTCGCACGATACAGTAATTAATGACCATAAGAATGATTTCGCGGCGCTCTCTAAAAGAAAAAAGCGATTTATGCGTTAGCAAATCTTTTTTAAGTTTATCAAAGCTATCGCTATCATTGGATTGTAGCACTTTAAAGAGCGTGTAGTAAAGCGTTACTACGGGGTAAGCACTGTAATCTTTTTCTTCTACGTCTTTAATTATGGTTTCGATAAAAGGGGAAATATCAGCAAAATTTGATTGATGAAGATTGAGCAGCAAAGAGCAAACATTGCGCAACTGGTCGGTGATGTAAAATCGGTCAAGCGAGGCAATGGTTTTTTGTAGTTGTTGATTTCGCTCCTGACGGTCTTCCGTACTAACGGTAATACCATATTTCTCATTTTCGAGCAAATATTCATTCAAGTAGTGCTTGTAATCAATCTGTGTTAGGTTGGAAAGTGCTTTTTCTGCCAATTCTGCTTGCTTTTTAGCGAGTTTAAATAATTTTCGCTCCCTATAAATCCCCGCCAATACCACTTCGTTGTAAGCCTCGTCCTGCTTCAATTCGTTGTATAACAAAAATGCTTCTACTGATTTGCGCAAAAAATACATGGTTTGCCTTATTCTAGCATCATCAAAAGGCTCTTTAGGAAAAATAACTTTAAAAGCAGTTTCCTTCACCAGCATTTTTGCTTCAAAAGAATGAGTAAAACAATATTCATAAAGGTCTATCACATCCTGTCGTTGATTATGATAAACGGATTCCAGCCATTTTCGACAATCTCGAATTTCTTTCTTAGAAAAAGTAGTTAATAGCTGTATGAGTTGGCTATTGATCATTGTTTTTTAGTTTGTACTTGGACGAATAATAATGCCCAGTTCGGTTTATTCATCTGTTTCCTCAGAATCAGCCTCCACCTGCTCTTTGCTTGTATCTTGCATAGGATAGTGTGCTACGATGCCATGAAATTTTAACAAATGCTCAGGGTCTTCCTCATTGTAGATACATAAAGTAAGCACTCTTTTTTGGCGCAGGTCATTAGAAAATAGAATTTTTATAGGATTATGCACATAACCATTATCCCCAAAAAGTAAGATTTGCCGATTGCGCACTGGCATTCTAAAACGCAATAATTCTGAAGCATCTCTGGGCAAAGGCACATCATCGTATCCTTCTTCCTCTAAAAACTGGCAAACCATCTCATAGGTTTTTTGCAGTGTTGAACCTGCGAAAACGGTTTTGTACTCCCAGCCATCGCTAGTTCCTTCTAGGTAATTGCTTCCCGCCTCTGGAAAATCGTTCCTTAATGCCATTCCTTTAGTCTATCAACAACACTTAAAGATGATATTTTAATGAACAAAAGTAAACAAACTTAGGTCAGTATTCTGTTTCTTTGTTGTTCAAAAAATTACATATGGTCAACCAAATACAGGTAGTTAAGAATGGTCCGAACTTTTCTAAATTGATTTTTGGCGTAATGAAATGGGGCATTTGGGGACATAATTACTCACCCCTTGAGGTGTTCGACCTCATTCTCGCTAGCTTAGATTTGGGAATTACTACTTTTGATCATGCAGATATTTACGGTCATTACACTACGGAAGCACTCTTTGGCAAAGCAACAAAAGGTGCACCTGCTATTCGACAAAAGATGCAACTGATTAGTAAATGTGGCATCAAGTTGGTTACATCAAATCGCTCTGAACATCAAATTAAGTCTTACGATACGAGCAAGGCGCACATCATTCAATCGGCTGAAAATAGTTTGCGCTATTTAGAAACGGACTATTTGGATTTGTTGCTTATTCATCGTCCATCACCGCTTATGCACCCGGATGAAATAGCAGAAGCCTTTACACATCTACAACAATCAGGAAAAGTATTAGCCTTTGGAGTATCCAATTTTACGCCCGCTCAATTTGAATTATTACATAGTCGTTTTCCATTAGTAACCAATCAAATAGAAGCCTCTTTGTTGCATGTATCGCCTTTTTTAGATGGCACGTTGGATCAGTTGTTGCGTTTAGGCATTGCTCCTATGGCTTGGAGTCCACTAGGTGGAGGGCGCATTTTTCAACCTATTGAGGATGAAAGGTCGCAACGCATTAGATTGATGGCTAATTCATTGGGTAAAAAATATGGCAACAAAACCATAGACCAAATATTGATTGCATGGTTAGTAAAGCACCCTAGCAATATACTACCCATTTTAGGAACTGGCAATATCGAACGCATAAAAGCAACCGTAGAAGCACTATCTATTAACCTTTCCACAGAGGATTGGTTTAAACTTTGGGAGGCTTCTATGGGTGAAGAAGTGCCATAAATCATACATGAAATGCGGAAACAGTTGAGTAGATTACAAACCACTTCTGCACAATCTAAATATTTTCATCTAAACAAGCCGCAAGTTTTTTTGCAAAATCAAAGAATAAAAATAGTAAATGTATTTTGCAGGCTACTAATCATTTAGCTAACATTTATTTTAGCTGTTATCCCATTGTTTGGTATAGCTGCATTCATCGAATGGGCTGCGGCAGCCATTTCTAGGATTAAACTTGGTGATTTCTCTAGCGCATTACCCACCACCACTACATCAGCACCTGCCTGAACGTTGGCTAATACTTTTTCCGGCGTTGAGATGCCACCGCCAACAATTAAGGGAATGTCAATGCCACTGCTTACGGTCTCAATCATGGAAGCGCTGATCGGTACTTCTGCACCACTACCTGCATCCATAAAAACACCTTTTAAGCCTAAAAATTGACCTGCCAAAGCCGTACAAAGGGCTACATCATCTTTAGTATTGGGTACAGGTGTCGTATTGCTGATGTAAGAAACAGTGGTTGGCTTTCCGCCATCAATTAACATATACCCTATGGGTAGGATTTCTAAAGGGCTTAGTTTTATATATGGTGCTGCAATAACGTGTTTGCCAATTAACAATTCAGGATTTCGTCCAGAAATAAGCGACATAAATAGCACGGCATCAGCACGATAGCTCAATTGAAAAGAATTGCCAGGAAAAAGAATTAAAGGAATATCACAAACCCGTTTAATGGTTTTGAGGCATTCATCGAGCATATTATTGACAATCAGACTACCACCGATGAAAAAATAATCGACTTTAGCTTCTATGGCAAGTTCGATAATCTTCTCCATATTATCCATGCGCAGCTTATCTGGGTCAATAAGGACTACAAATCGCTTTTGTTGCTGTTGCTTGGCTAGAAGCATGGATTGATAAATAACAGTTGACCTGCTCATACAACTGGAGTTTTAGATTCTGGAGTCAAAGATAGTAAATTCGACATTTACGGTCGTTAAAATTTTTAATGTATTGTGCGTCCAATTAATTAGAAAAATTTGCCAAAGAAAAATTATCGAAAATTTAACATAGAAAATAATTATTTGGTAAGTGGTAACTTTTTAGTGGATAGATTCGACTATACATAGGAAAACATGAAGTAAGGTTTAGTTTTTCAAAAAGTCAAAATAATATAATGACCGTGCTTTTTAGGAAGCGAAATAGGTAATGAACTCAAGCTCCCTATTTACACGTTTAGTCGTCAAATGAAGCAGCGTTATCTAAAATAATTGGAATGAATATGAAGATAGTACAACTTTGATTTCGAGAACATTAAGTATCAATATTATTGTAGTGTCAATAGCAATTGATTAAAAAACATCCGATTATGAAAATTAAATTAATAATTACTTTATTTTGTTGTGCCTGGTTGATAATGCCTAAAATGACTGCTCAAGCATCAGATTTAGCTTATGCTCCAGACGATACAAAATTTTATATTGATTTTTCTAATGCCAATGTTTCTAAAGTGTATTGGGCAGATCAACCAGCACGGGACTATTCACCATTTTATAGCTTTGGTAAAAAAGCCGATGAGCTTTTCTGGAAAATTGAGCTATGCCATGGACAGCCGTTTTTATCAGTCATCAATAAAAAGGACGAGAAACAACAGTATCAACTTCAGTTTGTAGCGCACCAATGGCAATGGATTAACCTTGCGACTGGTGAAGCAAGAGCGTCAAATACCCCGCTTTCTGACGAGGTTAGCCGCTTGAAAGATAAATTGGTTGGAATTTGGAGTAGCAGTGTTTTCTCCAATCAAGTCATTCAGGATTTAGCATTAACAGGCGAAGCTTCTGTGATGACAGCTTCGCTAGAATATAATTTTAACGCAAATGGTCAATTCACAAAGACGATTTACCTCAACAAAGAAGTTAAAAGTAAAATGCAAGGAGAGTGGCGGCTCTCAAACGATGGAAAATATGTGTTGCTAGAATTTAAAGACAAAAATGGCACTTACTATGGTTTTAGTGCCGAAATAAAATATTTTTTTCACGATGAACTGGTATTGAACCATCCAAGCATTAGCCCAACTGATTGGGAAGCGATGACAGCAGTGGAATGGCATAGCTTTTTCTTCAATAAGCATTAAGGTGTAGCATAAGAGATACTAAGTCTCAGGGCTTAGTATCTCTTTATTCACTCCTCCCTATCCAAAAAGTTGTTTTATCTTTTGCGCTAACACCTCTCCATGATTTTTTTTTGACTCAAATGACCAACCTGCAATGTGCGGAGCAAGGATAACCTGCTCGGATTCGACTAAGTATTGAAATGGCGTAGGTAAGTTGCCCATGCTTAGCATAGAAAAAGATTGTTCTTCATATTCCAGTACGTCGAGTGCTGCACCGCGTACTTTACCCGTTTTGAGGTGTTTCACTAAATCAGCAGTATTCAAAATTAAGCCCCTCGCTGTGTTAATGAGGTAAATATTCTTTTGAAAAGCACTCAAATAGTCATCATTGACGAAAAGATGATTTTCTGCCTCATAAAAAACATGAAAACTGACGATATCGCTTTTTTCCTGCAAAGTGAACAAATCTACTGCTGTGGCATACTGGTCGCCATAATTGGTTTTGTATTTATCATAAGCGATTACTCGGCAGCCAAAACCCACTAAACGCTGCGCCAAAGCTCGCCCCATATTGCCGTATCCGACGATGCCCACGGTTTTTCCTTTTAGCTCTACTGCACGGTTTTCTTCTCGTTTCCAAAAGCCTGCTTTTACCTGTTGGTTGGCTCTTGGAATATGGTTGAGCAATGCCAGTAATAATCCCATAGTATGCTCTGCCACGGTGTCCATGCTACCTTCGGGTGAGGTGAACAC
>DAITMC010000106.1:0-11798 GCA_036835365.1 Saprospiraceae bacterium
ATTCAAGAGTTGGGTATGTGCGCGCAATGGAACGTTGGCGTAAAAATCGTATTGCTGGATAATAATTACTTGGGCATGGTACGCCAATGGCAACAGTTGTTCTTTGAGCATCGCTACTCGGTAGTAGAGTTGAAAAATCCTGATTTCATTAAAATTGCAGAAGGATTTGGTGTTGCAGGAAAGAAAATCTCACACCCAGAGGAACTAAGCTCAGCCGTAGCAGAAATGCTGGCCTATGAGGGACCCTACTTGCTCCATGTTTCGGTAGAAAAAGAAGAAAATGTGTTCCCAATGGTACCTTCGGGCAAAGGCGTTGGCGAAATTATTTTAGAGCCTTCAGAACTGGAGTAAATTCCAATAATGTATCGGTGTCACTTTAATTCAAATTGGACAATGATTAACGAATATACCATCACTGTTTTTACAGAGCATCAAACAGGGATGCTCCAACGGGTAGTGTCCATTTTTACAAAAAGGCATATCAATATTGAAAGCCTAACTACTTCTAAATCATCTATTGATGCCATTCATCGCTTCACTATTGTGGTCAACGTAACCCAAGATATGGTCGAAAAATTGGTGGCACAACTCGAAAAACAAATAGACATCGTTAAAGCCTTTTACTATGAAAAGGAGGAGATTGTCTATCAAGAAGTGGCGCTCTACAAAGTGCCTTTAGAAGCCTTTACCAAAGGCGAAAACCTAGAGCGTCTAGTGCGTGCCCACAATGCACGTATTCTCGAGATAGAGCCCGAATATGTTGTCATTGAAAAAACAGGACAACAAAACGAAACAGAAGCTTTGCTCGATGCCTTGCGCTCCATTGGTATTTACGAGTTCGCTCGCTCTGGAAGAGTCGCCATTGTAAAACCTATGGAGCGATTGAATAAATACCTGAAATCACTGGAAAATTATGCGTCCAATGGAAATGGCAATAATAGTCATTTTTGATAGGGCGAATATTTTATAGTCATTTTTGCCCCAGCTTTTTTATCAAAAGTAGGGGCAAAAAGTCCTGATAGCGTTGAGGGGGCTTGTAATAGCGAGCCATTTTTAATTTAATGGAGATGTTATTGTGGCTTCATGCTTTCAAAAGCCTGCTGATAGCGTGTGGCATTCTGATTGTCCCCCATTTTTTGGTATATTTGTGCCGCCAATTGATAGCCTTCTCTAAATTGTTTGTTTACATCAATCGCTTTCAAAACATAATTAATTGCTCCAGAAAGGTTGTTATTATTTTCATCAATAATAGCTAAGTAGTAGTAAGCCAATGAATTGCGAGGTTCAAAGACCAATGATTTAATAAAAATATCTTGTGCTAGGGCAATTTGATTGCTTCGCAGATAGTATAGTCCTAATAAATTGGTCGCCTGTAAGTTCTCTGGCTCAATAGCAAGCGCCCGCGTTGCTGCATCCTTAGCTTTAGCTGTTTGATTGGTTTGTAAATAGCCTCTCGCTAGTTCTGTCCAAGCGACTTCATTACTCGGTGCTTGAGCAACTTCTTGCTCCAGTAGTAGAATAGCAGTTGCCCAATCCTGCTTTTTTGCTGCTTCTACTCCTCTGAATGCCAAATCGTTATCATTTTTTACGATGGCTAATAAAGGGACGTTATTGGCTTTTATCGTATGAATGGTTTTATCCTCGGGCGGCCAAGTACCTTGTTGGAGGTGGGTACCTGACACAAAGCGCGAAGCAAAAAGGGCATAATCCCATTTGAGGTCGTAACGCTGGCGGAAGCGCGCATAACCTGTTTTTACTTTGCCTTTGTATTTTTTCTTGGCATATTTATCCAAGGCATCAGAAAAATTGGAAATAACCGTAATGGTATCCGTCATGTTTTCACTAATGATGCCTTGCTGCTCCATCCAGTCTAGTCCTTGTTTGACGGAAACGCCCCAATAATCTGTTTCAAATTGACCATAAGCTCCGCGAATACCTCCTGCAAAAGGGTTGAAATAAACATAAGGATAGTTCGGATTTCTGACAATAAAACTCAAAGGTTCAAGCAGCATAGCGCCCATGCCAACAATCAGACCAATAAGTATCGCTTTTTTCGCTTCAAATTGTGTAATAGCCATATCCCAAGCTAGGGCGGTAAAGGCAACTAGAGGCGGATAGGTAAACAGCAAATGTCGCCAACCATCGTAGAGCGTAGAGCCTTGCGCAATTACAAATAGCACAGGAAACAAAAATGCAAATAGTAGCATAAATAGGAAAAAAGGGGTATAACGCTGGAACAGCGCTTTTGCAAAAATAAGGGCGATAAGGACACCGGCAAAAATATAGAGGGGTAAAGTATAGAATAACCAAGTGGGTAAATAGGACGTAGGGGCTTCGTTACCAAAAATCATGTTGCCTTGGAATAAAATTCTAATGCCGACTGAAAACTGTGTAAATCCCTTTAGTGCTTCGGGAACGTGCTTGAAAGGATCAATCAAACCATAGGGCCATGCCAGAAGACCTAAGCCTAAGCCTGCCGCCACTGGAATAAGGCTGAGACCAATCGTTTGTAGTGTAAGCTGGCTTTTTTGCCAAAGTGCTGATATACCTTGTTGAAGCACATAGGCTATGCCCACAAACAAGCCTAGATAAGCCACCAGCAAAACGCCACCAGCACGCACTCCAAAGGCAACAGCAATGCCTAAACTCAAGCCTAGAATAGTTTTCCAAGTGGGTCTAGGCAGTTGTCGAATGAAAATAAGCATGAAATACAAAGCGATTACATAGCCCGTAGCAAATGGAATATCTTTGGGATTCATCAGGGAATGTCCTAGAAAACGAGGTGTGAGGAATATAAATACTAAAGCAATTACTCCTGTGCGCCAGCCACCTATATATTGTGCCATCAAGCCGGTGAAAAGCATGGCTAGAAAACCAAATAACGCATTCCAGATATGGCGTACATTATGGTAGGCTTCGTCTTGAGCATCATAGCCCAAAGCAGCATTAGTGGTGGCAGTAGCAATTTCAAATAAACCACCATAAATTTTGATGATACCCCTGGGGACTTCAAAAGTGGACGTGTCCTGACCCATGGATTGATAAAAACTTAGCACTTTATCGGCATAAATGTTTTGGAAATAGTCATCGCCATTCATGCCGCTGCCTAAGGAGAGAAAAATAGTGCTTACAAGGGCTATGGCGCTCAAACCAATAAATACCTTGCGCCATAAATTGCTAGGCGTGTCTTTTGGTACTGTTTTAAAAATCAATTGGGACGTATATGACTTTGGTTCCTTTATAGACTTGGCTTTAGATTGAACCTCTGGAGCGTTGCTACCAATTTTTGCCTGTTTTTGCTTATTTCTATTTCCTTTTGGTGCTTGTTTTGCCATATTATTGTCCTTTTTTTGGGTGACTTACGCTAAAATTGGATAGACCTGGTAATCGAATACCTAATTTGCGAAAAAACTTAGTTATCTTATAGTCCAACATCAATAGCTGTTTCATCAAAAGCGTAGCTTGCTCTCCTTTCGACCACTCTACAAGACCTGTTGAGGCTTTGTCTTTAGTAAGAAAACGCTCTTTTAGGACTTTTAGCCATCGAATAGGGAGTAAAAAGGTAAAGAAATAACCCATTTGTTGTACTTCTTGGTTTGCCTTTTTCAGCGATTGATGGAGCGAAGCATTGTTGTATCGGCGATAATGCCCCAAGAAATCGTCGTGTGTAGTATGAAGGCTTTGAAAAGCGGGTACAGTAATAAAAAACTGGGTGGATTCGGTGATGTAAGGCTTAGCATAAAGCATTTTTAGGAACGCCACATCATCTTCAATGTGTTCAATCACGTCGAGCAACAGCACCACATCGGCTTTAGGATAGGGAAAACTCAATTCCATATTTTCTAACGAATCGTAAATTTCAATAGAGGTTTCCTCGAATTTTCCCTTATAGTACATCAAATCCTCTTCTTGAAACTCAATATCTATACCATAGAGTAGGGCGTTGGGGAGTCGTTGGGCTAATTGCTCCACAAAAAAAGTGTCTCCACATCCTACGTCAAGGATTACGATTTGCTGCTGTGGAGAAAAATGCTGCATCATCATATCTAGCATTACCTCAAACCGCGCTAGTTCCCAAGGATGACGCTGAATTTCCTGCCTTGCTCGTGCTTCTCTCAAATCCATAATAACGAAAAATTATTTGTATTGACATGGCGTAGCTATCCTTATATGTTAGCTCGCTATTTTGTTGTAAAAATTTGATTAACAAATATATAGCAGACTACAATGCTGCTTTTTGTACTACTTTATTTTTTCGCATGGCTAACCAAGCAAATGCTAAGGTAGTAAAGAAAGAAAAAATGGCAAACACCAATGCGGGTCTAGTCATTTCATTATTTCCGATAAGTGTACCTGTAACAAGCAAGGCAAGTGCTGTATTTTGTAGCCCAACTTCAATGCCAATCGTGGTAGCGTTGCGGTTATCAATCTTTAGATTTTTGGAAAAATAATAGCTGAATATCATTGAGCCTAAATGAGTTAGGAGTGCATAGGGAAGAATAATGAAAATATCATCAACGGAAATACCACTACCGCCTTGACTTTCACCAGCAAAAAATTTGATACCAAACACCAAGCCTAAAAGCGAGATATTGATATACTTTAGTGGCTTTTTAATGCGCTCAGAAAGCATTGGAAATGATTGATTGAAGCCTAAGCCAACCAATGCAGGGAGTAGCGTCAGTAGAAAAATTTGTGTAATGGTCTGTAAAACTGGGAGTTGTATCTGCTGCTCTGTCCCCATGAAGTAGCTTAACCCTAAACTGGTGAGTGCAGGAATAGTAAACAAAATAAGCACACTATTGATAATGGTTAACGATATGGATAGGGCAACTTCTGCACTTACAAGATAGCTGATAAAATTGGAGGTGGTGCCACCTGGACATAGCGACAGGACAAATAACCCCACTTTTAATGCTGGTGAGATAGGCGCAAACCAAGCTACCGCAAAGAAAAATATGGGCAAAAAAATCATTTGCAAACTTAGCCCTGTGGTTAGTGCTTTAGGGTAAAAAAAGACATTGTTGAAATCCTTGAGTTGTAAAGAAGCACCAATGCCGAACATAATCAACGCTAACATGGTGCTAATTAAGATATCAATGAAGTTCATTTGTGGTTTAGGTTTTAATTTGCTCCAAAAATACAACACTTTTGCAGAAACTAGCGACTGAAAAAGGTGTAAGTTTGATGAGGCGTAAAAATGATAAAAATTGTCAGTGCACTAAATTTTAAGGATAAAAAAAAATGGTATGGAGATCATCCACAAGTATTTTGCGGAATTGAGCGAAGAACAAGAACGGCAATTTAAACAGTTGTCGTCCTTGTATGAACTCTGGAATAGTCGAATCAATCTCATTTCGAGAAAAGATATTGAAAATCTTTATGAACGACATGTGCTGCATTCATTAGTATTGTCGGCGGTTATGCCTGAGCTGAAATCGGGGACTGAAATTTTAGACTTAGGCACAGGGGGAGGATTCCCTGGCATTCCGCTTGCCATTTTGCTTCCAGAGGTACAGTTCTATTTGATTGACGGTACAGGTAAGAAAATAATGGTCGTCAATGAAGTGGCTGCCGAACTTGGGTTAAAGAATGTACAAGCCTACCACGTCAGAGCGGAAGAATGGAAGGGGGCAAAAGTGGATTTTGTGGTCAGTAGAGCGGTAGCGCCACTCGATCAACTCCTCAACTGGTCGCGTCCTTTATTCAAGAAAAAAGAGCAAAATGCCTATCCTAATGGACTTTTCGCTTGGAAAGGTGGCGCTATCAAAGAAGAGCTTAAAAGCATTGGCAAAGGGGAGTATAAAGAATTGATGCCGATTTCCGATTTTTTTGAGGAAGATTATTTCTTAGGGAAATTTTTGGTATATGTGCAAGGTTAAAAGGCAGATAGCGCCAACGCATAAAAATGTCGCTACAAAAAATAAACACT
The DNA here is from genome assembly GCA_036835365.1 of Saprospiraceae bacterium. GTDB lineage: Bacteria > Bacteroidota > Bacteroidia > Chitinophagales > Saprospiraceae > JAAUTG01. Next base: position 5,933 of record DAITMC010000106.1, read on the forward strand.
CTGAAAGGGTGGAAAAGACTGTTGCACAAGCTAAAATTGTTAATGCTAATATAATGGTAGGTTCTTGCAAACTATTGCAGCTAATAGTAAGTTTTTAAACAGCGTTCTAGTTCAGTAAAAATTACAAATCAATGCAAAGGCTTATCGTTGTTATTTTCTTTTTGGCTTATATTGTATCTGTTCAGGCTCAAAATAGAATTGGTAGCACCAAAATTGATGGTCAAATTGTCCGATTTATGGTGGACGAGAATGGGGATACGCTATTCATCTCCACATTGGATGAAATGTCTATTTCCTCGCCGCGCAAATTCGATAGCGACGAAGAATACAAAAGATACATGCTCTATCGGCGCTATGCCTTGAAGGTGTTCCCCTATGCCAAAGAAGCCATTCGTATTCATCGAGAGGTAGCGGAAGAAACCCAGCAAATGAAAAAAAGAAAACTCAAAAAATACATGAAGGAAAAAACAGAAGAACTCAAAACAGAGTTTGAAGACCCCCTTCGTCAACTCACCAAAACGCAAGGTAAGATTTTAGTAAAAATGATTGAGCGCGAGTTGGATATTCCGATGTACGACCTCATCAAAAACCTTCGTGGACCAATGACGGCTACCTACTGGAGTACCTTTTCCAGATTCTACGGACACCGCTTGAAGGATGGTTACCTAGTCGGCGAAGACCCGATTTTGGATGCCGTGTTGAATGATTTGAATATCAGTTACCAATAGGAGGCAGAGGTCAGGCCATTCAAAGTCTGTCTGAACGCTATTTTCTACCACGATTTCAGGTGTAATATTAAAAGGATGATAAGGGCATGGCGAATATTACGTGATAGGTTACCTTGTTTTTTGCGGCGTTTGCACTAAGCACTAAATAGGCGTTTCTTCTTCTTGAGTGATGAGGGCAGTTTCGTCTTTTTCCTCAATAGGTTGCTTTTTGTTGAGAATTGGTTTTTTTAAGTCTCGATGTATAGCGATGCTTACATTTAACTCAAAGCCAATGAGTAAAGCAAGTACGTTGAATTGAATCCAAATCATCAGCACAATAAGCGTGCCTAATGAGCCGTAAAATACATTATAAGCTCCGAAATTATCTACATAAAAAGAGAAGCCGACGGAAACTAAGATGCTAAAAATGGTAGCTACGGTGGTGCCAGGAGAGGAAAATGAAAAGGGACGATAAGTGAAAGAGCCATACCTGAAAATGAAGGCAATACCAGTATAAAAAATAAAAACAATAGCTGCCCAACGAATCAAGACAAGACCTGCATAGGCTTGTGTGCTGAGGTTGAAGCGCGCAATCAGCCAATTGAGTATAAAATTTCCTACAACGATAAACACCACAGACACCACCAGCAATAAAAATAGAATAAATACCAAACCAATGGCAATCATCTGTTTTTCTAAATAGCTGCGCTGGCGGAAAATAGCTTCGTAGGTTTTTTCAAAACTTTTCATCAACGTTACCATGCCGCTAGAGCTAAAGTAAATCGCCAATAAAAATCCGAATGACCTTAGGGCTAGTCTGGGTTGGGTTAGAATATTTTCAATAAATTCATAAAGTGTATTTCCTGCTTCACCTGGCATAAGGGCTTGTATCTCATTGGCTAAAATTACTTTTAGCGAGCCTTCTAACTCTGGGTAGAAGCTGGATAGTAGTGGAATCATCGTAAATAGGGCGATAATGGCTGGGAAAAGAGACATAAAGAAGCTAAAAGATATAGCCTGCGCCCTCATAAAAAGATCGTCCCTCTGTATTTCATACCAAACAAAAACGAGTACATCCCATATTGGCGTTTTGTGGAAACCTGAAAAAGAATGGGTTTTCATCCAGTTGATGACAAAATTTAATATAGGTTGGTTTAGTATCCTTTTCGTAAAATTTCTGTAGAATGACAAACTTGAAACTTACTTTGGTAAGTTACAAAAATAAGAAAAAAAGAGGAATAAATCCAGTATTTAGTAATAAGATTTACCTTCAGGTTTACGCTCACCAGTTAAATAGAATCAGCTTATTTAACTGGTGAAGGCTTATTTTACCATAGCATCCAAGCGATACATTTCATATTGTTCAATTAAGCCAATTAAAAGTTGGTCGTAGCCAGGTTGATTAGAATAACCTAGGTCTTTTAATCCCCTTGCCCATTTTTTATAGTCCATTCCAAATTTTAATAGTGGCTGGAATGGGCTAGTGGCTTCGGTAAGATAAAGGCTATGTGCACGCCAATTTTCCCAAGCACTTCCATAGTCTATTTCGCCCATAGGTGCGCCAAAGTGATTGTTAAACACTCGAACAGCTGTTATTTCGCCTGCTTGACTTTCTAAGATACCTTGTGCCATTTTGATGCTAGCAGGAATGCCAAACTTACCACTTTCTGTAATAGCAATTTTTCCAAATCGCTTGATATAGTTTTCTACCTTATCTTGAGCAAGATTGGCGTTTAGCACCACTTCTGGCTTTGATTCTACTAATTTTACAGGCTGTAAAAGGCTCATTTGTTCTACCGTTCTCGAAGTGCTTGTTGCCGTATTCGTTATTGTTCCACTTAATGGTGCATTCATCTTGATCTGAAAATGTAAGTCTTTTTTGAGTACAATAAAGACAACTAACCCAATGACAGTCAATTGAATCCAAGGAATACGTCCAGTAGCAAATGTTCCAAAAGTTAGGCTATGAAACAAATTGTTTAATATGGCAAATAACCTTTTTGCATGATGGCTCATTCTTCTAAACAATAAACGCAGGGTTACTTGGTCTAAAATAGTGTATTGTACTTCTTTTTGGAGCTGCTTGCTGCTTGTTTGATGGTACATTCTGTTAGTGTTCATATTCGTTTATTTTATGTTGATTAAAAACAAAAGTTTGTAAAAAATTTGCAATTGATAAATAAATGTTATTAATTTGTTTCGTGATACAAATATAAAACAAAAAGTTTTTTAAAAACAAATTTTTAAACAAAAAAGTTTTAAAAATATGTCGAAACATCAAGAAAGCCTTGTTAATCAGAGATTTAAAGAAGTGTATCAAGAGTTGGAACATAGAAGTCTGATTAAAGGTAAGTCAGATTTAGCTAATGAATTAGGAACGTACAACCACATCATCAATAGCATTCTTAAAGGACAACGCAACATTACGATAGAGCAACTAAACCTTTTGTTTTTGAAGTATAAGGTGAATGCTAATTTTATCTTCGGGCTAAACGATGCGATGTTTATGGAGCAAGCGCCAAGTGTAATGTCTAAAAGCCAACTTCAATACGAACCTAACGCTAATATTGTATTGATTCCGCATAAAGCATTGGCAGGGCACGCCATCAATACAAATAGTATGATAGACCAACCTGATTTACCTCGCTTTTCTATTCCTAATTTAAAAGGCGAACTAATTGGTGTTGAAATTAGTGGCGATAGTATGTATCCTACTTTAGTGAATGGCGACATTGTTGTTTGTGAACCTATTGAACGAGGAGAAGCCTTGCGCGAAAATCATATCTACGTTATCGTTACGGATGTGGTGGTGGCGAAACGAATTCAACAAATCAAAGCACATGGTCAAGTTAAATCCATTCGGCTCATCTCAGATAACGATTCGGTTTATAAACCTTATGACCTGAACTTGGAAGATATTTCACAATTGCTAAGGGTAAAGTGCCGACTTACAGGGCATGGTATGGGATAATTTCTTAACGTTTTCTTAACTATCCTTAATAATTAATTGTCGAGAATACTGTAATAATAGATTTTTTTTCAAAAAAAGTTAATTTTTTTTTGGAATTTAAGACCTGTGTGCTTATTTTTACACTGTGTTAGAAACACACCCATTGCTTCAAACTTTCTTACTCAGCATTCCCATAAACATATCTCAGTTTAGTTACTTTCTCAAACGATTACGTCTGTATTATTACAGTACTAACATTCTTTAGGCAGGGATTTTTTATTACTATAGGGTTATCTAAATCAAATTTATTATGCTAGTTCTTTACATCGTAATGGGAGCGTTTCTAGTAGGTTGGGGAGTCGTTTCACTTTCCAGCCCAGCGAATACAGAAAGTTGGAGATAGCTTATTAATTTTTTGTGTGTTAAGTCGTATTCCACTTATCTTTATTGCTCCTCAATGAGAAAACTTTTTCTGGAGGCTGTTAAAAAGAACAGTCTCCAGTGAAAAGTAAAAAACTTTCCTTACTATTATTTCCGTAATGTTCACTATAAGACAAATTTTTCATTGAATATCATTCTATATTTGTAGTCATTTGACAAAATCAGTACAACCTTTTGGAAAAAGATAGAACTTCTATTGTTGTCATTATTCCTGCATTCAATGAGGAGAAATCAATCGGAAACGTATTGAAAGACCTTCCTAGCGATTGGGTTGAAGAAATCATTGTTTGCAACAACAATAGTACTGATCAAACAGCGATAGTGGCGGCTGCATTGGGTGCTACCGTAGTGCATCAATCCCATAAGGGTTACGGTAATGCTTGCCTGAAGGGGATGGAATACATAGCAAAAAAGCCCAAACTCGAACAACCTGAAATAGTGGTGTTTATAGATGCGGACTATGCTGACCATCCAGAGGAATTGCCTAGTTTGGTATTGCCAATTTTGGAGCAAGATATAGATTTGGTGATTGGTTCGAGAGCACTAGGCAATATGCAATCAGGCGCTATGCAACCTCAACAAATTTTTGGTAACTGGTTGGCAACCAATCTTATCAAGTTGTTCTACAATTACCATTTTACGGATTTAGGTCCATTTAGGGCAATCCGGTATAGTAAGTTGGTTGAACTCCAGATGGAAGATAAAAACTTTGGCTGGACAGTTGAAATGCAAGTGAAAGCTGCTAAAATGAAATTTAAAACAACCGAAGTTCCAGTTAGTTATAGGCGAAGAATTGGCGTTTCCAAAGTTTCTGGAACTATCAGGGGATCATTCATGGCAGGTTATAAAATCCTTTGGACTATTTTTAAACTACTTTAAATGCTCATATGATTGCGCTAGCATATTTTATCTTAAGCGTTTATATTATTACTCTAACATATATTACTTTTTATTGCTTATTGGAATTTCATTTGTTGTATCACTACAAAAGACATCAATCCAAAAATAAGCAATTGCATAACATTACCAATATTTCAGAAATAACGGATTTTCCATTTGTGACGGTTCAATTGCCTATTTACAATGAAATATATGTTATAGAACGATTAATTGATTGTGTTGCCAATTTTGATTATCCCAAAGATCGCTTTGAAATACACATTTTAGATGATTCTACAGACGAAACACTAGAGTTAGTTGAAAAAAAAGTAAAAGAGTATCAAGCGAAAGGTTTTTTAATAGCACAAATTACCCGAACACAGCGAACGGGCTACAAGGCAGGTGCATTGCGCGACGGCACCCCCCAAGCCAAAGGAGCATTTATTGCCATTTTTGATGCTGATTTTCTACCCAAAAAAGATTTTCTAAAAAAGACCATTCCTCATTTCAAAGACGAGAGGGTAGGGGTGGTACAAACTCGATGGGGTCATATCAACGAAGATTACTCGCTCCTCACTCGTCTGCAAGCCATTCAACTTAACGTTCACTTTACCGTAGAGCAGCAAGGGCGGGAAGCGGGTAATTATCTGCTGCAATTTAATGGTACCGCAGGTGTTTGGCGAAAGGCTGCTATTGAAAGTGCGGGCGGTTGGGAGGCAGATACCCTAACCGAAGATCTCGATTTGAGTATCAGAGCGCAACTTAAAGGATGGCGCATTGTCTATTTGGAGGATATTGATTCGCCCGCTGAGTTGCCTGCTGACATGAATGGCCTGAAATCTCAACAATTTCGCTGGATGAAAGGGGGGGCTGAAACAGCTAAAAAGAT
>DAITMC010000107.1:0-11798 GCA_036835365.1 Saprospiraceae bacterium
AATTACGAATTTGGAGAATGGGATATTTTCTACATAGAGACTAAATTTTTAGCACTCCATAAATTATTTAAAACCCAAAAGAGCATTCAATGAATCCTTAAATAAAGTCGGGTATTATGCGAAATCATAATACCCGATAAAATCATATAGTTATCGTTTTACAACCATTTCACTAGCTCAAAATCTTGGCGATTGGCTAGATCGCGATATTTAGGAAACAGTCGAAAGCCATATTCATAAACGCCAGCCATATTAATCGGTAGTTGTGTAGAAAAAGTAGCTCTACTACCCTGCAGATTGGTCAATTTAATTTCTTCTACAGCTTTCAAATCTAATTCTGTCTCGCTCAAACGCTTGAAAAATACTACTTCAACACCGACATTGTGTACTGGCACACCGTTGAGGTCGAGTACAATAGTTGGACTAAAATTTTCACCTATACTAATAGATTCATTAGTGGTATCCATGATTTCCAGTTGTACTACTTGTATTTTGTTCCAATGCAAACGCAGTTGATCTTTCCAAAGCGTTACGTCTTTAGCTACTATAAAGTTATTTTCTTTCATGCGTTTACCTGTGCCTTGCAATTTATTGTAAAAGCGATTTAAGTAGTCGTCCATCATGCGTTTCATGGTGAAGTAAGGGGCTACTTCGCTCATAATATTTTTCACATAGCTCAACCAACGCTCAGAGATTCCTTGCTCGTTGCGCTCAAAAAAAGTAGGTATCAACTCCGTTTCCAGCAAATTATATATGGTTTCAGCATCTAAATCATTTTGCAAATTTTGGTCTTCGTAGGTGCGTTCCAGTGGCAATGCCCAACCCGCATCTGGGCGATAACCTTCTGCCCACCATCCATCTAGTACACTTAAATTCACAACACCATTCATAGCTGCTTTCATCCCACTTGTGCCAGAAGCCTCCTTAGGGCGTGTTGGCGTATTTAACCATACATCTACACCTTGCACAAGTAATTTTGCCATTTCCATATTGTAGTTTTCCAAGAAAATGACTTTACCAACAAACTCTGGTTTCTTTGAATATTGAACAATCTCTCTAATCAAAGCCTGTCCGCCTTTATCCGCTGGATGTGCCTTACCTGCAAAAACGAACATGACTGGTCGCTCCTTGTCATTAACGATTTCTGCTAGACGCTTAGGATTGTTGAATAGCAGTTGCGCACGCTTGTACGTGGCAAAGCGTCGAGCAAAACCAAAGACAAAAGCCTCTTCGTTGATGTTATTCAAAATTTCAAAAATAGCTCTAGGACTTTCGCCCCTATCCGTCAAATCCTTTTGAATGGTGGCTTTAAGATAAGTCATCAATTTTTTCTTCAAGGTGTCGCGAATAGCTTGGATTTGCTCATTTGGCACTTGATGAATGTATCGCCAGTAGTCGTAATTAGATTGGTCGGCAATGAATTTATCACCATGTGCTTGCTTAAAAATCTGATGAATTTCATTCGCTATCCAAGTAGGATAATGCACACTATTGGTAACATGGCCAATATGATTTTCTGACCAATGGTAGCCATTGTAAAGCGTACTAAACATTTTTTTAGAAACAGTACCATGCAACTTACTCACCCCATTCACTTCTTGAGATAAGCGAACAGCTAGATTGCTCATGGAGAACAACTCTTGCGTATTCTTAGGATTAGTTCGGCCTAATTCCATAAAATGTTGCCAATCAATGCCCATTTCTTGGACATAATGTAACATGTAGCGACGGAGTAAATCTTCATGAAAGTAATCGTGACCAGCAGGAACGGGGGTGTGTGTGGTAAACAAGGAGGAAGAGCGCACTACTTCAATGGCTTCTTTGAACGAAAGTTGAGCATTCTCTGCCTGACGACTAGAAGGTTGTAGATATTTTTTTAAACGTTCTACGCCTTGAAAAGCAGCATGACCTTCATTGCAATGATAAACATCAAACTCAAGTCCCATTTGCGATAAGGCTCTGGAGCCACCAATACCTAACAAAATTTCTTGTTTTAATCGGTGTTCATTGTCGCCGCCGTAGAGTTGGTGTGTTAAACTTCTATCTTCCCAGCTATTATCCTCAATATCAGTATCTAACAAGTATAAAGCGATTCTGCCGACCATGAGTTTCCAAACCTTAGCAAAAACTGTTCTACCTGGAAAATCAACACTTATTTTTAACCACTCCCCATGGCTATCCCAAACTGGACTAATGGGCAACTTTGTGAATGTCTGTGGCGGATAGTTATTGATTTGGTCGCCATGAAGAGAAATACTCTGCTGAAAGTAACCATAACGATAAAGCAGCCCTATGCCGACCATGTTAACATTCATGTCGCTGGCTTCTTTTAAGAAATCGCCCGCTAATACGCCTAATCCACCAGAATAGAGTTGGACGGATATGTGCAAGCCATATTCCATGCAGAAATAAGCAATTTTTGGACTATTAACGTTGGGTTGTTGTGCCATATAAGCATCAAATCGTTCATTCAACGATTGTAATGCCCGCATAAAATCTTCGTTATGGATGAGTTCATTGGCTTTTTTTACGTTAATGTCATCCAATAAAGTTAAAGGATTGTATTTGATTTCTTCAGAAGTCCATCTTTCTTCTCCCGAGATAGACTTAAACAAATCTATGCCGCTTTTCTGCCATGACCACCATAAATTGTTAGAGAGTTTTCTTAAAGCGTCAAGTTCTTGGGGCAAGTTTGACCTAACATAAATTCGCTTGAGATTAAACTGTTGATCTTGAAGTTGCTCAATCATAGTTGGTAATTTAATTTAAAAGGAACGCCCAAAGTTAAAAACTTTGAGCGTTCTTTTAATCTAAATTACGTCAACTAATTCGGGCGCTTGTACTTTTATTGGTTGGTCTTTAATCAACCATCTTATCAAAATTGGAATAAGGAATAAGTCGCTGAAGAATGCGCTAAAGAGCGTCAGACTAATAAGCACGCCAATAATCACACTAGGTGGATGAATGGAGAAAAGCATAACCAAAAAGCCAAAGAACAATACAATGGTTGTCAATCCTATGGCTTTTCCTGTTTCTAAGAAGGTTATTTTTAAGGATTCATCTACTGTTTTACCTTTGTCGCGCACCAATTTGAATTTACTCAAAAAATGTATTGTATCGTCCACCGCAATACCGAAAATAACGGCAAAAACAATAGCGATGCCCGCTTCTAATTCTATGCCAGCAAAACCAATAAATGCTCCTGCCATCAATAGAGGAATAATATTAGGAACTAGAGAGACCATAAGCATTTTTAAATTGCGGAATAGGGCAACCATAATCAAACTAACGATTAATATGGCGCCTCCCAAACCTAAAAGTAAACTTCTGCGAATATATTCAGCATTTTTGTCAATAATCAAACCTGTGCCAGTGCGTTGAAATTCAGCGATGTTCGTATCTATATTTGCATTAATCCAACGGTCTATCTTGTTCCCAATCGCTTTGATACTATCTGCACCAATGTCATTGATACGCGAGGAAATTCTAGCTTTTGTACCGTCTTTACTTTGCAATACTGCCGTACTTATTGCTGGTATTCTATCTGCCATCTGTTGATAGCGATTGAAGGTGGCTTCATCTTCGGGGAATTGATAGGCATCTACACGATTGCTATTGAACATCTGGTTGAGCGATTTGTAAATAATCGTGTTGGAAGCCACTGCTTTAATAGGAGGATATTCCTTTAAGTGTTGTTCTACTTTATCAATAGCTTTTAGGACTTCAAAGTCGCTAACTTTGTAATCGCCCTTTGTGGTAACAGCAATTTCCATTGGTCGAAAACTGGTTAAATTATCTTGAAAGTAGAGAAAATCCTCTGTTATCTGTTCTCCTCTAGGCAAGTTGCTGGTGATATTGTAATTTGTTGTAATCTGGCTAATTCCTAGAAAACAAATTGCTAATACGCCAAGCGAACCCAAGGCAATTTGTCGAGGGTAATCTTTGGTCACCCGATAAAACCAAGTCATCCAATTATTCCAAAAGCTGTCCACTTTACCTTTTTTCATAATTTGGTCTTTATCGAAATAAGAAAGAACAACTGTGGTGAACAGCACTACGGTAAAGTAAGCAATCATTACACCAATAGCTGAGTTAATACCAAAATCGCGAATGGGGGTGATGCGGCTAGAAACTAGAGAAATAAAACCAATCGCCGTTGTAGTAGAGGTGAGCAAAGTAGCTAATCCAATTTCTCTAATCGTGATTTTTATGGCTTCTTTTCGGCTCAATCCTTTTTTTAGTTCATCCACATATTTCGACATAATATGAATCACATCAGAAGTACCTACAATAATCATCAGCACTGGATACAATGCAGCCATCGCATTTAATTCTCTGCCAGTAACACCTAAAAAACCCATAAACAATAACATACCCAAACCAATGGAGACTAAAGCCACCGCAATGCCCCATGGTTTTCTAAAAATCAAGAACATGATTAGGGTTACTAGAATACCTGACACAATGGCAGAAATCGTAATTTCTCGCTTTTGCATAGCGACCAATTCCTTTTGAAAGTAAGGACGACCTAAAAAATGATACGCCTCAAAATCGTATTGAGTTATTAATGCTTCCATTTCGCTCATTAGCTCCTCGGATTGTCCAAGCGTCATTCCCTCCAATGTCTTTAGGCCAACGACAAGGGTGGTCGCATCTTCTGAGATTAGGTTGTATAAAAATCGCTCATCCTGTAGCAAGCGTTTTTTGTCCGATTCATACTTTTTAGGTTCATTAATGTGAATGGCAGGGATAGCACTTACCCCAAATGGCGTTTTTACAGGATAAGAAATTTTAGTCAACGATTGGCTTTCCTCCACATAAGGCAGTTGCTTGGTTTGAATGGAAAAATGGTGAAATTGTTCTAAGAAGGTTTGCTCAAAAACGCCGTCCTTTTTGCGAATAGCAACGAGCATAAAATTGTCGTCTGCTTCAAAATCTTCACTAAATTGTTTAAAAAAGGCTAAATCTTCGTCGCCTGTGGGAAAAAACTGCTCGAAATCGAATGAAAATTTAAGGTGCATTAAAGAAAAAGCACTAATGATAGCTAGAATAGAGAATGCACTTATAATAACAATACGGATGTTTTTGTTCATGCTGTTGCATTTTGTTTAACTGTTTCCCTAACATTAATTTCCACAGAATGTTGATGCACTAATGCGAACAATATACCGTTACAACTGTAATATTTATGTCTTATTTGGCAAAGTAAACACTCAGGTTTATTCATCAAATGAAATTCGTTACTATGAAACATATTATTTCTATTGTTGCTTTATTTTGCTTTTCGCAAGCCTGTATCTCTCCACCGGAATACCCAAAAGAACCAATTATTGAATATGTTGGTATCAATAAGAAAACTATTCAACAAGGGAGTTTTGGTACAGCAAGAGATTCTGTTGTTATCTCCTTTTCTTACACCGATGGCGATGGCAATATCGGCGCACCTAGTGAAGGGAAATTTACCAATAATATTTTTTTCACAGACAGTCGAGATGGTTTTACACAAACGGTGAGCGTTCCTTTCATCCCCAACTTAGGTATTGGCAATGGTATCTCTGGCGAAGTTTCCTTTAAAATATTTAATGTAAATGGTGGAATGTGTTGCATTTTCAACGATAAAAATGGACAAGACCCTTGCACACCATCAGCAGAATTTCCGACAGACACTTTAACCTACACTATTTATATTGTTGACCAAGACGGCAACGAAAGTAACCGAATTGAAACAGAGCCAATTATTATACTGTGCAATTAAGTGATGTAAAAATGAAGATTAATGACTAACTTTATGTCATGAGGATAGCCAATCCACTATATGATCATGCTTTTAAGTACCTAATGTCCAACGACCGTTTGGCGCGCAAGGTACTGTCCGTCATATTGGACAAAGAAATATTGGAGTTGGAACTTGCACAACAAGAAGTTGTGGTAGAAGATGAAGAGCGACGTTTCACGCTGTATCGCCTTGATTTTAAAGCCATTATTCAAGACGAATTAGGCAAAACAGAAACTGTGTTAATTGAATTGCAAAAATCAAAACTGCCTACCAACGTATTGCGCTTCCGCAATTATTTAGGCTTGTCTTACACCCAAAGAAAAGCGAAAACAAGCGAACTAAAGCTAGTACCACTTCCTATCATTTCTATCTACATTCTAGGCTATAATATAACAGATATTCCTTTAATGGCAACTAAAGTTGACCGAAAAATAGTAGATTTATCGCTAAAAAAAGAAGTACAAATAGAAAGCGATTTCATTGAATTACTTACTCATGCCTGCTACATCTTACAGGTTAGGCGATTGCCTAAAGAGCGTCAAACTAAAATAGAACAATTTATGATGCTTTTCAATCAGGCATGGGTGGAAGAAGAACAATTCGTACTCAATTTAGAAGAAGTGCCAGAAGTATTTAGGGATATAGCCGAATATCTTCAAAAGCCCTTACAAGAAGATGACTTGAGAAAACGACTAGAAGCAGAACAAGAGATGGAATATATATTCGCAGTTCAAGAAGCAGAAAAAGAAGAACTACGAAGCCAAGTAGAGTCAGCAAGGATGGAAGTAGAACAAGCTAGAATAAAAGAAGAACAAGCTAGGATAAGAGAGAAAGAAGCTAGAATAAAAGAAGAACAAGCTAGGATAAGAGAGAAAGAAGCTAGAATAAAAGAAGAACAAGCTACAATAAGGGAGAAAGAAGAAATGAAGCAAAAAGAGTTAGCTTTACAAAATGTTATTAAATTGGCACGACTATTGCTACTATCGAACAAAACACTGGAAGAAGTTGCTGCTGCCACTGGGTTTTCAACAGAAGAACTCTTTGAGTTATTAAAGGAGAAACCCTTAGATTAAACGGCAATAAAAATCATTAATATTTTCTTGTTTGAAGTGTTGTTTTTTAAAATTATTTGTTTTAAATTTGTGAAGATTTGTTTTAAGTGTAAACATTAACCTTACAATTCATGAGTGATAATAAAGAAAGGGAAGCACGCCTAAAAGCATTAGAGCTAACTTTAGATCGTTTGGAGAAGACCTATGGAAAAGGAACGATTATGAAGTTAGGCGATAAGCAAGTTACTGAAGTAGAGACTATTCCATCAGGTTCGTTGGGGTTAGATATAGCTTTAGGGGTCAACGGGTATGCTAAAGGTAGAGTTATTGAAATTTATGGACCTGAATCTTCAGGAAAAACGACCTTAGCCATCCATGCTATCGCTGAATGTCAAAAAAAAGGAGGAATAGCCGCTTTTATTGATGCAGAGCATGCTTTTGACCGCTTTTATGCAGAACGATTGGGCGTAAAAGTAGAAGAGTTGCTTATTTCGCAACCCGATAATGGAGAACAAGCCCTTGAAATTGCAGAGAACTTAATCCGATCGGGGGCTGTGGATATATTAGTAATAGATTCAGTAGCTGCTCTTGTACCTCGAAGTGAATTAGAAGGAGAAATGGGAGATTCAAAGATGGGCTTACAAGCGCGTTTGATGTCCCAAGCTATGCGAAAACTAACCGCTACTATCGGTCGCACAGGTTGTTGCTGTATTTTTATTAACCAGCTAAGAGAAAAAATAGGGGTCATGTTTGGTAATCCAGAAACAACAACTGGTGGAAATGCCCTCAAGTTTTATGCTTCTCAGCGTTTAGATATTCGCAGAAACGGAGCTGCGATAAAAGACAAAGAAGGAAATATTATTGGAAATAATGTCAAGGTTAAAATAGTTAAAAATAAACTGGCGCCCCCTTTTCGTATAGCAGAGTTTGACATCATGTACGGCGAGGGCATTTCAAAAGTTGGTGAAATTGTTGATATTGGAGTAGAGCACAATATTATTGGTAAGAGTGGTGCTTGGTATAGCTACGGTGGTGCTAAGATTGCTCAAGGGCGAGAAGCAGCAAAACAATTTTTACAAGACAATCCTGAAGTAGCTTTAGAAATAGAGCTAAAGATTAAAGAAAAAATACTGGGCAACAAGTCCAAAATTGCAGTTGCAGAGGAAAAAGGAGAAGATTAGAGTTGCTTAACTCACTTAATACTGGAATCTACCAATACCATAAAATTCAGTATTAAGTGATTCAAACAAAATACCTGAAGAAAATGGTTAGGCTAATGAAAAGTTTGCTCGAAGATTTTTTATCACTTTTTTACCCTCGACTCTGTTTAGCCTGTCAACAAGAAGCTATCCAGCTAGGGCAAATTAATTGTATTACTTGTGAATACACCTTCCAAAACATAGAGTTAGACCTTCATTTAGAAAAGGAAAATAAGGTTACAGAAAAATTTTGGGGACGTGTCCCCATAAAATATGGAGCAGCACTTTACCCTTTTACGAAAGATGGGCGTACTCAAAAATTGGTTCATCAACTTAAGTACAAAGGCAAGAAAGAAGTTGGCTTGTTATTAGGCAAACGATTAGGTAGAAAATTGAAGGAAGTTACTCACTTTCGTGATGTTGATTTTATTATTCCCGTTCCGCTACATCCTAGAAAACTAAAAAGTAGGGGCTATAATCAAGCTGCTTTAATTGCAGAAGGTTTGTCGCAATCTATGCAAGTCCCCCATTTATCCGATGGCTTACTTAGAAATATTCATTCAAAATCTCAAACTAAAAAGACAAGAGAAGAACGCTTTAAGAACGTCGAATCAGTATTTCAAATAGGCAATCCTTCTTTGATAGAAGGAAAACATATATTGCTCGTTGATGATGTATTAACCACAGGAGCAACTCTCGAATCTTGTGCCCTGCAATTACTCGCATTACCTAATACCAGTGTAAGTATCGCTGTTATTGGTATTGTCGTAGATGCTTAGTGGCTAATGAACAAGTGTGCCGACTTGCTCACCTAATACAATTCGCTTTAAATTTTCTTTATTGTTCACATCAAAAACAACAATCGGTAAATTATTTTCTTGACATAAAGTAAATGCCGTCATATCCATAACTTTTAAGCCTTTCTGAATCACCTCAACAAAGGAAATAGTATCATACTTTATTGCATTAATATCTTTTTCAGGGTCGGCCGTGTAAATACCATCTACCCTTGTTCCTTTGAGCAGCAAATTTGCGCCAATTTCGTTAGCGCGCAAAGCGGCGGCTGAATCTGTGGTAAAATAAGGACTTCCTATACCTGCACCGAAGATGACAACTCGCCCTTTTTCAAGATGACGAATAACACGACGACGAATATAAGGCTCAGCAATTTGGCGCATTTCGATAGCACTTGATAATCGAGTGAATACGCCTACTTTTTCTAGTGCACTTTGCAAAGCCATGGCATTAATCACCGTTGCCATCATACCCATATAATCGCCCTGCACACGGTCAATTTCCATAGCCGCAGATTGTAACCCCCTGAATATATTCCCTCCACCAATCACAATAGCGACTTCCACACCCATGTCAACAATTTCTTTGACTTGTTCGGAATAGTGGCGCAACATATCCACAGAAATACCAAATTCCTGAGTGCCCATTAACGATTCGCCACTCAATTTTAAGAGGATTCGCTTATATTTAATTGTTTGAGTGTTCTGATTTACCATTTTCGATAAAGAATAAGATGTTTGGATACTTAGAAAATTGATTTATTGTTAGGTCATAAAATAGTCTTTGCTAGGCAAAAAAAAAGGGAATCATTAATTAATGATTCCCTTTTTTTGAATTAATTTCCTAACTCAATGTGCTTGAATGCTGTTGCTGTCAGCTTTTTATCTACCGATTTTAAATATTCCGCAATGGATAACTTATTATCTTTCACAAATTGTTGATTTAACAATGTGTTTTCCTTGAAGAATTTTTCTAGCTTACCTTTAGCAATTTTCTCTAGCATTGCCTCTGGTTTGCCCTCTTGACGAGCTATCTCTTTACCAATTTCTATTTCCTTTTCAATAATAGAAGCATCTACATCCTCTTTATTTAAAGCAACTGGACGCATAGCGGCTACTTGCATAGCCACATCTCTACCTGCGGTATAAGCAACTTCAGAATGTTGAGATAGTCCTACTAAAACACCTGCTCTGTACCCCATGTGAATGTATGGAGCAACCATAGGTGCTTCTATTTGCTCATAAGCAGCTATCTCCAATTTCTCGCCAATCACTCCAATTTGCTCAACTACCTTTTCACCGATAGTAATGTTTTCATAAGGAAGTGCCAATAATTCTTCAATAGTTACTGGAAAGGTGCCTAGAGCGATATTAGCGAAAGATTCTGCTAGTTTAATAAAGTCTTCATTTCTAGCTACAAAGTCTGTTTCACAACTTAATTTCAAGATTACTCCTTTCTTGCGATCTTCAGATACTTTTGCAATGACCACCCCCTCGTTCGCTTCTCTATCAACGCGCTTTGCGGAAAGTTTTTGTCCTTTTTTGCGTAGTACTTCAATCGCCTTATCAAAATCACCGTCTGCTTCCGCTAACGCTGCTTTACAATCCATCATACCAGCTCCCGTTAATTCACGAAGCTTTTTTACATCAGATGCTGAGATATTGCTCATTATTAAGTGATTAAATGTTTAGAAAAAGTTGATATACAATGGTAGTTAATAGTTACGCTTTTTATCAAAGGAAGAAAATTTCTTCCTTACCTTTAACCTCATAGAGCCATCTGATTATTCTTCCCTTACCGCTGCTTCTTGCTCTGATTTTGCCTTACGACGTTCTTCCTTCCCCTGTTTTATTGCCTCTACCATATAGTTTACAATAATTTCTACTGATTTGGAAGCATCATCATTTGCAGGGATAGGAAAATCTACCTCACTTGGATCAGAATTAGTATCTACAATTCCGAAAGTACGAATACCTAACTTATGTGATTCTGCCACAGCAATGTGTTCATGGTGAATGTCCACAATGAAAATAGCCGAAGGAATTCTATTCAAGTTGGCAATACCTCCTAATACACGCTCTAATTTTTCTTTTTCTCTACCCAGCATCAATCTTTCTTTCTTAGTGATGTTAGTTGCCGTTTC
This sequence comes from Saprospiraceae bacterium, assembly GCA_036835365.1. GTDB lineage: Bacteria > Bacteroidota > Bacteroidia > Chitinophagales > Saprospiraceae > JAAUTG01. The sequence goes on from DAITMC010000107.1 coordinate 10,966, forward strand.
ATCAGAAAGAATTTTTTCAATGCTATTCATTTTCTTGATAGAGCGACGGATGGTAGCAAAATTGGTCATCATACCTCCCAACCAACGGTCTGTAACATAGGGCATTTCGACACTCAAAGCCGCCTGTGCCACAATATCGCGTGCCTGTTTTTTAGTGGCTACAAACATAATTTTTCTGCCAGATTTTGCAATTTGACGCATTGCATTGGCAGCTCTGTCCATTGACTCAAGTGTTTTGTTCAAGTCAATAATATGGATCCCTTTGCGTTCCGTAAAAATATAAGGAGACATTGCAGGATTCCACTTTTTCTTTAGGTGGCCGAAATGTACTCCGGCATCTAGTAATTCTTTATAATTAGGTCTGCTCATTTTTTTCTTGTATTCGCTTGTAGCCATCCTATGATGCTATAGGCATAACCTTCAGCCATGAATAATGAATTAACGCTTAGAGAATTGAAAACTTTTTCTGGCTTTTGGTTTACCATATTTTTTACGTTCCACTTCTCTCGAATCTCTAGTCAAATATTTTTTAACTTTCAGAGGCTTTCTAAAGTCTTCACTTAACTTCACTAAACATCTGGAGATGCCCATGCGAATAGCCTCTGCTTGACCCTTAAATCCTCCACCTTTTACATTTACCTTCAAATCGTAAATGTTTCCGTCAATATCCGCTGTTACAAAAGGATCTGTAACGTTTAACATAACGTGGCTTGGAAAGTAATCTTTAAGGTCTTTATCGTTAATGGTTATTTTTCCTTGACCTTTCATCAGATATACTCTCGCAACAGATGCTTTTCTCCGCCCAACTGCATTAATCATTTCCATATAAGAGA
>DAITMC010000108.1:0-11731 GCA_036835365.1 Saprospiraceae bacterium
AAAAAAATTGAAGAAGTTATACCACTTAGTAGCCTTACTTACAATAACGTTATGTAGTCAATTTGCCACAGCGCAGGATATACATTTCTCTCAAATTGGGTATGCTCCCCTTCATTTGAACCCAGCACTTACAGGGATTTTTGAGGGCGATATGCGCCTAATTGGCAACTACCGAACACAATGGAATACCGTGCCGGTAGGATACGAAACTTTTTCGGGAGCTTATGATATGAGTTTTTTAAACAAGAACTATGAAAGACGTTTTCTCTCTGCCGGTGTTATGCTAACTCATGACCAAGCAGGAGATTCTCGCTTGAGCTTCACCAACGTTGCACTTTCGGGTTCTTATACCCATCGCATAGCTAAGGGGCATTACTTGACCGCAGGTTTGGCCGGCGCATTTACACATAAGTATTTTGATGTAAGCGGTCTCCAGTTTGATCGCCAATTCAGTGATGAAACGCGCTCTTTTGATCCTACTCTTGATCCAAGAGAGAACAGTTTGCTTGCCAACAATACTACTGGCTTTGCTGATATTTCAGGTGGATTTAACTGGCACTATCGCGCACCAAGCCGCGCTAAAAGAACCAGTTTTGATGTAGGCATTGCTAGTATGCACTTCAACCAACCTGCCAAACCTTTTTTAGATGACAAAGCAGAGCAACTTCCAATGCGTTGGAGTATATATGGCTTTGGTAACATAGAAATAGTAGGTGCTTTTGATTTACTACTCCATGCGACTTATCAAGATCAGGGACCACACCGAGAAATGATTTATGGTGCAGGTTTACAATATCATATTAACACAGATTTTGATAAGGAATTTGCAATTCAAGCCGCCTTGAATCGTCGTTCAGAAGATGCACTTTCTTTCATGTTGGGCATGCGCTATCGAATGTGGAAAGGCGCATTTAGTTACGACTTAAATACTTCTGATTTTGCGGTGGCTACCAACAGGCGTGCTGGACCTGAATTGTCTATCATTTATATTATTAATAGAGTAAAACTTATGCCAACAAAGATATGTCCAGTTTACTTGTAATACTGACTCATAATTTGCTTTACGGCTCAAAATTCAATAATGAGAAAACTATCAAACACTAAAAACTAACGCAATGAAGCATTTGTACCACTGCACGCAAAATAAAACAACTATCATAACTACTTTGTTAATGTTAATTTCTATTTGTCTATTTGGACAGAACAGTTATGATTACAGCATTAAAGGCGGGCAACCTTCCAAAAAGAAAATAATTAAAATAGCAGAGAAAGCCTATGAAAAAGGCGATTTCAATGGCGCATTAGGCTTATATGAATTTTTAGCTGACCAAGATACTACCGATATCGCCATTTTATACAGAGCCGCAGAGATAGCAAATGCACTAAGTGCGATTGTAGAGGCAACCCAATATTATCAAATTGCTGCTCGACATGAAAAGCGCAGTATGTACCCCATGTTGGATTATTCATTAGCAAAAAACCTTACAGTTTTAGGAAAATATGATGAAGCTATCGCCAGTTTGGATCGCTTCATTTTAGAATATGCCAATAGCGACCAACTGAATAGTGAACAGTTGGAGAAAGCTAAGCAAGAGAAAAAAGAGGTAGTAATGGCAAAGGAATCGCTTATTGCACCTGAATCGCCGTTTAAGGTAGAACGAATGGATTATTCCATCAACACAGATTATTTTTCTGAATTTGCCCCAGTCAAAAAGGATGGAAAGTTGTATTACACTCGTCTTTACTATGCTAGCGATGCAGATACAACCAATTTAAGTAAAGCTAAATTCAGCGTTTATGTAAATAATGGCGAAGCATCGGGGCTAAATAGTACATTGAAAGAAGATGAGCAGAACTCTAATGCTTCTTTCAGTGCAGATGGTCAATATATGTATGATACTCAATGTGAATATGTGGCTTCGCAAAAGCGTTATCGCTGCCAGATTTATCGTTCAGAAAAAGATGCACTTGGTAGCTGGACCAATAGAATAGCATTACCTAGCAATATTAATTTAGTGGGCTTCAATACAACCCATCCAAATATTGTTATGGAAGGTAATGGAAAAGAGGTACTTTATTTTTCTTCTGATCGCCCAGATGGATTAGGGCAAATGGATATTTGGAAAGCTAATATTACGCGCAATGCCGATGGCACATTTACCTATGCAGCGCCGGTCAACTTGGGTACAGATGTAAATACACCAGAGGACGATATTACGCCCTTTTACCATGCTAAATGTGAGATACTCTACTTTAGCACTAAAGGCAGACCTTCATTAGGCGGTTTTGATATTTATAGCGCACGTTGGAATGGCTATGCTTGGGAAACCCCAGAATCGTTGGGTTATCCAGTAAATAGTAGTTTTGATGATATGTATTTCTTTAGGGACGAGACCGGTGTAGAGGCTTACTTTGCATCTAACCGTATAGACCCTGAGGTGCTAAAATATGACAGAGCATACAAAGGCTGCTGTCCAGACATTTATACCACCACTTTCGATATTAAAGCCGATTTAGAAATTGCGGTTTTTTGTGGTAGTGAAAAATTAGTGAATATACCTTATGCTATGAATGGATTTACACCGCGTAGCGAAGCACCGCAAACACTGGATACGCCAATAGCATTAGCGTTGAACGAGCAATATAAATTTGAAACGCAAAAAGTAGGTTACACTAAAGGAATGGTAGAAATTCAAACAAAAGATATTTGTGAAGCAACACAATTCTCAGAGCGCGTTTACATTCGACCTTTAGAAAATTGGACTGTCAAAGTATTACAAGAAGATAAAACGCTACTGGATGATGTAAAAGTAACGTTGAAAAATAAAGTAACAGGCGATATTTTGCACGAGAAAATAACAACACTAGGAACAGTAACTTTTTCGGTTGAGCCGAATAGCTTGTATGAAATAGAACTAACCAAAGAGGGTTTCCTTGCAGAAACTAGAGAGAAAGCAATACCTTCAGTGGAAAAATTTTGTACGCTAGAAGATGACATCACTTTGATAGAAGAATTACCCAGTTCGCCCTCTACCACACTGTACTTTCACAATGCGATTCCTTCAAGAAATGCCACCACACTACTATCTTATGAGGAGACTTACAATAACTACCTGAAGATGAAAGATCAATATACGCAAAACTTAACTAAGTACTATCAAAATGGGGAAGATGGCGTTATGGCGGATTCGGCAAGTTTAAGAGTGCTGAATTTCTTTGAAAATGAGGTACAGGCTGGATTTCAGCAGTTACAAAAATATCTAGTTACCTTAGACCAACTGCTAAAAAGAGGAAAGTCAGTAACGGTTGTGTTGCGAGGAACGGCGAGTTCAAGAGGAAATGTCAATCCTGAAATCTCAAGAAAGAGTAATCAAGCCCTTTCTGAACGTAGAGTAAACTCTGTCATTAAGTACATGAGAACCTATGGCGACCTAGCAAAATATATGGATAATGAAACGCTAAGGATACAGAAAGAGCCACTAGGAATGCTGATTGTTGATCAACAATATGAACAAAAAATGCTAGAAGACTTTGGTGTTTACGACCCCATAGCGGCTAAACTGAGAAGTGTTCAAATATTAGATATTATCATCAATGATTAAAATCAACACCCAACCGATTACAAGAGATTGAATTAAATCATTCTGTGAATAGAAAACAAAAAATACAATGCGTAATTGCATCTTACTACTTTCTATCCTTTTAGGATTACCCGCTATGTTGATAGCGCAAAACATCAGTGTAGGGGTTGATGTTATTCCTCCTACTTGTGCTGGTTTCAAAAATGGAGTTATTCGTCTAAGCCCAAGTGGTGGGCAAGCGCCCTATCAATATCAATGGTCAACGGGCGAAACGTCTATTGGACTATTTGGCATTGGTGCTGGTGTTTACAGCGTCACAGTTACAGATGCTAATAATCAAACAAAGGCACTACAAGATATTGTGCTGACAGCTCCCGAGCCATTAGCAATTACCGTAACTACGACAGATGTTTGCGCTGAGACCATACAGCCCTACGAAGCCTCTGTAACAGGAGGTATAGCTCCTTACACTTTTCAATGGAGTAATGGTCAAACAGGGAATACATTATCAACAAACACACCTGGTGATTATTTTTTAACCGTAATTGATGCTAATGGTTGTCAAGCAAGTAAGTTTGTCAAAGTAGTTGCACCATTAGTGGTTAGCGTAGAAACTACGCCGACTCTTTGCGCTGATTTTTGTGATGCTAGTGCCAATGCCGTAGTGATAGGGGGAACTGCTCCATATCGCTTTCTTTGGAACACAGGGGATACCATACAAGTATTGGAAAGCCTTGAAGTAGGTACTTTTACAGTTACAGTTACCGATGCCAATGGTTGCGTAAGGGTAGCCACAGGCGAAACAACAGGTCCACCAGCGATTGTCATTGACCTTGAATTAACAGGAACTTGCGTTGACGAAGACAGAACTGCTACCGCTACTTTAAGTGGTGGTGTTTCGCCACTTCGTGTGCGTTGGAGTACAGGCAGTACAGACCTAACGATTCGCGACCTAATACCTGGCGAAACTTACACTATTAATGTTACTGATGCCAACGGTTGTAATGCCAGTAAAACATTTATAGTACCAACTATCCCAAGTTTAGCCGTTCAAATTAATAAACAAGATATTCCATGTGCGGCAGAAACAGGTGGTCAAGCAACTGCTGAGGTGCTTGGAGGTGTATTGCCGTACACTTTTTTATGGAGTAATGGAGCAACAACAGCAACTATCAATAATCTACCTGAAGGAGAATATAGCGTTACGGTTACAGACGCAAATGGATGTGAAGGAGAAGCCACAACGAAAATTAGATTCCTAGAGGGTTTAGACCTTAATTTAAGTGCAGTAAATGCTACCTGTACCGATTCAGAAAATGGTTCTGCTAATGTCGTGCCGATTGGTGGTCGCGAGCCTTTCCGATACCAATGGAGCGATGGACAAACAGTAGGGACAGCACAGAATCTAAAACCGGGTCAATACACCGTTACCGTAACGGATATTTTGGGTTGCGAGGCAGTTGGGCAAGTAACTGTTGGTATTGAAAATGATATTAATTTAGCCTTAGAAATTAATCAAGCGGGCAATGCTGCCACCATAACGCCTTCGGGTGGAAGTGCGCCATACACCTATCAATGGACACATGATAGTAACATTAACGGAGCGACCGCTACCGGTTTGCAGCCTGGCGTAGAATATACCGTGCTAGTGACTGATGCCAATGGTTGTACTTCAACCATTACTTTTGTTTTTCCGGGCGGTGCACCTATTAACATAGAAGTACAAGCAAGTGCTTCATGTAGAGATGGCAATACAGGTAGTGCAAGCATTTCCATTAGTGGTGGTGTTGAACCTTACACCATTGAGTGGAGTAATGGCGCAACAGGTAGCAATATTGATAATTTGCCTGCGGGCGATTATACCGTAAAAGTAACAGATATTCAAGGGAATACTAGAACGATTGCATTTACAGTTGCACCTATCAATATAAATGTCAATTTTCAAGTTACGCCACAAGGTTGTGAAACTAGAGACGGAGTAGTAGTTGCCACAGCAACAGGTGGAAATGAACCTTACCGTTTTCAATGGAGTAACGGAGCCAACACGGCAACAATCAATAACGTCGTTTCTGGAGCATATACATTGACGGTTACTGATGCCAATGGCTGTGTAAGCCAAGCTACGGTAGAAGTACCTAGAAAAAGAGTTACGCTTGAAACACAGGTGATCAATGCGAGCTGTCAAGCAGGAGCCACAGGCGCTGCTACTGCTATCCCAAGTGGGGGTACTGAACCTTATGAATTTGCTTGGAGCAATGGAGCGACGACGGCAACCATCAGTAATGTCAATCCTGGCTTTTATGAAGTAACAGTGAAAGATGCGGCAGGATGTGAAGAAGCCGCTTTTATCACCATCGGCAGAGATGAAAATCTAACGCTTGAAGCTACTTCAACTCCAGCAGATTGTAACTTATCTAACGGAACAGCAGCTATTGTCCCTCAAAATGGTACCGCACCATTTGTATATGTTTGGAACAATGGCGCACAAACAGCCACTTTAGAAGGGCTAGAAGCAGGTAGTTACAATGTAACGGTTGTGGATGCTAATGGTTGTCAAGGCGAAGTGCAAGTAACCGTAGATGGTAAAAACATTACCTTAGCAACAGAAGTGAATAGCGCCTCTTGCGTAGGTGGTACAAATGGCGCTGCCACAGTTATACCTTCAGGTGGCGATGCACCTTATACTTTTGCATGGAGTAATGGAGCTAATACGGCAGATATTTCAGCACTTGAACCAGGCAGCTACACGGTAACAGTAACAGATAATGCAGGTTGTGCACAAATAACAACGATTGACATTGAGCAGCTTACTATTGATATAGAAGCCAGCGTACAAAATATATCTTGCAGCGAAAACACATTAGGCACTATTACTATAACAAATATACCTCGTGGCACAGCACCTTTCAATTATGTTTGGAGTAATGGCAGCAATGAACCAAGCATTAAAGACCTAAATATTGGAACATACAATGTTACCGTGAGCGATGCCGCAGGCTGTACCAAAGAGGCAAGTTTCACGATTAACGAAGGGCAATCTATTGAAGCTACACTTTCCGCTGATGAGGCGTGTTTAGGTGAATCAGTGGAGATTACAGTAAGCAGTGATACTGAAAATTTGACCTATCAATGGTCGCCAGCCAACTTATTTGCAGAAGGAACAGATACTACTGCCAATCCAAGATTTATTGGGACAAGCGATGCGGTACTTACCTTAACTATTAGCAACGAAATTGGCTGCTCTGAGCAATTTACTTTACCTATCAACTTTCAAGAACGTATTGCACCAGACGTGAGTAATATCGTGGTTGAAGAAAGTTGTTTAGGTTTAATTGTTAACTTTAAAGGGACACCTGAAACAGCGGGCTACACTTGGGATTTTGGTAATCCTAACGACCCTCAAGGAACTTCAATGGAAATTGATCCAACTTATACCTATCCTACAACGGGTAGCTACATCGTTACACTTACTCCATCCGATCAGCTGACTTGTGCTGCTCCAGCTCAATTTGAAGTCAATGTGAAAGGACGAGAAGAATTGGCATTTGATATTACAGGTAATCCGACCATTTGTGGAGATTCTACAACTACGTTAGCGGTTAATGATAATGATTTTACGAGTGTTAAGTGGCTTTTAGGGGAAGAGGTAGTAAATTCCGGTAGTAACTTTGTAGCACAGGCTGGAAATTACACGGTAATTGTTGAAAATGCTGAAGGTTGTACAGGAACAAAACCAATCGAAGTAACTGATAGAAGCATTAATGTCATGTTGGATGAGCGTTATGCTGCTTGTGCAGGTGAATCTACGGCGTTGATTATAGAAAATTTGAACCAAAATGATCAGTTGCAATACAATTGGCAAACCTCTAATCCGCTAGTTGTTATTGACAATCCAAATAGCGAATCGCCAAAAGTTACCATTAATGAAACAACGACTTTTACTACCACAATTAGCAACCAATTTGGATGCACTATTACAAAAGAAATTTTAGTAGAGGTGGGAGAAGTACCTCGTATTGAAGGTGTTATAGCTTCTAGGGATACAATTAATCTAGGTCAATCGGTTGACTTAAACGTAATAGGAGCGGCAGGGGACTATACTTACAACTGGATTAATGTTGGCAATGCTTTGAATGATACGAGCATTCCAAACCCAAGTGCTACACCCAATGCACCAGGCTTAGCAGAATATAGTGTTCAAATTGAAAGTTTAGATGGTTGCCAAATTGAGGCTAGGGTAGGGGTGTTGGTCTTAGATTTGCCATGTGAGCCGCCCTTCGTCTTTGTACCCAATGTTTTCACCCCCAACGGCGATGGAAATAATGACATTCTTTATGTGCGAGGCTTTAATATTGATCGTGTTCATTTTAGAATATTCAATCGTTGGGGAGAGTTGGTATTTGAAACTCGCGATTTAAGTCAAGGTTGGGATGGTACATTTAAAGGACAAATTGCCGAAGGTCGTGTATTCGGCTATGTCGCTGAAATAGAATGTTTTGGAGGAGATCGTACGACACTACGAGGAAACGTTACCTTATTGAGATAAGAACAATAATTAACGTGAATGATGTAATGTTTAATTATCAGTAAATAAGTTCAAGTGATTTAGTTCTTTTGCTTGCATCATACAGACCTGGCAAAAGAATAAGTCGTATTCACTATTGGCAACATAAACTTTTAATTATTCATTATTCACGTTAGATGATTCATAAACAGCCTGTTCAGAATTGAAGTGTAGAGAGTAAACAAACTTAAATAAATTAAAAATAGGAGGCTTTACTGGTGTTTTTACCAAAAAATAATCCTGTGAACCCTGCTCTTTAAGATTGCTCCCAGATAAACAATACCTGAAAGAAAGACAAAATTGCAGCATAGCACGAATAAGGAATATAAGTCCCAAAGGGATGGCATGGTTGGTCTAATCTTGCCATCTTTTTGGCATTTTAATTTCTATTGTAAGGCTTTTTTTGTAAGTTTTTCTTCCTACCTACATAACATGAATCAGCGAGTTATTTTTTTATGCTTATTATTGTAAGTCAAAATATGTTTAAGTCGAAGCTATTTAAAAATTAACGATGAAGCCACTATCACTGATTACCTTTTTGCTCCTTTTGGGATGCACTCATTTCGCTCAACCTACATCAAATACAGTAACGACAGCACAGATTGCTAGTGCAGAAACATTATTTGGTTTGAGTTTCACAGAGGAGGAACGCACTTTGATGCTTCCCGATGTGCAACAAAATTTGGAGCACATATATGCTATGCGTCAATACACAATTACGAATAGTACGCCACCAGCTATTTTGTTTAACCCAGTGCCAGCTAATGCTCACTTTAGTAAAGTGCAATATCCTATTGTTTGGGATTTGCCAACAGCTATAAAAATGCCTAAAAATAGAGAGGCTTTAGCATTCTATTCAGTGGCAGAATTATCCTATCTTATTAGAACAAAAGCACTTACGAGTGTAGAACTAACAACGATTTATCTTAATCGCTTAAAAAAATATGGCGATACGTTACAATGTGTGATTAGTATTCTGGAAGAACGCGCATTAGCACAAGCCAAAAAAGCAGATACGGAAATAGCAATGGGAAAATATCGTGGGGCGTTGCATGGTATTCCATTTGGGGTAAAGGATTTGATAGCAGTGGAAAACACAACAACTACCTGGGGCGCAATGCCTTATAAAGAGCAAATCATTAACGAAACCGCAACAGTTGTTCAAAAACTAGAAGATGCAGGCGCTATTTTAGTCGCAAAATTAACGCTTGGCGCATTAGCAATGGGCGATGTTTGGTACGGAGGTATTACCAAAAATCCTTGGAATTTAAAACAAGGGTCAAGTGGCTCATCGGCTGGCTCTGCATCTGCCACGGTTGCGGGCTTAGTTGCTTTTGCTATCGGTACGGAAACACTTGGTTCTATTGTTTCTCCTTCCACTCGTTGCAGTGCAACAGGCTTGCGCCCAACTTTTGGTAGGGTAAGTCGTGCAGGTGCAATGGCGTTGAGTTGGAGTATGGATAAAATCGGTCCCATTTGTAGAACAGCAGAAGATTGTGCCTTGGTGTTTGAAGCAATGATAGGTACAGATGGGAAAGACCAAACGCTGCTGGATTTGCCATTTAATTTTAATGCCATTACTCCGTTGAAGGATTTGAAAATAGGCTACTTGAAAGACCTTTTTGATGAGCATTACACAAATAAAACTCAAGATAGCCTTTCTTTGGAAGTACTTAAAAAGTTAGGTGCACAACTTATTCCGACTAGCTTGCCCAACCAAATTGACGTAGTCCCATTGCGCATGATTTTAACAGTGGAATCGGCGGCTGCTTTTGATGAATTGACGCGCTCCAATCGAGATAGCCTAATGGTACAGCAACATCGTTATGCTTGGCCTAATATTTTTAGGCAATCGCGAGTAGTTTCGGCAGTAGATTATTTGCAAGCCAATCGTTTACGTTATGAGTTAATTCAGCAAGTACACCAATGGATGCAATCATTTGATGTGATAGTCGCACCTAGTTTTGGAGGCACGCAATTGCTTACCACTAATTTAACAGGGCATCCTTGCGTTGTTGTTCCGAATGGTCATCAAACAAAAGGCGCGCCTGCCAGCATTAGCTTCATCGGTAATTTGTATGACGAAGGCAAGATATTAACAGTGGCAAGGGCGTATCAAAAAGCTACTGATTTTGAGGATGTTCATCCTCCCTTGTTTGCTATTGAATAGGAATGGTGCTATGGCAAGTCTTAAAAATTTGTCATAGCACCAATTATTTTTACGCAATCTCTGGCGTGTTCAATTCCGCTAAAGACTGATGAATCTCTGTGGTGGTTAGTTCATGCCTAACAATATTACCTGCAAAATAATCTTCGTAGGCTTTCATATCGAAATTGCCATGTCCACACAAATTAAACAAGATGGTTTTGCTTACCCCCTCTTCTTTGCATTGTTGGGCTTCTTGAATGGCGGTTGCGATTCCGTGTGCTGCTTCTGGAGCAGGGATGATACCTTCTGTTCTAGCGAAAAGAACACCCGCATTAAACACTTCAACGTTATCAACGGCAACGGCTTCAATTAATTTATCTCTCAGTAATTGGCTAACGATAACACCAGCACCATGATACCTCAAGCCACCTGCATGAATAGGAGCAGGCACAAAATTATGCCCCAACGTGTACATTGGAAAAAGTGGAGTCATGCCAACCGTGTCGCCGAAGTCGTATCTAAATACGCCTCTAGTTAATTTAGGGCATGAGCTTGGCTCACTTGCAATGCAGCGAATATTTTTTCCTTCCTCAAGGTTGAGTCGAAGGAAGGGAAATGATAGCCCCGCAAAGTTAGAGCCTCCACCGAACGGAGCGATTACAATATCAGGCATATCACCTGCTTTTGCCATTTGTGCCACTGCCTCTTGTCCAACAATAGTTTGGTGCAGTTTGACGTGGTTGAGCACACTACCCAAAGCATATTTTGTATCATCGTTCATGGCAGCTCTTTCCACTGCCTCAGATATAGCGATTCCTAAAGAGCCTGTGGTGTCTGGATACTGCGCCAATATTTTTCTTCCTGCTTCTGTTGCATTGGAGGGGGATGGGAATACCTTTGCTCCCCAAGTGTTCATCATTATTTTTCGGTAAGGTTTATGGTCGTAAGATAATTTCACCATATATACCTCACATTCTAAATCAAAATGATTGCAGGCAAAAGCTAAAGCACTGCCCCATTGCCCTGCACCAGTTTCGGTAGTAATCCTTTTGATGCCTTCTTTTTTGTTGTAGTAGGCTTGAGGCACTGCTGTATTTGGCTTGTGCGATCCCGCAGGGCTAACACCTTCGTATTTATAGTAGATTTTGGCAGGGGTATCTAATGCTTTTTCTAAGCCATAGGCTCTAAATAATGGTGTTGGTCGCCAGATGGAATACACATTTCTTACCTCGTCAGGAATTTCTACCCATTTCTCTTGTGTAACCTCTTGTTTAATCAATTCCATTGGAAATAGTGGCGCTAACGCCTCTGGTCCTATCGGTTCTCTTGTACCTGGATGTAAGGGCGGAAGAGGTTTATTGGGCATATCAGCAATAATATTGTACCACTTTTCTGGTATTTCTTGTTCGCTCAAAGTAATTTTTCGTTGCTTCATAT
>DAITMC010000109.1:0-8168 GCA_036835365.1 Saprospiraceae bacterium
GAAAAAGCAGATTTTTTTGATAATATTTTAGTGGAAAAATATGGTGCAATGTGGCGAAATCATAAAAAGTTTGAAAAAGAATGGTAACTGTGGAAAATATCTTGATTACAAGAACGTTTCTTTCAGACAAAGCCGATTGAGGATTATTTTTGCTGCTACACACTAAAAGTAATTGTCTATTTATTTTTGGATATGAGTGCAGCAACCTATCTTTGAGCGGTTGGATGCAACAAAACAACACCACCTTGAGAGAACAGCATCAGCATTGCATCATCTTTAACAATGTACAAGTACCCAATATGAAAAGAGTCGTATTCTCTGTAATTATTTTGATGGGAGTGCTTTCCGCAAAAGCACAGGACATCCATTTTTCGCAGTTCTATTTATCACCACTCAACCTGAATCCAGCAATGACAGGGGTGATGAATTGCAACACTCGATTAGTTGCCAACTATCGCAACCAATGGGCAAGCGTTCTGAAATCGAATGCTTTTAACACCTATTCAGTTTCTTATGACCAAAGAATTGCTGTTGGACGTTATGATTACATCGGCGTTGGTGGTGTATTTTGGGGTGACCAAGCAGGAGAGTCTCGTTTTAGCACTACTACAGGTAAACTTTCATTTTCCTATAGCAAGCGCATGGGTGGCAATAAGCAGCGCAATGATTACCTTGTGGTCGGTGCGCAAGGCGGTGTAGCCCAAAGGAGCATTGACTTTCTCAATCTGCGCTGGCCCAATCAACACGATGGGGAGGGCGGATTCGACCCTAGTTTAAGTTCTGGAGAAAGTACACTCAACGATAACTTTCTTTTTGCTGATGCAGAAGCAGGACTACTCTGGTTTTCTGTAAATGAGAAAAAAGGAAGTTCTTTCTATGCTGGTGCAGCGTTTCATCATTTGAACCGTGCAAATCAATCCTTTTTTGATGGTGGTGAAAGTTTGCTTTACACTCGCTTCACTGGACACGTCGGTGGTGATGTGGCTATCAATTCTAAATTTGGGCTTGTGCCAGGTGCAATCGTTATGAAGCAAGGACCGTCTTTTCAAGTGAATGGAGGAACGAGCTTAAAATTCTTACTTGGCGATAGGAGAGAGTATCAAGCCTTTCAAGTAGGTGCTTGGGTACGTCTAGCCAATCGCTACGAAGATGAGGATAACTCTGGTATTCTTGCAGATGCTGCGATTTTATCTACTCGTTTTGACTATAATAGTTTTAGCATAGGCTTTAGCTACGATATAAATATTTCTCCGCTTGCCACTGCCAGCAATGGCAATGGTGGCTTTGAGTTTGCTTTAGTCTATAAAATTTGTGGACAAGAGCGCCGAGGTGTTTACTGCCCAAGGTTCTAAGAAGACAAAAATATCTAATATTAATGCGCCTCTAAATAGTTTATTTAGAGGCGTTTTGTTTTTAAAAAGCTGATAATCAATGATAAAAAGAAAGCTACTCTACCTTTACAGCCTATTAAAACAATATTAATTTTTCCTACCAATGGTTGCAAAATCAAAACTCTTGTTTAATTTTGCATAGAAAAACTACTCAATCTTTGCTTGAGTCTGCAACTAAAATAGTGTAAAATAGTTGGCGTAATAGGAAAAAAGAGTAGTTTTACATTCGTATTTTAATCGAACACACACAACCCACTGGATAAATGGCAACATCTGCAATCGAATATGAAAATCATTTACACGACACCGAAGCAAGGTGGTTTGCAGTATATACGCCTTTTAGAAAAGAAAAATTCGCTCAACGCCTCTTGACCACAAAGGGCATAGAATCTTATGTTCCTATACAAAGCCTTACGCGCAGATACACTCGAAAAGTTAAGATGGTAGAAATGCCTTTAATCAATTGCTATGTTTTTGTGCATATCAAGAAAACAGAGTATGTTCAAGTATTAGAAACAGAGCAAGTGCTAGGGTTCGTGAAAATTGGTCGCAATCTTCTTTCAGTGAAAGAATGCGAAATTACGTTACTCAAACGCATTGCAGGGGAAGGCATTATACTTTCTATTGAACCAGCTTGCTACCAAGTAGGCGATAAAGTAGAAATTATTACTGGAAATTTGGCAGGTGTGGTTGGTACATTAACTGAAATAAAGGGAAAGAAAACAATGGTAGTGGAGTTAAAATCACTTCAGTACGCTATACATATAGAAGTACCTAATTCTAATTTGAGGAAGGTAGCTTAATGTATTTGTTTTACGGCAGTATAAAGGTATCTTACAAATACCTTTTAATTCAATAGTATCAACTTTGCAATAGTCCCTTGCGACTTATTGAAGGCGAAGCCGTAATACCAATTTGACAACCCATATTCCATCCAAAATACACTTATGACAAAAACTATCTTAGTTACAGGTGGTGCAGGCTTTATTGGTTCACATGTAGTGAGACGGTTTGTGCAACACTATCCTGATTATTTAATCGTTAATTTGGATAAGTTGACTTATGCAGGCAACCTCGAAAATATAAAAGATATTGAAAATGCTGCAAATTATCGGTTTGAAAAGGCAGATATTACAGATATAGCTCGTATTAGACAACTGTTTAGACAGTATTCATTTGATGCAGTAATTCACCTTGCAGCAGAATCCCACGTGGACCGCTCGATTAGTGAACCGCTATTGTTTGCACAAACCAATGTAATTGGAACATTAACTTTATTGCAAGTAGCCAAAGAAAATTGGGGGAATCATCTTGATGGAAAATTATTTTATCATGTCTCTACGGATGAAGTGTATGGCTCTTTAGAAAATGAGGGTGAGTTTTTCTTAGAAACAACTGCCTATGACCCACGTAGTCCTTACTCGGCTTCAAAAGCGAGTTCTGATCACTTTGTTAGGGCATATTATAACACTTATCATTTACCTGTTGTCATCTCAAATTGCTCTAATAATTATGGTGCATACCAATTTCCTGAAAAGTTAATTCCGCTCTTTATCAATAATATTATTCACCAAAAGCCATTGCCTGTTTATGGCGAAGGCTTGAATGTGCGCGACTGGCTGTATGTGGAAGACCACGCCAGTGCGATAGATGTTATTTTTCATCGTGGAAAAGTAGGGGAAACTTACAACATTGGTGGTTTCAACGAATGGAAAAACATTGACCTCATCAAATTGCTTTGTAAGTTAATGGATGAAAAGTTGAATAGACCAATCGGCACATCAGTACAACTCATTACCTATGTGAAAGACCGTGCTGGGCATGACCTACGTTACGCTATTGATGCTAGCAAACTCAATCAGGAGTTGGGCTGGCAGCCTTCTTTACAATTTGAAGAAGGTTTGAGTAAAACCATTGATTGGTACTTAGAAAATAAGGCATGGTTGGAAAATGTTACCTCAGGAGCGTACCAAAAATATTATGAAAAGCAATATGCACTCAACGAGCAGACTTGAGAAAAAAAACTGTTCAGAGATTAAGTTGTAAATAACCTAACCAACAAATTCACAATAACTTGAAAGGTATCATATTAGCAGGCGGCTCAGGCACAAGGCTTTACCCTATTACAAAGGCAATTTCCAAACAGTTAATGCCTATCTACGATAAACCCATGATTTATTATCCGCTTTCTATCTTAATGTTAGCGGGTATTCGCGACGTTCTTATTATTACCACTCCTCACGATAGTCCTCAATTTGAGCGACTACTTGGCGATGGCAATGATATGGGTTGTAATTTTCAGTATGCAGTGCAAGAAGTGCCAAACGGCTTGGCGCAAGCCTTTGTCATTGGCGAAACTTTTATTGGCAATAGTCATGCGGCTTTAGTATTAGGGGATAATATTTTTTATGGCACAGGTTTGAGCCAATTATTGCAAGAAAGTGCAAGTCTGCAAAAAGGCGCAAAGGTATTTGCTTATCCTGTGAATGACCCTGAACGATATGGCGTAGTAGAATTTGATAATGACAATAAAGTCATTTCGATAGAAGAAAAGCCCAAACAGCCCAAGTCAAATTATGCCGTTCCGGGACTATATTTCTATGATAATCAAGTAGTAGATATCGCTAAAAATATCAGGCCATCTGCAAGAGGAGAGTATGAAATTACGGATGTGAACAGGGTATATTTGGAAAAAGGAGAATTAAGCGTTGGCGTGATGAACAGAGGAACTGCTTGGTTGGATACTGGTACGTTTAACTCCTTGAGCGATGCTTCAGAATTTGTGCGTGTCATTGAACAGCGGCAAGCACTAAAAATAGGTTGTATTGAGGAAGTCGCTTACCGAATGGGCTTTATTGATGCGGCGCAGGTAGAAAAAATTGCGTTACCTTTAGTAAAAAGCGGCTATGGAGAATACCTTATGCGGCTAATTGGAAAAGGCTAGAATAAAATTATTCATTTTTTCTAAAAACCATTGAAATTATGTGTGGAATTGTTGCTTATATTGGTCAGCAAGAGGCTTATCCAATTATTATAAAAGGATTGAGAAGATTAGAGTATAGAGGTTATGACAGTGCAGGTATAGCTCTAATGAACGGCGACCTCAACGTCTATAAAAAGAAAGGTAAAGTAGATGAATTGGTCGAATTTACAAAGGATATTGATAAGCATAGCACCATAGGCATTGGGCATACTCGATGGGCAACACACGGAGAGCCAAATGACAAAAATGCACATCCACATTTTTCAGGTGACCAAACACTTAGTTTAGTACATAACGGAATCATCGAAAACTATGCTATTCTCAAAAAAGCATTAGAGCGGCAAGGGCATATTTTTAAAAGTGATACGGACACAGAAATACTAGTGCATTTGATTGAAGAAGTGCAAAAAACGGAGCAATTCCCTTTAGAAGAAGCAGTTCGACTTGCATTGTCTAAAGTCATTGGTGCCTATGCGATTGTGGTGATTGATAAAAAAGAACCTAATAAGCTAGTTGCTGCAAGAAAATCAAGCCCTTTGGTTCTAGGTATTGGAGACAGCGAATATTATTTGGCTTCTGATGCTTCACCAATCGTTGAATACACTAAGCAAGTTGTGTATTTGAATGACGAGGAAATTGTAGTAGTGAATCGCGGTGCGGATTTTAGTATAAAAACAGTCTCCAATGAAATACAAGAGCCACGTATTCAATACTTAGATATGCAAATTGAAATGTTGGAAAAAGGGGGTTACGACCACTTTATGCTAAAAGAAATTTTCCAACAGCCAACTACTATTTCCGATTGCATGAGAGGGCGATTGAATGCTGAAGAAGGTTGGATACAGCTAGGCGACTTAGAGCAAAATATAGACAAATTTCTCCATGCTAACAAAATTATATTTGTTGCTTGTGGTACTTCATGGCATGCAGGTTTGGTAGCAGAATATTTGTTTGAAGATTTAGCGCGCATTCCTGTTGAAGTAGAGTACGCTTCTGAATTTAGATATAGAAATCCAGTTATACAGCAAGGAGATATTGTTATTCCAATTTCTCAATCGGGTGAAACCGCCGATACTTTAGCCGCTATTGAGTTGGCAAAAGAAAGAGGGGCTTTTGTGTATGGAGTTGTCAATGTGGTAGGTTCGTCTATTGCGCGCACTGCCCATGCAGGTTCGTACATCCATGCAGGACCCGAAATAGGTGTTGCTTCTACTAAAGCCTTTACAGGTCAGTTGACTTTGCTGACGATGATGGCACTTTCTTTAGCGCACAAAAAAGGTACAATTACTAAAGAGCGTTTTCAAGAATTATTAGTAGCATTCCATGAAATTCCACAACGAATTGCAGAAGTGCTACAACAAGATGCAAAAGTGCAATACATTGCAGAGCAGATGCGCAGTGCTTCCAATGCACTTTACTTAGGTAGAGGCTATAATTTCCCTTCAGCTTTGGAAGGAGCATTGAAGTTGAAAGAAATCTCCTATATTCATGCTGAAGGCTATCCTGCTGCCGAAATGAAGCATGGTCCTATTGCCTTAATTGATACCTTGATGCCAGTTATTGTCATTGCAACGAATAAAAGTGCTTATGAAAAAATTGTTAGTAATGTGCAAGAAGTAAAAGCGAGAAGAGGCGTGGTTATCGCTATTATTTCAAAAGGGGATGAGCAGATTAAAAAAATGGCTGACTTCTATCTTGAAGTACCAGAAGTAGAAGAAATCTTTTCGCCCCTATTAGCAGCCATACCATTACAATTGTTAGCTTATCATATTGCGGTTATGCGAGGTTGTAATGTAGATCAACCTAGAAATTTAGCGAAATCGGTGACAGTGGAGTAGATGGTTTGTGATAGACTTATGTGTTTATAATACCATAAAATGCTGTATTTATTGTTTTGTAGCCTATATAATTGACATTTAAACAAAAACGTGTTAAATTTAAACGGTAAATCCATACTCATTACTGGTGGAACAGGCTCACTAGGGAAAGCATTAACAAAAAGAATTTTTAAAGATTTCCCTGAAGTGAAGCGGTTGGTCATTTTCTCAAGAGATGAGCAAAAGCAGTTTCAAATGGCTCAGGAATATCCAGCGTCCCACTATCCTGCCATTCGCTTTTTTATTGGCGATGTTAGAGATAGGGAACGGTTGGTAAGGGCGATGAAGGGAATACAATATGTCATCCATACGGCTGCTATGAAGCATGTACATATTGCCGAGTATAACCCTTCGGAGTGTATAAAGACCAACATAGGTGGTGCAGAAAATGTGATTTATGCCTGCTTACAAACAGAAGTAGAGCGCGTGGTTGCGCTTTCTACCGACAAAGCTTGTGCACCAATTAATCTTTATGGTGCTACCAAGCTAACCTCGGATAAACTTTTTATAGCGGCTAATAACATCAAAGGCTGGAATCCAATTCGTTTCTCGGTAGTGCGCTACGGCAACGTCATGGGTTCAAATGGCTCTGTTATTCCTTTCTTTTTAGAAAAGCGAAAACAAGGCTTTTTACCTATCACTGACCCTACTATGACGAGGTTTAACATCACCTTAGATGGTGGCGTAGATATGGTGTTTCACGCTTTGGATACCGCATGGGGCGGAGAATTATTCGTACCTAGAATACCTTCTTACAGAATTACTGATGTTGCAAAAGCAATTGCACCGAATACAAGGCAAGAAATTGTAGGGATAAGACCAGGGGAGAAAATTCACGAAGAGATGATTACTTCCTCGGATTCATTCAATACTTATGATTTGGGTGCTTACTATGCCATTCTACCTACTGTTACGAATTGGGATATTACTGCATTTGAAAAGCATTTTGGCGCTAAAAAAGTAGTGCAAGGCTTTAATTATAACTCTGGAGCAAATACAGAATGGGTAGGTGTGGAACAATTAAGACAATTAATTGTAGAACATGTAGATAGTAATTTTAGTCCTGACGGATATTAAATCAACAAAAAAGAAACGACTTTTGAAGCCCATTCCTTACAGTAGGCAGCATATTACTAAAGAAGATATTGCTCAAGTAGCTAAAGCGCTAGAGCATGATTATTTGACACAAGGTCCTCGTATTCAAGAATTTGAAGAAGCGTTTGCGCACTACGTTGGCGCAAAATATGCAGTAGCAGTGGCTAACGGTACTGCCGCTTTGCATCTTTGTGCATTGGCATTGGAGGTGAACCAACAAAGTAAGGTCATTACCTCGCCCATCACTTTTCTGGCTTCTGCCAATTGTATCCGATATTGTGGTGGAACAGTTGTTTTTGCAGATATCGAGCCTGATACCATTTTGTTAGATATTGATAAAGTTCGCCAACTGCTGGAGCAAGCACCAAGAGGAACATATCAAGGAATTATTCCTGTTGATTTTGCAGGCTATCCTGTTGACATGGAGGCTTTTAGAGCATTGGCAGACGAATACGGGCTTTGGTTGATTGAAGACTCCTGCCATGCACCGGGTGCTTGGTTCACGGATAAAAAAGGCACTATTCAATATTGTGGTAATGGTCAATATGCAGATTTAGCTATTTTTTCCTTCCATCCTGTTAAACACATTGCAGCAGGAGAAGGCGGAATGATTACCACCAACAATGAAAGGCTGTATAAAAAATTGCTTACACTCAGAACGCATGGTATTACGAGGGAAAGCGACCAACTAACGGAAAATCATGGGGCTTGGTACTATCAAATGCACGAATTAGGGTTCAATTATCGCCTTACTGATTTTCAAGCAGTGCTTGGAATGTCGCAATTAACAAGGGCGGAGCAAGGTATGGAACGCCGACAAAT
>DAITMC010000109.1:8268-11632 GCA_036835365.1 Saprospiraceae bacterium
ACTGCATGAGATTAGCAATTATCCCCGCAAGAGGTGGAAGTAAAAGAATACCAAAAAAAAATATAAAATACTTTTTAGGGAAACCCATTATAAGTTATAGTATCGGGGAAGCTTTGGATTGTGGATTGTTTGATGAAATTATGGTTTCTACTGAAGATGAGGAAATTGTGGAAATTGCACTGTCGTTTGGGGCAAAAGTTCCTTTCAAAAGAAGCCTAGCCAATGCAAGTGATTTCGCTACAACAGCAGACGTAATTGAAGAAGTGCTGAATGAGTATTTAAAAAGAGGAATATATTTTGAAACGCTTTGCTGTATTTATCCTACTGCACCTTTTATAAAAAAGGAGCGATTGATTGAAGCGTATGAATTACTAATAAAAGAAAATTTTGATACCGTTGCGCCAGTAGTTCAATTTAGTTTCCCGCCACAAAGGGCATTTATAATGAACCAAAAGCGACAAATACGCTTTAGTTCCCCTGAAAATGCACAGCAACGCTCTCAAGATTTAACGCCTCATTATCACGATGTAGGACAGTTTTATTGGCTAAAAACAGATGCTTTTTTAAAAAACAGAAGCGTTTGGAATGAAAATACAGGTGCAATTATACTTCCACCAATGGAAGCGCAAGATATTGATACAGAAGAAGATTGGGAAGTAGCAGAATTTAAGTATCAACTGAATGCTACCAAAAAAAGCTAAAGTTTATTTCCGTGCTGATGGAAATTCAAAAATGGGGCTGGGGCATATTTTTAGGTCTTTAGCTTTAGTAGAAATGCTAGCAGCAGATTTTGATTGCCATTTTATTATAAAAAGTCCTTTAGACAATATAAAAAAGGAGTTATTAGCACATTGCACAGCCGTTAACATCCTTAATAATACCATAGCAAACGAAGCCAACACCTTAGCTACTGATTTACAAAGAGATGCGATTATAGTGTTGGATGGTTATCATTTTGATACCGCTTATCAAAAAGCCTTTAAAGAAAAAAAATATAAAGTTGTTTGTATTGATGATATTTATGCTTATCCATTTTTGGCAGATGTCATTATTAACCATGCAGGGGGTATCACCGCATCTGATTACAAAGCAATTTCCACTACTCAGTTTTATCTAGGCTTATCCTATGCTTTACTGCGGAAGCCCTTTCGAGAGGCGGCTAAATGTAAAAAAGCACAGAAAAAGGATGATATATTTATTTGTTTGGGTGGTGCTGACCCCAATAACGATACGCTAAAGGTTTTGGAAATAATAGCTTCGATGGGTGAAAAAAGTATGATTCATTTAGTGTTGGGCGGTGCTTATTTACATGAAACTGCATTGCAAGGATTTATAAACAAAACGAATTTAACGATAAAAATATATAAACAGCTTTCGGCAGAAAAAATGGTTCATCTGATGAATAAGTGTGCTAGAGCCATTACCCCCCCCAGTACTGTATCGTATGAATATCTTAGCACAGGAGGGACTTTATATTTGAAAACGATTGCTGAAAATCAAAAGGATATTTATACTTATTTCATAGCGAATAAATTTGCTTTAGATTTTGATCTCCACTACCCCAAAGGAGAGGTATTGACTTTAAAAGAGCAAGAAACTTACGGTTCAATATTGGATGGTCAGCAGGAAAAACGTTTTATCGCTTTATTCTACGACTTAGCAACTACCATACGAAAGGCTAATGAAGAAGACTGTTTACAGTACTTTGAATGGGCAAACGACCCATTAACAAGGCAGTATTCTTACCAATCCGAACCAATATCACTAGCTCAACATGAGAAATGGTTTTATGAAAAAATAAATAATGCCGATTCTTTTTTGTATGTTTTAGAATTGAATAAGCAAGGTATTGGACAAATTCGGTTTGATTTGAAAAAAGAAAACGCTATTATAAGTTTCTCAATAGATAAATACTATCGTGGTAGGCGATTAGGAATGCTAATCTTAAAAAAAGGAATCGAAGTGTTTAAAAAAGAAATGCCTAATATTCCAATTATTGGTTTTGTAAAAAAAGAAAATAAGGCTTCTATCAAAGCATTTCGAGCATTGCATTTTAGGGAAGAAAATGCTACCCCGATTGAAAATTCTTATCAATATACTTTGTGAGTAGAGCGTTTAACATAGGAAATAAAACAATTGGTAAGGCACATCGTCCGTTTATCATAGCGGAAATGTCAGGTAATCATAATGGTGATATTCAACGCGCTTTAAGTTTAGTCAAAGCAGCAGCAGATGCAGGTGCACACGCATTAAAACTCCAAACTTATACTGCAGATACCATTACGATTAATCATCAAGGCGGACTTTTTGATATAAAAGATGAGCAGTCGCTTTGGAAAAATAGAAATTTATATCAACTTTATCAAGAAGCACATACGCCGTGGGAATGGCATAAAACGATTTTTGATTATGCGAATGAATTAGGAATGCTGGCTTTTTCTTCGCCTTTTGATGAAACAGCCGTTGATTTTTTAGAAACACTACATGTACCTGCTTATAAAATTGCTTCTTTTGAAAGCAACCATTTTCCATTATTAAAAAAAGTAGCACAAACAGGAAAACCTATTTTAATATCATCTGGTACGAGCAATTTGAATGAATTATACGAATCCATACAGTATTTAAAAGCAAATGGTGCAAAAGACATTGTTATTTTTAAATGTACTTCTACTTATCCTGCTACTCCTGAAAATACAAATTTGAATACCATTCCAGTGCTTCAATCCATCTTTGAGGACTGCATTATCGGACTTTCTGACCATACGATGGGGATTGGGGCAGCCGTAGCCGCTGTGGCTTTGGGAGCGCGCGTGATTGAAAAGCATTTTACCTTGCGTCGTGCAGATGGCGGTGTAGATAGTGCTTTTTCATTAGAGCCTGAAGAATTATCGAATTTGGTGATAGAGACAGAGCGCGCCTTTCTAGCGATGGGTAGCGTCCAATTAGATACCCAAAAAGCAGAAGAAAAAAGCAGACAATTCAAACGCTCTATTTACGCCGTAAAAAATATCATGGCAGGTGAAAAACTAACTGCTGAAAATATTCGGGTCATTCGCCCTGGCGATGGATTATCGCCGAAATATTTTGAGCAAGTTTTAGATAGTCATGCAAAGCAAGATATTTCTTTTGGTACACCCATTCATTGGGGATTAATTGGATAATGCTCAACCACTTTATTTTTAGAAGCGTTTTTATTGAAAAATAAAACAATGGCGATTTTAGATTTAGCACAGTTAGATGTTAACAAAGTATATTCCTATGCGGATTATCTAACTTGGCAATTTGAAGAGCGAGTTGAGCTACTGCGTGGTTACATTGCGAAAATGTCGCCAGCACCAAACTTGAAGCATCAAACTATCATTGT
>DAITMC010000110.1:0-11564 GCA_036835365.1 Saprospiraceae bacterium
GATTTCATCATTCTATCCATAGCTTGCTCTAAACCAGACAATCGGCGGTCAAATCTGCCTTCAGCTGAATTATCTTCATTTGCATTGCCTCCTCCTGTTGCATCGCCGCCATAGCGTTTTCCTTTCGCTGCCTTAAATGCACCATCTAGCTTTTCCCAAACTTGGGCACGGTCTTCCTTTGTGAATTTTACGTCTCTAAATTTCTGCTGTAGCTTTTTCAATTCATCAAATACCATACCAAGACGACTGCCTTCTGTAATTTGTCCTTCCAGTTGCTGTAACTTCTCTATGAACTGTGCCTTAGCACTTTGCGAGCGTACTTGAAATTCTTCCTCAATTTTAGCGCGTAGTTTTTTCAGCGCATCAAAAGAAGTATTTACACCCGATTGTAACTCATCGGCTTGCTCTTTGAAAAGGTTTTGGTCTTTGATTTGCTCGCGTACTCTATCCCAGAAGCCTTTTAACTGCTCCCATAATTTAGCATCATATTTTTCGAGTTGCGAGATTTTATCTCGAATATCGCTTAATTCATTTTTATATACTTCGTGTAGCTTAGCAGAAAGCACAATAACATGCCATTCGGATTGCGCCATATTAAGTAAATCCGCTCTTTCTAGCACTAAATCTGCTGGAATAATAGGCTCTGTAACCGAAAGCGGCACTTCACTGTGCTGATAACCTTCTGGAAATTCCACTTCTTTGTTGTTACGCCATTGCTCCATCATGGTTTCTACAAATTCATCCGTTACGATTTCCTGCGGAAAAATGTAAGTTGCCACACGATTATCCTCTGCTTTCAGCTCGATAGCAGCTAATACACGCTGTTCTTCAGCGATTTTGCCCCAAAGTACTAATTTCGTCTTCATGTCACTAAAATGTTAAATGCTTAATATTCACTAAAAAGTTCGCTTCACTAAAAAATCAATTAACTAAAATAATCAACGCTTTCATTATCAGTTCACTAGATGCAAATTCACCCACTAAATTATACCTTTTTTACTACTTTTACAAATTACTGGCATAATTTCTAATATAAAGTCACGCTATGCTTCTTCTAGCTGATTTGCGAAAACCTTGACAAAGTTACGAAAGTTTATTTGCACACCACTATGAAATACCAGTTTAATACAATGCTCTGAACCAAATAGTGGGTTCGATATGCTTCAATTCATCCAACAATTGTTGATTGTATGCTTTATTGACATCAATAATAACATAGCCCACTTCTTCATTCGTTTTTAAGTATTGTCCGACAATGTTCGCCCCATGCTTGACTAAAATATTGTTGATTTGAGCAAGTACATTAGGTACGTTTTTGTGAATGTGCAGCAAGCGATGTGCTTTTTCAAAAGAAGGCAATGTTACGTTGGGTAAGTTATAGCAACCATAAGTGCTGCCTGTATTGATATAGGTAATGATTTTACTAGGGACATAGTTCCCAATATTTTCTTGCGCTTCCATCGTGCTACCGCCAATGTGAGGCGTTAAAATTGTATTGGGTAAGCAGCTCAACTCAGAAACAAAAGGATCGTTATTGCCGCGTGGTTCTTTTGGAAAAACATCTACCGCACAACCATTGAGCTGTCCAGAAAGAATAGCCTCACGCAATGCAGGAATATCCACGACTTTCCCTCGGGAAAGGTTGATGAGATACGCTCCTTTTTTCATTTGTGATAACTGCGTTTCGCCAAAGAAATATTTGTTTTCAGACCTTCCATCCACATGGATAGAAACAACGTCCACTAAACGCAACATTTCTTCTAAAGTATTGCATTTTTTAGTGTTGCCTAATGCCAATTTTTCTACTAAGTCAAAATAATACACTTCCATCCCCATTGCTTCGGCAAGGATAGAAAGTTGTGAGCCAATATTGCCATAGCCAATAATACCTAACTTTTTGCCGCGCAATTCAAAGGAATTTTTGGCTGATTTCTCCCATTTGCCTTGGTGCATTGCCATTATTTTGTCTGGCAAATTGCGAATCAATAGTACCATTTCCGCTATTGCCAACTCTACGACCGAGCGGGTGTTGCTATAAGGTGCATTAAACACTGCTACGCCATGTTCTGTGCAGGATTTAAGATCAATCTGATTTGTGCCAATACAAAATGCCCCTACACTAATGAGGCGATTAGCGCTTTTGATTACTTTTTCCGTAATTTTTGTTTTGGAGCGAATGCCAATAATGTTAACATCCTTGATGCGCTCGCAAAGTTCATCCTCTGACAAGGAATCTGTAAGGTATTCTACTTGATAGCCTTCTGTCTCAAATAATTTGACCGCATCTTTGTGTACGCCTTCTAGTAGCAAAACTTTGATGCGGTTTTTAGGATAGGATAATGCTCTGTCCATATTTAATTCGTAAAGTATTTCATCAACGTTCGGCGCAATATGATCAGCACTTAGCTTCATTTTTTCACGCACCACGTTTTCAGTGAATAGATAAAATTTATTGGCGTAGCCCGCCTTTTTTATTTCAAAATCATTGTAGCCATCACCAATGACATATACATCGCCCTTTAAGTTCAAATCGCGAATAATTTTTGGTTTCCCCCCACTTTCAGAAAGGGGGCTATTTTCGTTAAATCCTTTGACGTAACCCGATTCATCATAAGTAAATTCATTGGCAAACACCATATCCCCTCGAAGCCCATAGTGTTCAATGACAGGTACAATGAAATCTTTGAAACCATTAGAAACAATATATACGCTATCGCGATAAGGCACAATTTCTTTTTGATTGCGCAGAAAGGAATCTGAGATTTTAGTTTTTAGTACTTCGGCTAAATGAGCAATGTCATTTTTATGTGCCTTCAATAACAAAAGTCGGTCTTTTAG
This sequence comes from Saprospiraceae bacterium, assembly GCA_036835365.1. Taxonomy (GTDB): domain Bacteria; phylum Bacteroidota; class Bacteroidia; order Chitinophagales; family Saprospiraceae; genus JAAUTG01. Next base: position 2,839 of record DAITMC010000110.1, read on the forward strand.
CGAAGTACGGAAATCAATAGCTCCCTCCATACCAAGATTAGTGATGTGCTTTATCTTTTCTAGCACCTGCTCTTTCTCTGGACTTCCTTCTAGCACAATTTCGCACAGCACATCCAATCCTTCTACCTTAGTGAAGGTACTATCAAAATCTATGATGAGATGTATTTTCTTCATCGTTGCTACCAATCGAATGTCTTTTGTTTGTTTTCGCTGCAAATGTATTCTTTTCAAACGCATCCAAGTGGTTCGGAAAGAATAAAAAATAGACCAATTTACGCGGCGTAACTAAAAGATAACACACAGGTAACATTTGGACTTTACTTTAGCACGATAATGTAAAAAAAACAAGAAATTAAACCTGCATGAATCGGATACTTATTTGGAGTTTATTTATTCTATTTTGGGGTTGTAGCCAACGGGGATTTCAATCCATCAAAATAAAAGGCTCTGATACAGAGGTGAATTTAGCTTTGGATTTAGCAGAAACATTCATGGAGAAAGACCCTGATATTTCTATCGCAGTAACGGGTGGCGGCTCTGGTACAGGTATTGCAGCACTTCTGAACCAGAAATGTGATATTGCCAATTCTTCGCGCGAATTCCGAGATGCTGAAATGAACCTAGCAGTAAAATTAGGGATTAATGTTATTCCAATTGTCTTCGCTATTGATGCACTTGCCTTTGTGGTTAACCCTTCTGTGGAGGTGGAGGCGTTAACAGTTGAACAAATTGCACAAATTTTTAGAGGAGACGTAAGCAGTTGGAAAGAAGTTGGAGGGAAGGATACACCCATTTCTCTCTACGGTAGGCAGAGTAATTCAGGTACGTTTGTCTTTGTGCAGCAAAACATTTTAAAAGGAGAATATTCCAACAGAATGAAGCAAATGAATGGTACTGCACAAATACTGGAAGCCATCAAAGCCGATCCTAATGCGATTGGTTATTTAGGTATTGGTTATATCGTTAATGAAGCTGGCGATTTGGCAGAAGGCATTAAAGTCATTTCCGTAAAAGTAGACGAAGATACTACGCCCGTTAATCCTACTGACGTTCAGGCGATTATTAACGGAGATTATGTCATTACTCGTCCATTGTATCAATATACCAACGGATTGCCTGAGAACAAGACAAAGGCATTTATCGCTTATGAATTAAGCGCTGAAGGTCAAGAAATTGTGCGTAGGAATGGTTATTTTCCAATCACACCACAATACAGAAAGGAAAACAGTAAATACGGATTGTAAAAATTCAAGCCTTATGCGTAGAAGACATTTCTGGGATATTTTTTTTAAACAACTTTTCAAAGTAGCTGGCATTTTTGTTTTGCTCACCTTAATCGGTATTTTTGGAATGTTGGTATTCAACGGTGTACTTACTTTCAAAGAAGTACATCCCAAAGATTTTTTCTTTAGTACTTCTTGGAATCCTGGTGCTTACGAATCCCCCGAGTTTGGCATAGGCGCAATGGTTGTCAGTACGGTTTTAGTTACCATAGGCTCAATGCTTATTGCTGTCCCAATAGGTATTGGGTCAGCAGCGTACTTAGCAGAGTTTGCTTCGCCAAGAGTAGCTGCTATTGTTAAACCTGCTATTGAAATGTTAGCTGCGGTGCCTTCGGTAGCGATTGGCTTTTTGGGTATTGTGCTGGTTGGTCCCTTTATAGCCAATCTATTTCATTTGAATAATGGACTGAATGCCTTGAATGGTTCAATTTTACTAGCGGTTATGGCATTGCCCACTATCATTACGATTGCTGAAGATGCTATTTATGCAGTACCTCAATCCTACAAAGAAGCCTCTTATGCGCTAGGAGCGAATCGTTGGATGACTTTGACTAGGGTGGTGCTACCAAGTTGTGCTTCGGGCATTGTTGCCGCCATCATGCTAGGGCTGGGTCGTGCTATTGGCGAAACCATGACCGTGCTCATGGCAACAGGTAATGCACTAATCATGCCCGAAGGATTCTTTAGCCCTATCAGAACGATTACAGCAACTATCGCTATTGAACTTGGTGAAGTCCCTTATGGTACAACTCACTATTATAGCCTATTTGCGATAGGTGCAGTATTGTTTGTCATTACCTTGATTATCAATCTAATTGCAGAGCGAATTGCCTATGGTTATCGCCGACAAGGACAATAAATAACACGAATGAAAAAAGGTACTTTAACACAATATATCGGCATCACTTTTTTACTGCTTTGCACGATGTTAGCCGTTGCTTTTCTAGGGATTATCTTTTTTGATATTTTTACCAAAGGAACGGGGGTAATAAGTTGGAATTTTATTACCCAATACCCAAGACGGGGAATGACAGAAGGTGGTATTTTACCAGCTATTCTGGGTACATTTTTAGTAACACTCATCACTACTATTTTTGCTATTCCCTTAGGCATAGCTTGTGCTATTTATCTCAATGAATATGCTGCTGATACTTGGCTCACGCAACTCATTCGAGCTTCTATTCGCAACTTGGCTGGCGTGCCATCTATCATTTACGGTTTATTTGGCGTTGCTATTTTTGTGAGGGCATTGCATTTAGGTACAGCGGTTATTTCGTCTGGCTTAACATTAGGCTTACTTTCCTTGCCCTACATCATCACGACCACCGAAGAAGCACTAAAAAATGTGCCAAGAGGATTGCGAGAAGCCTCCTTAGCTTTAGGCTCTACAAAATGGGAAGCCATCTGGCGCATTGTTTTGCCGCTTGCTGTACCAGGCATCATTACAGGTACTATACTTACACTTTCAAGAGCGGCTGGGGAAACTGCCCCCATTCTTTTCACAGGAGTCGTGTTTTATCAGCGTTATTTGCCTGCTAATATTTTTAGCGAATTTATGGCATTGCCCTATCATCTATACATCCTTTCTACTCAGCATCACGCTATTGAACAAGTGCGACCACTTGCCTACGGAACTGCACTGGTGCTAATTGGATTGGTGTTTTTATTGAATCTTATTGCTTTCATTATTAGAAGTCGCTATCGTAAAAGACTATATTGATATGGAAAACAAAATCGAAGTTAGAAACCTTGACCTTTTTTTTGGCAAGAAACAAGTGCTGAAAGGTGTTCATCTTACCGTACCTAAAAACAGAGTGGTGGCACTCATTGGTCCTTCAGGATGCGGCAAATCTACCCTTTTGCGAAGCATAAACCGAATGCACGACCTCTCTCCCGACGCAAAAATTACAGGTGATGTACTTCTAGATGGAAAAAGTGTTTACAGTAAAAATATAGACGTTGTGGAAATTAGACGACATATTGGTATGGTCTTTCAAAAGCCTAATCCGTTTCCTAAGTCCATTTTTGAAAATGTAGCTTACGGATTGAAAATCAATGGTGAACGAAATAAAGCCAAACTTCAAGAAAAAGTAGAAATTGCACTAAAAAGCAGTTATTTGTGGAATGAAGTAAAAGATGATTTGAACAAATCAGCTTTATCTCTTTCAGGAGGGCAGCAACAACGCCTCTGCATTGCAAGAGCTGTTGCCGTTGAGCCAGAAGTTATTCTCATGGACGAACCCTGCTCTGCACTTGACCCTATAAGTACCGCTAAAATAGAGGAATTAATCGTTCAACTCAAACAAGATTTTACGATTATTATTGTAACGCACAACATGCAACAAGCACAGCGCATTTCCGATTTTACAGCAGTGATGTATTTAGGTGATTTAATCGAATTTGGTACAACCACACAAATTTTTAATGCTCCACAAGCACAACTCACAAAAGATTACGTAGGTGGAAATTTTGGTTAATTGGAAAATATTATCTCAAATACCGTCCAGCCATTTTCAAAACTGCGCAACGAAAAACGAGCATTGTGATTAAGTAAAATTTCGCGCACCAGCATCAAACCAACGCCCTGACCTTCTGTTTTAGTGCTAAAGAAAGGGGTCGTAAATATTTTTTCCTGGTCTGCTGCCGCAATACCGCAACCATTATCCCAAATACTAAGCGTAATCGGCTTTGGGGTCAAAATGATTTTTATATTGCCTTGCTGCTCAATAGCTTCCATCGCATTTTTTAGAATATTGAGTAGCACCTGCTCTATCTGTTGTTCATCTGCTTGAAGATGAATGGTTGTGCTAGGAAGTTCCATTTCTATCTCAATCACTTGGCTGACTAATTGATTTTGAATAAGTTGTACCGTTTGTTCAATCACTTTGTTCAAATTAACTCGTTGCAACTGCGGTTTAGGCAAGCGTACCACATCTGCAAAATTGCGCATAAATTGGTTCAAACGCACATTGCGTTGATGTGCCACCTGCAACGCACTTTTTATTTCTAGTCCCCAGTCGCCTTCTAATTCTTCAAATTCAATCACAGAACTTAAAATAGAATTGATTGCACCAATAGAATTGTTCACCTCATGCGCCATCATACGGATAACTTTGCTGTATGCTTCTTTTTCTGCCGCCAATAATTCTTTGGACACTTCTTGTAGTAAAATAAATTTTTGTGGAAAGCCTTTGTAAACAAATTGTGATACTTCGCATCGGTATTTTTGGCTTCCGTTCACTGTTAGTACCAAAGATGCTCCCGCTTCCAAAGGTATCACTTGCTGAATGATAGGATGAGCATTAGAAATGGATTCCCCTAAAATCCTTGTTGCTGCTGGATTTGCGCTGATGAATCGGTCGTCATAATCCAAAATTAAAATACCTGTATCGGAAGCCTCAATCAACTTTTCTAGGAAAAAATGCTGCTCTTCTGTTTTGGTGCGCTCCTGCCGCAAATTATCCATCATATCATTGTAAATAGCAATCATACCATCCATTTCCTTGCTACCCACAGGCAAAAACTTGATGGAGTAATCCTTGTCTCGAATCGCCTCTACACCACCATAAATAAATCGCAAAGGCTTGATGAAAGCCTGATATAACCCAACAGATAATCCAATGGAAACTAAAATACCAACCTCTGCCAAGAGAAGGAAAATTGGCTGTTTTACTAAGAGTTGATAAATTAGTACCCCAAAAATGAGGTGCAAAACAACCATGAATAGCGTATATTTTACCCTTAACGACATTTAGATATACGTAAAATTGACAAAAATTATTCCTCTTGGCTGAATCCAAACTTCTGCAATCGCCTGTACATTGCAGAGCGCGTCAATCCCAATGCTTTTGCTGCTTGGCTCACATTGTAATTGTGAAAGTCCATTGCCTTTTGAATCATTTTGCGTTCCATTTCCTCTAAAGAAATCTGCTCAAAAGCGGTATTCGCATTGGTTGCCATTTGATAATGCTGCTTAAAATCGTCCATCATCAATTCATCGTGCGAAGACATTAATACGGTTCGTTCTACCAAATTTTTCAACTCCCTAATATTACCCACAAAAGGTTGTGCTTTCAGCCACGCTTTAGCTTCGTCCGTAATCATAAGCGCATCTCTATCGTAAGTGAATTTGAGGTTTTGAATAAAAAAATCAGCAATCAGCGGAATATCCGACGTTCGTTCACGCAAAGCTGGTACTTCTATCTTAATCAGATTGATGCGATAATACAAATCCTCTCGAAAAGTACCATTGGCAATCATTGCCTCCAAATGCTTATTCGTTGCACTAATAATACGCACATCCACTTTTTTGGAGTGGCTGCTACCCAATGGCTCAAACGTTCGTTCTTGCAACACGCGCAGCAGCTTCACCTGATTAGGCAGTGCTAAGTCGCCAATTTCGTCTAAAAAAATTGTCCCTGAATCTGCCAGTTCAAAGCGACCTTTTCGGTCTGCCACTGCATCCGTAAAAGCACCTTTTTTATGTCCAAAAAGTTCGCTTTCAAACAAACTGCTCGAAATACCACCTAAGTTTACTTTCACAAAAGGGCGTTCCGTCCGAAGGCTATCATAGTGAATTGCCTCTGCAATCAACTCCTTTCCTACGCCACTTTCTCCGACAATCAGTACACTAGCGTCTGTCTTTGCAACGCGCTTTGCCATGTTCAGCACACTCAAAAAAGCGGGATGTTCGCCAACAATATGCTCAAAGTTGATGGCTTTTGTCTCTACCAATGGCGTGGATTTTAAGGTCAACACACTTTGGATAGCACTTATCAACATTTTATTATCCCACGGTTTTGCCAAAAAATCCTTAGCGCCCATTTTCATTCCTTGCACCGCCAATTGCACGGTTGCCCAACCCGTAATCAGTATAACTGGCAAGTTAGGATAAGTTGTTTTTATTTTTTCCAGCATCGCCAAACCTTGCTTACCAGAAGTATCAATAGTGAAATTCATGTCTAGCAAAACAAGGTCTGGAAGTCGTTGCTCCAAAAAAGGCATTACTTGGCTGGGGCGTTGAATTTCATCAACCTCCATATTCATCCGCTTCAAAAGCAGTTGAATCGCTTTGCAAATCGCTGCGTCATCATCAATCACTAAAATAAAGGGCTTTGCTTTCATAGGAATAAAAAATGATTGAGCTAAATTGACTAATAACTAATCTGTTTTACGAACCACCTTCTTTTTCCTACCAGCAGTCGTTTTAGCATCTTTTCGCGCTGTTGGGTTCATGTAATCCAAAATTGCTTTCTTCGAGGTCATCCAAGTTCTGCCTTCTTTGTAAGCATCAATTTTTCCTTGCCGTGCTAATAAACTGATATATTCTTGCCCATAAGGCAGTTCTGGTTCTTCAACGAGCTGCCCAATCGGAAGATACTCCTCCTCCGTAGAAGGCAGCACGCTCAAATAAATATTCAAAGTACGCTCTAAAGCCTGTGCCATCAATAAAGCTAACTTGCTATAATCTCCATTATTGGCATAGTTCAACGCTTTGTAATACTTAGCTCGGTCGCTTTTCAAAATAATGGCTGGCGGAAAACCCTTGCGCATCAACAACAAATTCATTATCAACCGAACTGTACGACCATTGCCATCAAAAAATGGATGAATCCAAACAAATTTATGATGAAAAATAGTTGCCAACACAACGTCATTCAACCCTAATGGATTGTCGTTGGTGAATGCTATGAGTTCGTCCATCAAATCGGGTACTTTTCGCGCATTAGGCGGCGAAAAATTTGCACCAGAAATACGTACGCCTCCATTTCTAAACCGACCTGCATAATCATCCTCAATACTCCGCAGCACCAGCGCATGAACGTTCATAATGTCCATAGCACTTAATTTTTGGTGCTTATCTGCCAATTCATATACCAAATCCAAGGCTTTGTCGTGGTTGAAGGCTTCAAAATGTTCTCGCAAGGATTTCCCTTTTATGGTAATGCCTTCTTGCAGCACCATGTGGGTTTCTTGCAGCGTGAGTGTATTGCCTTCAATGCTGTTGGAATTGTAAGTCCATTCCACAGACAAACTTTCTTTGATTTTATACAAAGCACTATTAGGCAGCGGTCTAGCTGCATCTAATACTTGCTTTTTGTCTAACAAACGATCGAAGGTCGTTTGTAGCTCTAGTAGGTTGTCCAGTTGAAACGTCCACATATTTTTTCCTTTCTCACAAAGGTGTTTATTTTATCGGATATTTCAAAATTTTATTTTATCCGATAAAATTATTTTATTCCTCATGCAACGCCACCGCAGGCTGAATGCGAGATGCACGCAAACTTGGATATAGGGTACAAAGCAAAACAATCAATAAAATAACCAAGATACTAGCGAGAAGTGCGTAATAAAAATTACTATCCTCTACCTCCACAACATCCAAAAGTGGAATTTGAATGGCAAAAATCGTAGCAATGAAAACAGCAAGCCCCACCAATAGCAGGATTTCTCCCATAAACTGCCCAACAATAGCGGGTTTAGTGGCACCTATCGCACGGCGCAACCCAATTTCCCCTTTCCGCTTGCTGATATTGTACCACAGCACCCCAAACAGTCCAAGTGCCACATTCAGAATCAGAAAAGTACAGATACTAAGTAAAGCAATAACAGGAATCCAAGTGCTGCGGCTTTGCCGAATGCGCTGGCTATCCAAATAGTCAATAATAAAATCGTTGGTTTTCGTGATTTGAGCAACTGTTTGATTGAGTTTTAGCTCAAAGGTTTTGTCAACACCATCTTTTAAGCGAAGATACGCCGATCTTGCATCCTTCAACTGATAAGGTTGTCTAAAGATTGCCATTTCATATTCAGGTTCAAATTCACCGCGATACTTGTAGTAATCAACTATACCAATTACTTTATGCTCTTCTTTATTATCAAAAATGTAAACGCTATCCACAATGGATTTGCCGTTAAAATATTCGTTCACAAATTTTTGATTCACTACCACAGGAGGATACTTGGCGCTTTTATCGCTTTCATCGAACCACCTGCCTTCTACTACATTCATACCCAGTGTTTTTGCATAATTATCATCCACAAAACTCATAGCTGCCCACATATCAAAACCATTATTATTGTTTCCAGATGACCATATACTGTAACTAAATGGCGCAATATTGTTGGCAAAAGCCACAGATTCTATTTCTGGCATATCCAACAATTCACTTCTCAGGGTTTCCTTCATAGTTGCCACTTCCAAAGAGTCTGCATCATCAGGTGTCATTAAGCGAACTGACCATATATTTTCATATTCAAAACCAAGCGGTTGAGTGTATTTTCGCATATTTTCAATAACATATGCAAATACCACAAAGAGTATAAAAAATGCAACCAACACTTCTACAAAAATGAGGGCATTTTTCTTTCTACGATTCCAAATAAGAGTGAAAATATGCTTTATCATAATTGATTTTGTTTTAAGGCTTGAATTACATGTAA
>DAITMC010000111.1:0-1231 GCA_036835365.1 Saprospiraceae bacterium
CCTCAGAAACCACAGCAGGGTTGGATGGATTTCTTGCTTCAAATAACTCTGTTACTCTTGGCAAACCACCGGTAATATCTTGGATTCCCCCTAATTTTCGAGGAATTTTAACTATTTTCTGACCTGCCTCTACCGCATCGCCGTTGTCAATAGAGATATAGGCACCTACTGGTAAATTGTAGTTTTTCAGCACTTCACCATCAGTACTAATAATCTGAATACTAGGAATTTTTTTCTTATTCCTTGATTCAATCACTACTTTATCTTCATACCCCGTTTGATCATCACGCTCTCTACGGAAAGTTACATTTTCTTCAACCGACTCAAATTGTGCAATACCAGAATATTCAGAAACAATAACAGCATTGAATGGGTCCCATTCGCAAAGTTTTTGTCCTTTACTTACTTTTTGTCCTTGCTTCACGAAAAGCGTCGCCCCATATGGAATATAGCTAGAAGAATATTGCTTTGTTCGGCGTTCATCAGTAATACGCAATTCTCCCGAACGAGAGAGTACAATATTGGTCTTGTCATCGTTTTCGACTATCTTCACATTATCCAGCTCAACAAAGCCATCAAATTTAGCCGTCAATATGGATTCTTGTTTAGTAACCGAAGCTACACCACCTACGTGGAAAGTACGGAGCGTCAACTGTGTGCCTGGCTCACCAATGGATTGAGCCGCAATAATACCTACTGCATCACCACGCTCTGCAATACGACCAGTTGCAAGGTTATTACCATAACATTTTCTACAAACACCGCGCTTCGTTTCGCAAGTGAGTACAGAGCGAATAGTAACCTCTTCTATACCCACCTTCTCAATATATTTGGCTGTCTTTTCATCAATATATTGTCCTGCTTTGAGGATAAGCTCATCTGTAACAGGGTGAACAACATCATAAAGGGTATATCTACCTTCAATTCTTTCTGATAGATTCTGCACAATCTTGTCGTTATCTTTCAAAGCAGACATCTCAATACCACGAAGCGTCTCGCAGTCTTCTTCCATAATCACTACATCTTGAGCTACATCCACTAAACGACGAGTTAAATAACCAGCATCTGCCGTTTTTAGCGCTGTATCCGCTAGACCTTTACGCGCACCGTGTGTGGAAATGAAGTATTCCAAAACGGAAAGTCCTTCGATAAAGTTAGCTAAGATAGGGTTCTCAATTACAGCATTTCCAGTATCTCCAGATTTACGCGGTTTTGCCATCAAGCCCCTCAT
>DAITMC010000111.1:1331-11503 GCA_036835365.1 Saprospiraceae bacterium
TTACCTTTTTCATCCTCTGTTTTTACTCGAACTTTTATCTTCGCATGCAAATCCAGTTTCCCTTCATTGTAGGCAATAATCACTTCTTCGGCGGAATAAAACTTTCTTCCTTCCCCTTTCACCTTAACTTCAGCAGTAGAAGAACGGTGCTTGGTAATGTAATAAAGACCAAGAATCATATCCTGAGAAGGCAGCGTAACAGGTGAACCGTTTTGCGGATTCAACATATTATGAGAAGAAAGCATCAAAATTTGTGCTTCCAAAATCGCTGCTTGGCTTAGCGGTACGTGCACTGCCATCTGGTCACCATCAAAGTCCGCATTGAAAGCACCACACACTAATGGGTGTAACTGTATTGCTTTCCCTTCGATAATCGTCGGTTGAAAGGACTGTATAGAAAGACGGTGCAATGTTGGTGCACGGTTGAGTAGTACGGGGTGTCCTTTCAATACGTTTTCCAAAATTTCCCAAATGATGGCATCTTTTTTATCTACCAGCTTTTTAGCAGATTTAACCGTCTTTACAATTCCTCTTTCAATTAACTTGCGAATAATGAATGGCTTAAATAACTCAGCCGCCATTTCTTTCGGCAAACCACATTCGTGCAATTTCAAAGTGGGACCAACCACAATAACTGAACGACCAGAGTAATCCACACGTTTACCCAATAAGTTTTGGCGGAAACGTCCTTGCTTGCCCTTCAAAATATCACTGAGCGACTTCAAAGCTCTTCCTCCTTCTGCTTTTACTGCATTGGACTTTCGTGAATTGTCAAACAAAGAGTCAACTGCTTCTTGCAGCATTCGCTTTTCATTGCGCAAAATCACTTCTGGTGCTTTGATTTCTAAAAGTCTTTTCAAGCGATTATTTCTAATAATCACTCTTCGATAAAGGTCGTTCAAATCAGAGCTAGCAAATCTACCACCATCGAGCGGTACAAGTGGTCGCAATTCAGGCGGTACGACAGGCAAATACTGTATAATAGTCCACTCTGGACGATTTTCTGTTCTTGAAATACCATCTCTGAATGCTTCGACTACTCGTAGTCGCTTTAGGGCTTCTGATTTTCTTTGTTGTGAAGTTTCGTTAGCCGCAGAGTGGCGCAATTCATAAGAAAGTTTATCCAAATCCAAGGTCATCAATAAATCTCGGACTGCCTCTGCCCCCATTTTAGCGACAAAGCGATTAGCATCATCTTCAGGAAGTTGATGATTGTCTGCCGGTAAAGACTCTAAAATTTCCAAGTATTCCTCCTCTGTGAGTAGGGCATATTTTTCAATATTATCATCTGCTTTTATGCCTGGATTAATAACCACATATCGCTCGTAGTAAACAATAGATTCCAATTTTTTGGAAGAAAGCCCAAGCAAATACCCAATTTTATTAGGTAATGACTTAAAGAACCATATGTGTACCACAGGGACTACCAATTTGATATGTCCCATTCTTTCGCGACGAACTTTCTTTTCCGTCACTTCTACACCACATCTATCACATACAATCCCCTTATATCTTATCCTTTTGTATTTTCCACAATAGCATTCATAATCCTTTACTGGACCGAAAATACGCTCGCAAAAAAGACCATCTCGCTCTGGCTTATAAGAGCGATAGTTGATGGTTTCTGGCTTTAACACCTCTCCATAAGACCGCTCCAGAATGTCATCTGGTGAAGCAAGACTTATCGTGATCTTTTCAAATTCCTGATTTTGAACGCGATTATCTTTTTTAAATGGCATAATTATATTGGTGTATTGAGCAATAGATATTGGACGTGTAGGCGAGAAAAAATTTCCCAAAACTTAATGTCCAATATCCATTGCTTAAATGTTAATCAAATTTTACATCAAGCGCTAGACCTCGTAATTCATGTATCAATACATTGAACGATTCTGGTATGTTCGGCTGTGGCAGTGGATCTCCTTTCACAATAGCTTCATATGCTTTAGCGCGCCCTTGTATGTCGTCGGACTTGATAGTAAGTAGCTCTTGTAGGATATTGGCGGCACCAAATGCTTCCAACGCCCAAACTTCCATCTCTCCGAAACGTTGCCCTCCAAATTGAGCTTTACCTCCTAGAGGCTGTTGGGTAATTAGGGAGTAAGGTCCAATAGAACGAGCGTGCATTTTGTCATCTACCATATGTGATAGTTTAAGCATATAGATAACACCTACTGTTGCTTGCTGATGGAAGCGGTCGCCCGTTTCTCCATCGTGCAAGTAGGTCTGGCCTAAACTTGGTAAACCAGCTTTTTGAATGTAATGCTCAATTTCGTCCATTGTAGCACCATCAAAAATAGGTGTTCCGAATTTCATGCCAAGTTTTTCACCTGCCCAACCGAGTACGGTTTCAAAAATTTGCCCAATGTTCATACGAGAAGGCACGCCCAAAGGATTAAGTACAATATCCACTGGAGTACCATCTTCTAAGAATGGCATATCTTCAAGTCTCACAATTCGAGCCACAATTCCTTTATTACCATGGCGACCAGCGAGCTTATCTCCTACTTTGAGTTTGCGTTTTTTAGCCAAATAGACTTTAGCTAATTTCAAAACGCCCGCAGGTAGCTCATCTCCAATACTAATATTGAACTTGTTTCTTTTATAATGGCCTATTTCCTCATTCAACTTGATATTGAAATTATGTAACAGTCGAGCAATCAGAGTGTTTGTGTAGGCATCATCCGTCCAATTGTTGTAATCAACGGTGGTATAATCTATTTCTCGAAGTACAACTTGGCTAAATCTAACCCCTTCAGGTACAACAGGTTCGTTATAAATACTTCTTACACCCTTCGATTTTTTATCATTTAAAAGTGTCAGGAGCTTATCAATCAAAATAGTTTGAAGATCATTTTTTGCAATCTCATGCGTATCTTCTAATTGATCCAATTGGTTCTTCTCGCTACTTTTTTGTACCTTATCTTTTTTAGCTCTAGCGAAAAGTTGCTTATCAATAACCACTCCTTTCATGGATGGCGGCGCTTTCATAGAAGCATCTTTCACATCACCCGCTTTATCGCCGAATATCGCGCGCAGCAGCTTTTCCTCTGGAGTTGGATCAGATTCTCCTTTAGGCGTAATTTTACCAATTAAGATATCGCCTTCTTTCACCCAAGCCCCTATTCTAATAATACCGTTTTCGTCCAAATCTTTGGTAGCATCTTCCGATACGTTTGGAATATCATTTGTTAGTTCTTCTTCACCCAGTTTTGTATCACGAACATCCATCTCAAAATGTTCGATATGTAGAGAAGTGAAAATATCATTGCGTACCACATTTTCAGATAGCACGATTGCATCCTCAAAGTTATATCCTTTCCAAGGCATGAACGCCACCTTCAGATTCTGTCCGAGTGCCAATTCTCCTTTATCGGTAGCATAACCATCACAAAGAATTTGACCCTTTACTACTCTTTCCCCTTTTCTAACAATAGGTTTCAAATTGATACAAGTGCCTTGATTCGTTTTCTGGAACTTAATCAAGTTATAAGTTTTCACATTGTCTTCAAAAGAAATCAATTGTTCTTCTTCCGTTCTATCATATCGAATTACAATCTCGTTAGCATCTACATATTCCACAGTTCCTTCTCCTTCAGCGTTTATCATAATTCGGCTATCACGCGCTACTTTACCTTCTAGTCCAGTACCGACAATCGGAGAGCTAGGACGCAATAGAGGAACGGCTTGACGTTGCATATTAGAACCCATGAGCGCACGGTTAGCATCATCATTTTCCAAAAAAGGAATCATAGATGCAGAAACTCCTACAATCTGGTTAGGCGCAACATCCATATACTCAATCTCATCAGGCTCTAATATTGGAAATTCACCACGCTCTCTACATTTCACCCTATCGGATTCGAATGCGCCAGTTTCACTTACAATAGCATTGGCTTGTGCAATTTTCATAAAATCCTCGCCTTCTGCCGAAAGATACTTTATTGGATTTTTCAAATCCACAATGCCATCATTTACTTTGCGGTAAGGCGTTTCTAGGAATCCCATCTTGTTGAGCTTCGCATGAACACATAAGGTAGAAATCAGACCAATATTTGGACCCTCTGGAGTTTCAATCGTACATAAACGACCGTAGTGAGAATAGTGTACATCCCTAACCTCAAAACCAGCACGCTCTCTTGATAAGCCACCAGGACCAAGCGCTGAGATTCTTCTCTTATGCGTTATCTCAGATAATGGATTCGTTTGATCACAGAATTGGGACAACTGGCTCGTACCAAAAAACGAATTGATAACGGACGAAAGCGTACGAGCATTGATTAAGTCAATCGGAGTGAATACTTCATTATCTCGAACATTCATACGCTCGCGAATAGTTCGCGCCATTCTTGCTAAACCCACCCCAAATTGAGCATATAATTGCTCACCTACTGAACGAACCCTACGATTGCTCAAGTGGTCTATATCATCAATTTCTGCTTTTTGGTTCATCAATTGTACCAAGTAGCGCACAATTTCGATAATATCTTCTTTCGTCAACACCAACGTTTCGTCAGACGTGCTAAGGTTGAGCTTACGATTGATTTTGTACCGACCTACTTCTCCAAGATTGTAGCGTTTATCAGAGAAAAATAATTTATCAATGATACCGCGTGCCGTTTCTTCATCAGGTGGTTCAGCACCTCGAAGTTGTTTATAAATATAAGCTACCGCTTCTGTCTCTGAACTAGAAGGGTCTTTCTGTAAGGTATTGTATATGATAGAGAAGTCATCTTCAACATCCTCGCGCTGAAGCACAACAGTATCCACACCAGAATCTAGAATCATTTCGATGTTATCTTCATCCAAAACAACATCTCGCTCTAGTATGATAAGGCTACGCTCCATAGTAGTGACCTCCCCTGTATCCTCATCCACAAAGTCCTCTGTCCATGCTCTTAATACCCTTGCTGCAAGTCTTCTTCCGATTGATTGCTCAAGAGAATCTCTATCTGCATGAACCTCATCTGCCAATCCAAATATATTCAGGATAGCTCTATCCGTATCATAGCCAATAGCGCGAAGGAGCGTAGTTACTGGAAATTTCTTTTTACGGTCAATGTAAGCATACATTACCGTATTGATATCCGTAGCAAATTCCATCCATGCGCCCTTAAAAGGAATTACTCTAGCGGAATAAATCTTTGTCCCATTGGGGTGAAAAGTTTGCCCAAAAAATACACCTGGTGAGCGATGTAATTGCGAAACGATAATTCTTTCGGCACCGTTCACGACAAAAGTACCTTTGGGAGTCATGTAAGGAATATTGCCCAAGAACACGTCTTGTACCATTGTCTTGAAATCAACATGGTCTTCATCGTTGCAAGACAAACGCAATTTCGCCTTCAGCGGCACACTATATGTTAATCCTCTGTGCATACATTCCTCAATAGAATATCTTGGGGGATCAACAAAATAATCTAAGAACTCAAGAACAAAAATATTCCGGGCATCTGTGATAGGAAAGTTCTCTTGAAATACTTTATACAACCCTTCATTCATCCTATTTTCTGGTGTCGTCTCCAATTGAAAGAACTCTTGGAACGACTTGAGCTGAATCTCAAGAAAATCAGGATAGTCGGCGATTACTCTCGACTTACCAAAGTTGAATCTCTTTTGTTCAGCAGTTAAAGTACCGATGGTTGAAGTCATTTATTGTTATTGTTTTTACTAGAGATAAAAGGAAAAGAAAGAACCTTGAAACCAAATTAAACGGCTATCCAATAGCTATGTGCGATTTATAAACATAATTATTTAAGTAAGTAGTTTACCATAAATGATTAATAACTAACTTAAACGGCTCTTTAGTGTTTATAGTTCATCACTTCATTGTAATTTTAGTTATTTTACTCCTGTACGCGTGTATATACAAGTACAGGCTTATCAAGTACAGATACTGTACTTAATAAGCCTAATACCACCTTTGGAAAGGTGTACAACAAAAATACTTACTTAATTTGTACTTCTGCGCCTACTTCCTCAAGTGCTTTTTTCAACTGCTCCGCCTCTTCTTTTGAAACTTTCTCTTTCAATGTTTGAGGTGCGCCATCTACTAAGTCCTTTGCTTCTTTCAACCCTAAGTTAAGTAGGGTTTTCACTTCTTTCACCACCTTTAGCTTTTGAGCACCACCTGATGAAAGGATTACATCAAACTCTGTTTGTTCAACTGGAGCCGCTGCACCTCCACCTTCGTCGCCACCTGCCGCTGGTGCAGCCATCATCACAGCACCACCTCCTGCTGCTGGCTTAATACCATATTCATCTTCTAATATCTTTGTAACTTCTGTTACTTCCTTAAGTGTAAGGTTGACTAGCATTTCTGCGATCTGTCTTGCATCTGCCATTGTAAAATAATTTTAAAATATTAAACCATTAGATTCATAACATAATGGTGCGTAACATATTATAAATAAAGGTAGCCAACTCATCTTGACTACTTTGATGGAAGCCTTGTTCCTTACAATAACCAACTGCTGATTATTGATCTTTTTCTTCAATGGATTTCAACAATCCTAAGACGGTGGCACCACCGTAATTCAAGCTACCTACCAGTGTTTGACCTGGACTTTCTATTGCTGCTACTAGATTACTTGCTGGTGATCTCAACAACCCTAGCAACTCTGCAAGTAAGTCTGCTTTTGATTTCATCTTGGTCAAGAAATCCAACTGGTCTTCACCACCGATGACATCTTGATCTATATAAGCAGCCTTTAATGCTGGCTTATCTGATTTTTTCTTATGCTCTTTTAGCAGGAGCGCCGGTGCTTTTCCATCTTCTGAGAAGAGTACTGCCGTGTGTCCTTTTAAATAAGGATAAATCGGTTTATAATTTTCTGCATTAATACGGTCTAAAGAAACCTTTATTAATTTATTCTTTACAACCCGCATTTCAATTTTATGCTCAAAGCATTTGCGTCGGAAAGCATTCGTTTCCTCTACTGTCATGGCAGAGAAGTCTGTCAAATAAAAAAAACTTGCTTCCCCGAATTTATCTGTTAGTTCTTCTAAAAGAAGAGCTTTATCTGATTTTATCATTGTATTTTAAATTTAAACAATCAATAAGATGATTAAAGATTATCGAATTGTTTTAACATCTACCTTAACACCTGGACTCATCGTTGATGCTATCGTAACGGATTTCATATAAGCTCCTTTTGCCGAAGAAGGCTTCATCTTCATCAACGTGGACAATAACTCTTGTGCATTCTGTGATAACTTTTCGGGTTCAAAGGATACTCTGCCGACGGAAGAGTGAACAATACCGTACTTATCTACCCTAAAAGATATTTTACCCCCTTTTACATCTGATACTGCATCACCAACATTCATGGTTACTGTACCTGTTTTAGGGTTAGGCATTAAGCCACGAGGACCTAGTATTCTACCAATTCTACCTACTTTTGCCATGACCTGCGGCATAGCCACTGCGACATCAAAATCTGTCCAACCATCTTGAATTTTTTGAATCAAATCATCCAGACCAACATAATCTGCTCCCGCTGCTTTTGCTTCTTCTTCTTTATCTGATGTACAGAATACAAGTACTGTTTTAGTCTTACCTGTACCATTAGGTAATATAACCGTGCCACGAATAGCTTGATCTGCTTTACGAGGGTCAACACCTAGTCGAACGTGTACATCCACTGAGGCATCAAATTTGGCGAGGTTAACCTCTTTCACGAGGGTCATTGCTTCGTCAACAGTATAGAGCTTACTTTTGTCTATCTTAGCATTGACGGCAGCTCTTTTCTTAGAAACTTTAGCCATTATCTAAATTTTAAGGTACTATCGTCCTATATTATAGTATAGAACTCCCTTGTTATCAATTATATTAAAATAAAAATAAATAACTCCTTAATTATCACTTTTTGCCTCTCCTTCCCAAGGGGCATTACCTGTTACCGTCAACCCCATACTTCTTGCAGTACCAGCTACCATTTTCATAGCAGAGTCAATGGTAAAGGCATTCAAATCTGGCATTTTATTTTCGGCAATTTCCTTTACTTGCTCCCACGTCACTGTACCGATTTTATCTCGGTTTGGAACAGGTGATCCTTTTTTTGCCTTAGCAGCAGCCATTAATTGCATAGCTGCAGGCTGTGTTTTTATGACAAATTCAAATGATTTATCAGTAAATACAGTAACAATTACGGGCAGTATTTGTCCCATTTTATCCTGCGTCTGCGCATTGAAACGCTTACAAAATTCCATTATGTTCACCCCTTTGGAACCTAGTGCTGGTCCAATCGGCGGTGCTGGATTAGCTTGTCCTCCTTTAGCCTGTAATTTGATGTACGTAGATATTTCTTTAGCCATAATGCTTAAACTTAATGATATTTACTATTGCTGCTTTTCCACTTGTAGAAAGTTGAGTTCTACCTCTGTACCTCTACCGAATATTTTCACAATTACTTTTATTTTTTTTCGTTCCTCATTAATCTCTTGAACCTCCCCTATAAACTCTTTGAAAGCACCATCTACTATTTTTACTGTTTCTCCGACTATGAAAGGCTCACTTAGCGACTCTCCAGCTGATTGCGATTCATCCACTCTACCCAGCATTCTGTTGGCTTCGGTATCTCTCATTGGTATGGGCACATTGCCGCCTAAAAAATTAATTACGTTCTGCATCCCTGCTATTGCTTGAACCACCTCACCATTAAACTTTTCAGGGTTGGCTTCTACTAAAATGTATCCTGGTAGAATATTTTTTTCATATATCATTTTCTTTCCACCTCGAATCTTATATATTTTTTCGGAAGGCACCAGAATCTGAGCAATAACTTCATTCCACCCATTACGTTGTATCTCTGTATCTAGGCGTTCCTTTATTTTCTTTTCTTTACCACTTATTACTCTCAGTGAGTACCACTTATAGCCTTCAGCCATGAGATAACAATCTTTTCTATTTGAAAAAGGTCTAGTTGAATAAACCGTAAATGAACTTTAATGAATTATTGGACACTAAGTCCATAACAAAAACCAAAAGTGCGAAAATCAAAGAAGTTACTACCACTAGGATAGAGTTACTTTGAAGGCTTTTGACCGGAGGCCAAGTCACCTTGTTGACTAACTCATCATAACTCTCTTTAATATAGAGCCTTATTCTTTCCATTGTATTTATTTAACTTGCACGGGCAGTAGGATTCGAACCCACGGCCTACGGTTTTGGAGACCGCCGCTCTACCAGCTGAGCTATGCCCGTAAATTAGTATTTATGAGTTAGGAGTTTCAAATTTTTTAACGCTTTGAAACTCCTAATACTGCTATTTTAGCTTGATAAACTAACAGATAAATACCTAAAAAGTATTACACTAATTATTCTAAAATCTCTGTAACCTGACCTGCGCCAACTGTACGACCGCCTTCACGAATAGCGAAGCGCAAACCTTTTTCCATCGCAATAGAACTTAGCAAAGTAACTTCTAATGATACATTATCGCCTGGCATCACCATTTCTACATTCTCTGGTAGTTTTACATCACCAGTTACGTCTGTTGTACGGAAATAAAACTGTGGACGGTAACCATTAAAGAATGGTGTATGGCGACCTCCTTCGTCTTTTCCTAAAACATACACCTCGCACTTAAATTTCTTATGCGGTTTAACAGAACCAGGCTTACAGATTACCATCCCCCTTCTGATAGCCTCCTTGTCTATACCGCGAAGTAGAATACCTGCGTTGTCACCTGCTTCTCCTCTGTCCAAAAGTTTACGGAACATTTCTACTCCTGTCACTGTTGAAACCAATTTCTTTTCACCTTCTTTTTGCATCCCGATGATTTCAACACTATCTCCTACATTGATTACTCCTCTTTCGATACGACCTGTTGCTACTGTACCACGACCTGTGATAGAGAAAACATCTTCGATAGGCATCAAGAATGGCTGGTCAACCAAACGCTCTGGCTCTGGAATATCGGTATCACAAGCATTCATCAATTCCATGATTGAATCTTTTGCGCCTTGATCACCCTCTAAGGCTTTCAATGCAGAACCTTTAATGATAGACGCATCATCACCACCAAATTCGTACTGCTCTAGTAGCTCACGAACTTCCATCTCTACAAGTTCTAACATTTCTTCATCATCCACAAGGTCAACCTTGTTCATAAAGACAACAATCTTAGGAACACCTACCTGACGAGCAAGAAGGATATGTTCGCGTGTTT
>DAITMC010000112.1:0-11475 GCA_036835365.1 Saprospiraceae bacterium
TTTGGTCCAATACCTTCTACAATTTTCAAATCGTCAGGATTAGAAATAATACCTAACGTTTTAATCATCATTTTTTCTACTTTTGATGGTGAATCAAAATCGCCTACTGCTTCGCGACCACTATCTAAGAATTTTTGATATTTAATCAAATCCTCCCAGTTATCCGCATCAGCGAGGCGTGCCTGCTCTGGCCAACTTTTAGGGTCATGCATTTTAAAAGATGGTCCGCCTGCATCAAGCATTTCTCTTAGTCTTTCTGGCGTTTCTTGCGCCAAGTTTGCCCAAGTGATAATACCGTTTTGATTCAATAATTCTTGAATTTTTGGTCCAATACCTTCAATTACTTGCAAGTTATCTGGTCGGAATGCTAAAGCGAAGCTGTCTGATTGGTAGGTCTCAAATGTTTTCCATTCCCCATCTCTAGCATATCTTGCTTGATTTCTCAGATAATACCAATTATAAGTTCCACTAGCTCCACCGAAGGCATTGTATAAGGTATAGTTATCCGCATCAGCTAGTTCTTCAATAGAGCCAATTCCATTGGCTTCTAATGTTTTGACTGCCTCATCCGTGATTCCTCTTAATGCCAAAAGTCCATTTTCTTGAACGGACTTTCCGTATTGTTCTGTTTGGAACGCTTTTAATTTTGCCCAATTTCCTG
Organism: Saprospiraceae bacterium; assembly: GCA_036835365.1. Classification (GTDB taxonomy): domain Bacteria; phylum Bacteroidota; class Bacteroidia; order Chitinophagales; family Saprospiraceae; genus JAAUTG01. The sequence goes on from DAITMC010000112.1 coordinate 662, forward strand.
AAGTAGCCATGGAAGCCTGAGCTGGCCAAGAGTCAATACTAGAGTCGTATTTATAACCTGCATCGCCTAAAACTTTTTTCAAATAGTCTGGCGTAGTTGCAGAAAGGTCAGCCCAATTTTTAATACCTGACGCTTTCAGAATGGATTGCGCTCTTGGATCAAGCCCTTGTATGATGCTTAAATCACTCTTCTTAGTGGAAAAGCCCATAGCCTGAAGTGCAATTTTTTCAGCTTTAGAAGAGGAACTTGGTAGTCCAGCTTTAATATCCACATCTTTCTGATATTGAAAAAGTGTATCCCAATTGCCTTCACTAGCCAATTTTGCTTGGTATTTCCAACCACTGAGTTCATCTGCTTGATAGCTGATGCCTGCCTTATCCAAAGCATCTTTAATCGTTGCTTCATTTGCAGCAGCTAAGTCAGACCATTCCGAAATGCCGGCTGCTTTCAAAGCACGCTCTGTTTTGTTGCCAATACCTTCGATTGCTTTCAGGTCATATTTACTTAACAAAGTATTGTAATCCAGCGAAGTTTCATCTACACCTGCTTGGAGGTTGGCACTCATTACGCCGCCGCCTTGTAGGTTTCTCAAACCGCTCCAGTCGCCATTGATTGCTAGAAAAGCCTGATTTCGCCAAGTTTTTATATTATCTGCATCATATTTGAGACCAGAATTGTCCAAGATAGCCTTTAGCTTATCTTCATCCGCAGTGGCTAAATCCTCCCATGATAGGATACCTGCCGCTTTTAGTGCTTTTTCTGTATCTTTATCAATACCATGAATAAACTCGAAATCTTTTCTGCTTGCAGCACCAAAACCAGAGGCACTCATTGCCAATCGTTCTGCTTTAGAAGATGTATTTGGTAAACCTGCTACTACATCAATTTCTTTTTGGAATCTGATGAGTGTACTCCAATCGCCATCAGCAGCAAGTTTAGCTTGCTTTTTCCAATCAGCAAGGTTAATATTTTTAATAGAAACACCACCATCAGTCAGAATCGTTCTTAATCTGTCTTCATCGGTAGCTGCAAAATCTGCCCATGTATTGATACCCGCGTTTTTTAATACTGCTTCTGTATTGACACCAACACCTTCAATTACCTGTAAATTAGTAGGCTCTAATAAACCATTGTAGTTAACATGGCTGCCTAAACCTGCGCTTGCCATCAAATTAGCTGAGGCTAATTTTGTATTTAGAATGGCTTTGTCTGCTTCAAGCGTATTGATTTTGCTACGCAAATCAGCTACTAATTTACCTTGTTCGTCTAAGTCATAGCGAAAACCTGCTAATTGCTTTTCCAAATCTGTATTTTTAATGCGCAGCGTTTTTTCGCTATCTGTTTCTTTGATTACTGTTGTTTTTCCTCTTTCCCAAAGCCACCATCTTAGTAACCATGCTAACAAAAATGCACCTAGCCCATATAAAGCCAACCAAAGTGCGTGATTTTCCCACCCGTATTGAAATGCTTCAGACATCGTAATTTTATTTATGTTTTAGTAATAAGGTTTAAAATTATTAGCGCTCTAAAAAGAACCCTGGAAATATTTATTGTATTTGTTGCTTAACTAATTCTACTTCAACTCTTCTGTTTTTTGCCCTACCTTCTTCTGTAGCATTGGAGGCAATAGGTTCTTTTAAGCCCATACCAGATGCTTGGATCTGGCTAGATGGAACACCCAAAGCTATTAACAGAGACTGAACATCCTTAACACGCTTTAAGGAAAGATTCATATTGTACTCCGCACCACCAATGTTATCTGTGTGTCCAGTAAGTATAATTTTATCTCCAGAAGCTTTTACTTTCTCTGCTAGTTTAGCAAGATAATCCTCTAGGTTATCGCTTTTAATACGATCAGCAGATTTGTAAGGAAAATAAATTAATTCACGGTCTTGTAGTGCTACAATTTCCACATCCTCAGAAGGCGCAGCAGCGTCATCTGGTTTGGCAATCCACTTAATTTCGGAGGCAGCGTAAAGATTTCCAGGGTCTTTAGCTGGTTGGTTCACCCTACGAGACTCCAAGCGGATGCGTTCATCTGGAATTTCTGGAAATAGTTTTCTTATTTGAGCCGCTCTTAATAGTCCAAAATTTTCAGGCTCTGGATTAGGATTGTTGCTTAAATAAGCATCATTTTCTTCCCTAGTATAAAAGCCAGTAATGACTAAGACACTATCGGGAGAATTACTGAACAAAAGGCGTTCTTTGTATGCAACAAAGGCATCTGTGGTTTGCGCTTGACCATCTTTCCAATTAAACACAATAGGATCGAGGCTTACTTCCTTTTCCACAGGAGCCGCCATAGCACCGAAACACCAAACCCCAGTCACTTTACAGAGATAGTGGTATTCCACGATGCCCATATAAAGGAGAAAGGCTAGTAGAGAGATGAGATATTTCGCCATGTTTAGCTAAATAAGTAGTTATTAAGGAATAGGTTTTATAAATGTAAAGATAAAAAAAATTAACAAATCCATAACTATCTATCAAAATAATGCGCTAAATTACTGTAAACTAGATGTAAATAATCTATCAATATAGTGTGTTGAGCCAGTAATGATAAGATAAAATATGCAAAGAACCATGTCATATTTTTCAGAAAAAAGAAATTTTGTTTAGGCCTCGTAAAAACTGCATGGAATGTATGCAAATAATATTGTTTACCATGAAATTCATCGCTAAATTTGAAGTTTACTTTAGTTATCAAACGTTTATTCAGCACAACCAATGAAATTAGTAGCAAAAACACTTTTTGACAAAATCTGGGATGCACATGTAGTCAATCAAATTCAAGATGGACCAAGTGTATTATATATTGACCGTCATTTAATTCACGAAGTAACATCACCTCAAGCCTTTTCGGGCTTAGAAAAACGTGGACTTGGTGTATTCCGACCAGAACGAACAGTAGCAACAGCAGATCATAATGTACCAACAACAAATCAGCATTTACCGATTGATGATGAGCTTTCTCGATTTCAAGTTAATAAATTAACTGAAAATTGCGAAAAACATGGTATTACCCTGTATGGTTTGAATCATCCTTATCAAGGAATTGTACATGTGATGGGACCTCAACTTGGCTTAACACAGCCCGGCATGACTATTGTTTGTGGGGATAGCCATACTTCTACGCATGGTGCGTTTGGTAGTATTGCTTTTGGTATCGGAACAAGCGAAGTGGAGATGGTGTTGGCTACACAGTGTATTTTACAGCCTAAAGCTAAAAAAATGCGCATTTCTGTTAACGGTCAACTTCAGCAAAATGTAACCCCAAAAGATGTTATTCTTTACATCATTAGCCAAATTTCAGCAAGTGGCGCAACAGGTTATTTTGTAGAATATGCAGGTGAGGTATTCCGCAATATGACCATGGAAGGTAGAATGACGGTTTGCAATATGAGTATCGAAATGGGAGCAAGAGGCGGATTAATTGCGCCGGACCAAACTACGTTCGACTACCTAAAAGGGAAAGAATTTGCGCCTCAAGGCAAAGATTGGGATAAGGCATTAGCTTACTGGCAAACCCTTTATTCTGACCAAGACGCTGTTTTTGACCACGAAATTACTTTTCACGCTTCGGATATTGAGCCAATGATTACTTACGGTACTAATCCTGGCATGGGGGTAAAAATTACAGGTAATATCCCTACGCTAACTGAAATTGAAGAAAAAGAACGCCTTAGTTTCTCAAAATCTATGCACTACATGGGCTTTGAAGATGGCGAAAGCATTATTGGCAAACCGGTAGATTATGTCTTTATCGGCAGTTGTACCAACGGTAGAATTGAGGATTTGAGAGCTGTGGCTGCTTACGTAAAAGGAAAGAAAAAGGCGGATAACATCACAGCTTGGATAGTACCTGGTTCAAAACAAGTAGAAAAACAAGCCATAGAAGAAGGAATTGTGGATATTTTGGAAGCGGCAGGCTTCAAAATGCGTCAGCCAGGTTGTTCAGCTTGCTTAGCCATGAACGACGATAAAATACCGAAAGGGAAATATGCAGTTTCCACATCGAATAGGAATTTTGAAGGTCGGCAAGGCCCAGGTGCAAGAACCATGCTTGCCAGCCCTCTAACTGCCGCCGCCGTGGCAGTAGCAGGTAAAATTGTTGATCCAAGAGTGTTTTGAGTATAGTTTTGTGTGCTAAAAATGCTAATCATAGCGTAAGAAAACACGAATTAAGAAAGTTGTTTATACGATTAAAGAGGGTAAAATTTTTAGTTATCGTTGTTGATATAGCACACGCCAAACCTAACAAACAGCGCTTATTTGATTTATTTGATTAAAAACTAAAGTAAAATGGCATTAAAAAGATTTTCTACAATTAGCACTACGGCGGTTCCATTACCAATTGAAAATGTGGATACCGACCAGATTATTCCGGCACGCTTTTTGAAAGCAACAACTCGCAAAGGCTTTGGCAAAAATCTTTTCAGGGATTGGCGCTACGACAATAATGATCAACCCATTCAAGATTTTGTCTTGAATAATCCAACATACAGCGGTGAAATATTGGTCGCTGGCAAGAACTTTGGCTGTGGCTCAAGCCGAGAGCACGCCGCTTGGTCAATTGAGGATTATGGCTTTAGAGTAGTAATCTCTAGTTTCTTTGCCGATATTTTCAAAAATAATGCGCTTAATAATGGCGTGTTGCCCATTACCGTTAGTGAGGTAGTGCTGCAAACCATTTTTACAACAATTGAAAATGAGCCTAAAGCTACTTTTTTTGTGGATTTGCCGAATCAAATATTACAAATTGAGGCAACTGGAGAAGTGATTGCTTTTGAAATTAATCCTTACAAAAAGGAATGTCTTATCAATGGTTATGATGATATTGATTATTTGTTGAGCATGAAATCAAAAATTGAGGCGTTTGAAGCAGCCAAAGTTTAAATAAATTGCCGCATTTTACCTCAATCTCACACAAACAAGATTCAACATAATGAAAGTAACTATAATGGATACTACGCTCAGAGATGGTGAGCAGACCTCTGGAGTGTCGTTTACAGATAGCGAAAAGTTATATGTAGCAAAGTTGCTTCTGGAAGAACTAAAAGTGGATAGCATAGAAATTGCTTCTGCCCATGTATCGGAAGGCGAACTTAAAGCCGTTCAGCGAATTACCAACTGGGCGAAAGCAAGCGGCTATTTGAATAAAATAGAAGTGTTAGGCTTTGTGGATGGCATCCGCTCATTGGATTGGATGCAACAAGCGGGTGCTAAAGTCTTAAATTTATTAACCAAAGGCTCTCAAAAACATTGTGAACAACAACTAAGAAAAACTAAAGAGCAACATTTAGCAGACATCAAAGAAGTATTGATAGAAGCGAAAAACAGAAATATAACCACCAATATTTATTTTGAGGACTGGTCAAATGGGATGTGCAACAGCAAAGATTATGTTTACTTTTTGCTAGACCACCTGCCCCACCAGTTGGTCAATAGATTTATGTTGCCCGATACTTTGGGGGTTTTAAATCCGGACCAAACTCACGAATACTGCAAAGAATTGCAAGAAAAGTATCCTCATCTCTATTTCGATTTTCATGCGCACAATGATTATGATTTAGCGGCTGCTAATGTTTTTGCAGCAGTCAAATCTGGCATCAGAGGCATTCATACTACGCTCAATGGTCTAGGAGAACGCGCCGGCAATGTGCCACTCTCCAGTGTAATAGGCGTGGTAAAAGACCACTTGAAAATGGAACTCAATGTGGATGAGAAAAAACTCTATCAAGTCAGCAAAATTATAGAATCGTTCTCTGGCGTGCGTATTCCAGAGAATAAGCCTATTATCGGCGAATTTGTATTCACACAAACCAGTGGCATCCATGCAGATGGCGACAACAAAAATAATCTCTATTTCAATGACTTGACACCAGAGCGATTCAACAGGAAGCGCACTTATGCCCTTGGAAAACTTTCTGGTAAAGCAAGCATTAAGAAAAATTTGGAAGAACTAGGTATCGAATTAGATACTGAATCTATGAAAAAATTGACCAAACGCATCAATGAACTTGGCGACCGAAAGGAAATGGTTACCAAAGAGGATATGCCTTACCTTATTTCTGATATCTTGAAAAGTGAACAAATTGAAGAAAAAATTAAAATCAAGAATTACAGTCTTTCCGTAGCGGCTGGTTTACAATCGGTGGCAACCATCAGTATGCTAATTGATGGAAAAACTTATGAACAAACCGCATCGGGAGATGGGCAGTATGATGCTTTTATGAAAGCACTCTGGAAAATTTATGACCAACTGAATAAGCCTTATCCTAAACTAATTGACTATGCCGTAACCATACCTCCCGGTGGAAAAACAGATGCCTTATGCCACACCACCATTACTTGGTTAATGAATAACAAAACTTTTAAAACCAATGGCTTAGATTCAGACCAAGCCATTGCTGCGATAAAAGCAACCATCAAAATGTTAAATTTGGTGGCGTTTGAAGACGCTTTCTAAGTTAATGCAAAAAAATTTTGAAACAGCTATTTTGCTAATTCATAGTTAGGTTCTTGCTGCTGCTACCATTACTACGTGTACGAATTTTAGTAGTAGCAAAAAAGCATTAACCAATACAGTTAATGCCTTTTTTGTTACTATCGAAGAAGTCTAAACCTATTGATTTTCAGGTCGTAATTGTCTTACTGTTCGTCCTGCTTGCCACATTTCGCATTCTCTCAATTCTTTCAATTCCGCTTCTAGTTTTTCACGATAGTCTTCTTGACTGTTAGAATCAATCGAAATTTGAGCCTCATTACCAGAAGCTACACTTTCGTAAAGTGCTTCAAAAACAGGAGCGGTAGCGTCTCTAAATTTTTTCCACCAATCTAAAGCTCCCCTTTGAGCGGTAGTAGAGCAATTGGCATACATCCAGTCCATACCGTTTTCAGCTACTAATGGATAAAGCGATTGCGTGGCTTCTTCCACTGTTTCGTTGAAAGCCTCTGATGGCGTATGTCCTTTACTTCTCAATAGGTCGTATTGTGCAGCAAAAAGACCTTGTATTGCACCCATTAAAGTGCCTCGTTCGCCCGTTAGATCGCTGAATACTTCTCGTTTAAATGTTGTTTCAAACAAATAACCTGACCCAACGCCAATGCCCAACGCCACTACGCGATCATAGGCTTTGCCGGTAGCATCTTGGAAAATAGCATAGCTAGAGTTCAAGCCTCGACCTTCTAAGAATAAACGTCGCAAACTCGTACCTGAACCCTTTGGTGCAATAAGGATAACATCTACATCAGCAGGTGGAACAATTCCTGTTCTTTCTTTGTAAGTAATTCCGAAGCCATGCGAAAAATAAAGTGCTTTTCCAGCCGTCAAATATTTTTGAATGGTGGGCCAAAGTGCAATTTGTGCTGCATCGGAAAGCAAGTATTGAATGATGGTAGCCCGCTCCGCTGCTTCTTCTATCGAAAACAAGGTTTCGCCTGGTATCCAGCCATCTTCTATTGCTTTATCCCAAGATTTAGAAGGTTGTCTTTGTCCAACAATCACATTGAATCCATTGTCCCTTAAGTTGAGCGACTGACCAGGACCTTGCACACCATACCCAATAATAGCAATGGTTTCGTCTTTTAGTACCGCTCTTGCTTTGTCCAACGGAAATTCTTCGCGCGTAACTACATTTTCTTCCATGCCTCCGAAATTCAACTTTGCCATAATATTTTTTTATTTGTTTACTACAATAAATTTATCTGTATTAAGCCCCAATATAAAATATTGGCTTGAATCTTCTTTTTAGTTCTGTATTGACAAACTCTTTTTTTTCCGATGTCAAAGGTAAATAGCTCCAGTTTAGATTTTTGGGGAATGAGTGAGGAGTGTATTTTGTTATTCCATAAAAGGGCTAGTTAAAGATTGGAGAATTTTTTCTTTGTAAAACAAAATTGTAACATCATTTTGGAACTTTCTATTTAATTTTTTGGTATAACAAAATAAATATTTATGTTTTCTGAATTTATAAAAGGTATTATATGATTCAAGAACCAAAAATACAATCTCGAGTAGTTCCTGATGAAAATAAATTTTATTTGGGTACCTATTTGAATACAGCTCGACATAATGCTTTCCTTGTTCTAAAACACATTAGTGAAAAGCTAGAATTCGATGATGATCATTTAGATGAAGATAAACTCTACGAAGCTGAAGCATTGAAAATGCAATCTTCAAAAAAGGTAAGAGCTACTGATATTCAAAAAAAAGTAGATGCGTTATTGTATCATTTTCCAGCATTTGAATATTTGGCATTGGTGGATGAAGCAGTAGGCACACGCATTAAGAAAGGAGAAAAGGAAATTGATCCTAAAAAACTGCAAACTGCTTTAGAAGCCGCTTTAAAACTGCTCAATAAACTGCGAAACCAAAACTCACACTATTACTATGCGGCTACGATTAAAGCTATGGATATTGAACCCATCTTTCAACAAGCTATTCATGGTGTTATTAATCGCTTTCCTGATATTACGGAAGCAGACACAGAATACCTAAAGCAATATAAGTTAACCAAGGACGATGAAGCCTTCAACAAAACAGGGTTGTTATTTTTTACTTGCCTTTTCTTGGAAAAAAGCGAAGGTTTCCAATTTATTCAAAAGTATAAAGGTTTCAAAAACACTACTACGCCACAATTCAGAGCCACCCTCGAAGTAATGACCTTTTTTAGTTGTAAAGTACCTAAGCCTAAATTGGATAATAGTATTCTGGAACTAGATATGATGAACGAGCTGAGCAGAGCCCCTAAACTATTGTTAGAACGACTATCACTGGATGAGCAAAAAAAATTTATAACAACGGCTAATGAAGCAGAAGAAGAAAGTGAAAATGAGCCGTCCATTACCATGAAACGGCATAAAGACCGCTTTCCTTATTTTGCTTTGCGCTATTTGGATGATATCAAAGATTTTGATGAACTTCGATTTCAAGTAAAAGTAGGAAAAATACAATGTGCTGATTATCAAAAAAATATCGGTGGTATTTCGCAAGCGCGAAACATTTGGGAGCCTATTAGTAATTACGAACGATTAGGAACGATTAAAGAAAATATTGAACAAAATATAGTTCATCCCACATGGAAGAATATCTTAAAAGACATTCAACAACTTTCTCCTCAGTATCAGATTACAGGTGAACGAATAGCTATAAAGTTCTTTGATTTTTCGAATGAAAAAAAATATCCCAACAATGCTACAAAAATTATACCTCAAAAAAATAAAGGTAAAATAAAATTTAAAGTAGAAAACGTCAAACCTGATGCTATTCTAAGCACTTATGAATTGCAAAGTCTTTGCTTTTATCACCATTTATACAAAAAAGGTTGGATAAAAAAATCTGCTGAACAGCACATTAAAGACTATCTACTGAATTTCAAACGCTTTATAACGGAAGTACAAAGCGGCGGCATTTTACCCGTTGGTTCATCTGATTTTCGCAAAGTAGCTGATAAGCCTTACTTCCTGTCAAAAGCAGCTATTCTGGAACAACGCAAACAAGCATTGCAGCCTGAATTGGATAGATTTGGTATGAAATGGACTTATTTGCCAGATGCTTTACGTGAATATTTACTCGGATATCAACCCATTGATTCTTCATTTGCTGCAAAGCAAAAATGGAATGCTAAAATAAAAGCAACTAAAACCCTATTAAAAGATGCTGAAAAAGGGCGTTTGCCACGCATAGGAGAAATGGCAACCTTTTTAGCAAAAGATATTGTTTTTTTTAAACCTTTGGACAACAACAAGTTGGGTAAACCCAACAACGAGCAATACAACGAATTGCAAAGAAAAATTGCGCTATTTTCTACTCAGAAGAAGGAATTGACTGCTTATCTGCGCAGTGAATTGAAAATGATCGGGAAAGAGTATGCGCCTTATGCACATCCTTTTTTGTATCGTATTCGAGTTGCAGCAATTGAAAATGCTGCGGAGTTTTATAAAACATACCTAACGCACAAAGTACGATGGCTAGAAGCTCAATTAAAAATTCATATAAGACAAAATGGAGGGGGAATCAAAGAGGAGCAAAGAATTTTCAAAATTGATACGAAATCGGGAAAAGATAAAGAATATCTCAAAGACGATGCAGCTATTTACTTGCCTAGAGGGCTTTTCAATGCAGCGGTTGTAGAAGCCTTGAAAAATAATGGTTTTGAACACCAAGTGAAAGAGGGCGATAGCATAACGCATTGCATAAAGGTCTATTTCAATGACGTTACACAGACTTTCTACCAAAAAGAACGGACTTATAAGCACTGGAACACTGAACAGACAATCACAGGGGATACTAAACAAATTGGGTTGCAACTTTTGAGGTTGAAGGAGCAAATAGCTGTGATGAAACAGTCGAAAGAAAAAAAACGAGAACACGAACACGAGATTCAAGATTTGGAGCAGTTCCACAAAGAAGTCATGAACACAGAAAAAGAATTGCGCTATTTACAAAGCACAGACAGAATGCTTTGGTTGATGGCGCTGGAATTGTTTAAACGCAATGGCTATGTCGCTTTTGATGAAGATGAAAGTAAAACAAGAGACTTGTTGGCTAAAGTTGGTTTTGATGAGGACGAAAATGTGTTGAAAACAGAAGTACCTATGTCTATTCAGGTACAAGGTACAAAAATAGTAGATACTTTACCTATACGGCGCTATGGCGAATTTAGACGCTTTGCTAAAGACCGTCGTTTATGGGGACAGGATAATTCTGGTTTACTGTACTATTTTGACGACGGAGCAGAGATTGACAGAAATTATATAGTACAAGAACTAGATGATTATAATAATAATCGTGTGAAGTTTCTGACAGCGCA
>DAITMC010000113.1:0-3911 GCA_036835365.1 Saprospiraceae bacterium
CATAGCTCAGTCGGTTAGAGCATCTGACTCATAATCAGAGGGTCCATGGTTCGAGCCCATGTGAGACCACAATAAAACGCCATAGCATTTTGACAATCAAAATATTACGGCGTTTTTTATTTCAATTACTTCACATCTTTAAACCAATGTAGCAGGCATTAAATCTACTTCAATTTGGTTGCGTAAGATGTCCTCCATGGTTTCTCTTTGGCGAATCAAGTAGTCCTTTCCTTCATATACGAGTACTTCTGCTGGTCGGAAACGTGCATTGTAGTTGGAGGCCATAGACATTCCATAAGCTCCAGCATTTTTGATGGCTAATATATCGCCTTCTCTAATTTCTGTTATTTTACGATTCGCACCGAACGTATCTGTTTCACAAATGTAACCTACCACATTATAGACACGCGGGATGCCAGTAGGATTAGAAATATTGACAATATGATGATAAGCATCATATAACATAGGGCGAATCAAATGATTCATGCCTGAATCTACGCCAGCAAACATGGTGGAAGGCGTAGTTTTGATAACGTTCACTTTTACCAGTAAAATACCTGCCTCACTCACTAAGAACTTGCCCGGTTCAAATACCAACGCCAATTCCTTGCCATATTCTTTACAAAATTGCTGAAACCGTTTGGTAATTCTAGGTCCTAAATCCTCCATGTTAGTGGCTGCTGCCCCTTCTTGATAAGGTACTTTAAATCCGCCACCTAAGTCAATGTAATCCAAATTCGGGAATTGATGCGCTATTTTGAATAGCACTTCCGCACCATTTAAAAACACTTCTGGGTCGAGAATGTCGCTACCTGTGTGCATATGAACACCAGCAATTCTAATACCCGTGGCTTGCACAACTTTTAGCACATGAGGCATTTGGTAAATAGAGATGCCAAATTTAGAATCTATATGCCCCACTGAGATTTTTGCATTACCGCCTGCCATGATGTGCGGATTAATTCGGATACAAACAGGGATATTGGGGTAGTGATGCCCCAATTGTTCAAGCATTGAAATATTATCTACATTAATATTTACACCAAGCCTTACCGCTGCTTCCATTTCTTCTAACGAAACGCAGTTTGGCGTATAGGTGATTTCATAAGGTGGAAAACCTGCTTTCAAACCTAACATCACTTCCTGAATGGAAACCGTATCTAAGCAAGCCCCTAAATGGTGCAAATATTTTAATACACTGATGTTGCTCAAGGCTTTGCAAGCATAATTAATGCGTAGTTGTGGCACATCAAAAGCATTTACCATGCGCTCGTATTGGCGTTTAATGATGGCAGCATCATATACATAAAGCGGACAACCATGCTTTTCTGCCAATACGAGAAGATCAACACCATTACTGAGCAAGTATTGATTATTATGTAATGTCATTTTATGAAAAATTAAAGCGTTATGCTATTTTGCATAACGGTCTAAATATTTAATGTATGTGTCTAAGTCCTTGTCGCCTCTACCAGAAAGGTTAATCAAAATCACATCTGTCGAGCGGTAATCCATGTATTTTAGTGCCGCAAAAGCATGTGCTGTTTCTAAAGCAGGAATAATGCCTTCAATGCGAGAAAGAAAAAACGCTGCGGTCAAGGCATCATCATCTGTAATACTGATAGCTTCCGCTCGTTTAGTACTTATCAAATGAGCGTGTAGCGGTCCAATACCTGGATAATCTAAGCCAGCAGAAATACTGTAAGGCTCAACTATTTGACCATCAGGTGTTTGCATTAGTAAAGTTCGGCTACCATGAATGATTCCTTTTGTACCTAGCACACTAGTCGCTGCCGATTCGCCAGAATCAACGCCTAAGCCAGCCGCTTCTACTGCAATCAAACGCACTTCAGGGTGGTTCAAATAGTGATAATACATTCCTGCAGCATTGCTCCCACCTCCTACACAAGCCATTACAATATCAGGATAAGAACGATTTTCTGCGGCTTCTAACTGCCAAATACATTCCTCGCTAATCACAGATTGAAAACGCGCAACCATATCCGGATAAGGATGTGGACCCACGACTGAACCAATAATATAATGTGTATTTTCTGGGTTGTTAATCCAATCGCGAATAGCTTCATTAGTGGCATCCTTTAATGTTCTACTACCGCTAGTGGCGGGACGTACTTCGGCTCCAAGCATCTTCATCCTAGATACGTTGGGTGCTTGTCGAGCAATATCTACTTCCCCCATGTACACCACGCACTCTATCCCCATCAAGGCACACACCGTAGCCGTAGCAACGCCATGCTGACCAGCACCTGTTTCGGCAATAATGCGTTTCTTCCCTAATCTTTTTGCCACTAAAATTTGACCAATCGTGTTGTTAATCTTGTGCGCACCAGTGTGGCAGAGGTCTTCGCGCTTGAGGTAAATCTTCGCATTATAATGCTCAGATAGTCTTTCGGCAAAGTACAATGGCGTTGGGCGACCCACGTAATCTTTCAATAAAGCCTTGAACTCCTTTTTGAAATCAGGCTCTTCCATCATGTCGAGATAGGTATTTCGCAATTCCTCGACGTTGGGATGTAACATTTCTGGAATGAATGCACCACCAAATTCCCCATAGTAACCATTATCGTCTACCTGATAACTCAAGGTAGCGTTGGATAAAGTGTTTTTTATGCTTGCTATATCTGCCATAATTTTACAATTTCAGTTGATGAATAAATGATGCAATTTTGTTCACGTCTTTCAAGGCGGGTTCGATTTCAAATTTACTGTTGATATCCACACCGACCAATTGTGGAATTTGTAGCTGGCGAATCGCTTCCACAGAATCTTCTTTAATACCACCACTCAATAAGAAAGGTGTTATCCCTTGATAATGTTTGAGCAAAGACCAATCAAAAGTAACTCCATTGCCGCCCGGCATCTCTCCTTTGGTATCAAAAATAAACAGTTGACAATGCGTTTGATAGGCGTTCACTACTGAAAAATCTGTGGCATCTCCGATGGCAAACGCTTTTATAATTTTAGCTTTTCGCAAGGAGCTAAAGTTCCAAATTTGATGCAACTCGTTACAATATTCTGGACTTTCCTTGCCATGTAACTGCACGTAATCCAAATGATAATCATGAACACAATGTAGTACCTGCTCAATTTCAGCATCTACAAACACACCTACTTTCTTGATGGTACTATTCCATGTTTTATCTAAAAGTAATGTCGAAAGATTATTTTTTCTACCGACATATCGCTTTGAGGATTCATAGAATATAAATCCAAAAAAGTCAATAGGTAACTGCTTTAATGCACCGATGTTCTCCTCTACGCTTAATCCACAAACTTTGATTTTCATAAGCTGCACTTGGATTTTCTCTTTACCCTTACTAAGCTATGGCGTTTTCTAGTAAGTCTTCAATATATTTTGTGCGATCAATCAACTCCGCCAACTTTTCACCCGGGTATTCATTTGCCATAAAATATTCCCCAATCAAAAATCCATGAAAACCTTTGCGACGCAAATCTACTATTGCATTTGGATCGCTAATGCCACTTTCAGAAATTTTGACAAAATCACTTGGTATTTTATCAAACAATTCAATCGAGGTTTGCAAACTTACTTCAAAAGTCTTTAAGTTCCTATTGTTTACGCCTACTACATCTATATTGTGATTCAATTTATCCAGTTGTTCCTCGGAATGAATTTCTAGCAACACCTCTAAACCTATTGACTTTGCAGTTTTTGCCAGTTGGCTTACCTGCTCTTTAGTTAAACACTCGGCAATCAGTAAAATCGCATCCGCTCCTATGGATTTAGCCTCTATGATTTGATATTCATCTACCACAAAGTCTTTCCTCAGAATAGGACAACTATTATAAGTCCTTGCGAGTATTAAATCTTCTACACTGCCTTTGAAAAAGTACTCTTCGGTTAATACAGAAAGTGCTGCCGCACCTGC
>DAITMC010000113.1:4011-8270 GCA_036835365.1 Saprospiraceae bacterium
CACAAAAGTTTCACTTTTTTTGGTGTCTTCCAAATTTGTTGATGCGAGGTTTTGTAAAAAAGCGAGGAAATCCTCAACAGAGGATGCTCCTCGGGCAAAGCAGCTTACTTGCTGTACTACCTTTTTTGCTGTTGGAACAACTGGAAGGTAACACGCAACAAGCGTAATCATAAGATTTTTTACTAATTTCAAAATTTAGCTGGTAGCATCAAATTAACTTATTTCGATAGTAGAACTAAATGTTCGATCCACTACAAATATGTCTTAACCACGAGTGTGTGCTTATATTTTTTATTCTTAATCAAATATACGATTAACTTTCAATTATGTTTGAATCAAGGTAGTTAAAAAACACATTTAAAATATTATAAATTGTTAACAATCAACTACAAGCCTTAATAAATAGGCATTTTAACATCCAATCAAAGGAGATACAAAAACGAGTGGGTAGCCCAATAAAGAACCCCCCTCGTGAAAAGCAGCTTACTTGCTGTACTACCTTAATAGCTCATATTGAACGATAAGGTAATATTGATAAGCATTTATCAAAAAGATACCGTTAGAAAATATTCTGATTCCTTTACCTCATACACTCCTGGAGTTACGGTAAATTCATCCGTATTTTTTAAATGTTTGGTAACGACTTGTGGCAGTGAAAATTCCTCTAGTACAAAGAATTTTAAATCTTGGAAGTAAATTTTTCTTGTTTCTGGAGCAATACTATGGCGAAGGAACTGAAATACTATCTGAGCATCTTCGTTTGTAGTAATAATAGCTAAAGCTCTATTGGCTGAAGTTTCCGTCGTTACAAAAGAAGCTAATGTACTTACCCTACATATACCAACTCCTTTGCATTTGTTACTCGGTGCACCAAACTGTACCTCTGCCTTGATGTTTTTGCTAAAATCTTTTGATTGCTTAAAAATAATTTCCTCTGTGTATAATCTTTTCATACCTGTAGGTGTTTGTTAATTGCTACCGTTGTAAAGAAGAAAATCAGGTGGGAAGAAGCTACACTTCTTGTTTTGCCTCTTCCCTAGTCGATTATCTGGGACCTGAAATGTCTTCAATTACTGGTCCACGATAATTTTTTGTAGAAAGAGCAATGCTCTTTACGTTTTGCGTAGTCTGATTCATGTCTAGTGTCTTTAAAGTAGGTGAAAATATCTATCTAAAAGTGTCGATACAAAGATAAGACGATGAATAAGGTACACACAGACGGAAAAGTGTTATTCAACCCCACTACTAAGAAAAAAAACAAATCATAAAAAACAATTAACTATCTGATTTTCAATTTTTTAATCACTACTAAATCATTGATTGATTCTAAAATTATGGACATTACAACAATATTATTTATACGATTTTTTTAAATTTATAAGATAGTAAAAACTGCCATAGTAGCTTAATATTTTTCTTTTTGGGGTATATTTGTAAAAGATTTACCACCACTTTTTTGAAGCAGTAATGAGCAAAAGATGCTGTTTTTCAAGGATATTAGTATTACAAAATGCAACGCCTAAATCATATAAATCAAGCGTGAGTGTTATCCGCTTATGCTGTTGAATGAAGTGCCATATTTCCTGCTTTGAGGATTTAGCTATTCCTGTAATGATGATTAAACTAGATTCATGTAATTTACTCATATATTTTTCTAAAGTTGCTTTACTCCAACCAGTTTGTAACGATAGGATTAAGCAATCTATTTTTTTTTCAGCAAGTAGTTCATTATCAAATACTTTTTCGTAATCTCCTACTATATTTTCAATATTACTGAAGCGCAATAGATTAAAATGTTGCTTCGCAGCGTTTGCTATCGAAGGCTCTGGCTCAATGGTGTAAATATTGCGATTGAGTGCAGCAGCAGCGGCATACATAGCGGTAATGCCTAGTGAAGTGCCTAATTCTACGATGAAGTGAGGTTTATAAAAATGAATCGTTCGGAATAATATTTCATGATAATAACAAGAAATATGATATTGATTTTCAATTTGTTGCAGTGTGGTGATAGTAGGTTCATTTCCCTGCTTATCAGGAAGTAGCGCAATACTACGCTGATCTTTTAGAAGACTTTTCTGCAAGGCTTTTAATGAAGGAAAAGCATAAAAATTTCGCTTATCCTCCAATACTGTACTTGCAAATTCATAAGCCACAGGCGAGTGTATTCGATAGTAGGTTTTGGCACGAAAGTAATATTGAAGATAGTTCCTTACAAGCACTGATTTTTGCACAATCAAAGATTAGATGACAAAATTTATTGAATATTTACAGCGTTTTTAGGGTTACTTTAACGACTTAGACTGCGAATATGAAGAAAATAATTGTTCTGTTTATCCTACTTAACCTATATTTAATATCATTTACGCAAGGTTATGACACGGCATTAGGCATTCGTTTAGGCACAGAATGGGGATTAACTGCGCAACAACGCATTGCCAAACGCACTACTATCGAAGGTATCATTCAGTCCAGTATCAATCGAAGTGAAACCACTATTTCTATACTTGGTGAACAACATTATCCACTATTGTTGCGCAACTTCAATGTATATGGAGGTGCAGGCTTGCACAAAGGTTGGGCAGGAAATCAAGCGGATTATGGCGACCCCTTTGGACTAACCTTGATTGGTGGAGCAGAAATATCTATTGGAAAAGTTAATCTGAGTTGGGATTTTAAACCCTCCATCAACTTGGTAGGTGGCGAAAATCCAGTGTATGCCCACACAGGCATTTCTGTACGCTATATTGTTGATAGTCGGAAACTCATTACACTCAAAAAAACAGAAGAAGAAAAGGAAAAAGCTCGAAAGAAAAAAGAAAAGGCTAAGCTAAAACGCAAGAAATCCAAAGAAAAAGCAAAGCAGCAACAAGAAACTCCTAAAAAGGAAATTGATTGGAAAATTTGGGAAAAACTCAAAAAATCGTAAGTAAATCATTTGGATGTCGGAAGTTAGGAATTTGTTTTCCGTTACCTATTTCACTATCTTAAACCCCAAACGTATTAAACAGCCAAGCGTAACGAAAATTCGTGATTTTTGATTTGTTGTAATTTGCAAGTTTCACTTCAAAGCTACAGCTCCACGCTCTCTACAATTTCTAGCCCATAACCATCTAAACCGATTCTGCGTTTTGGATTTTTAGTAATAAGCTTGATTTTAGTAACTCCCATATCTCTTATAATTTGTGCCCCCACCCCAAAATCGCGTTGTTCAGGCTCTCCTTGCTGATTGGTTTTGGTTGGTTGCTCCTTAAAATTTTTCAAGGTCTCAATTAGCATTTCATTGGCTTGATTTTGCCCCTGCCGCATATAAAGCAGCAAACCCTTACCTTCTTTTGCCATTCTATGAAGTGCGTTTTCAATTTGGGTTACATAATTATTGAACAGCATTCCGAAGATATCGCCAGTTTCTGTAGAAGAATGCGCACGTACTAGCACAGGTTCATCTTTTTGCCAATCTCCAATTTTAATAGCTAAATGAATATCGTTAGTCGTTATTTGGCGATAAGCATGTACTTCCAATGGTCCGAATTTACTTTCCATAGGCACAATTACCTCTTTTTGCACAATGCGCTCTCGTTGCATTCGGTAGGCAACAAGGTCTTCAATAGTAATAATTTTTAGATCAAAATTTGCTGCAATCTGTTGTAATTCAGGCATTCTAGCCATTGAACCATCTGGATTGAGAATTTCCACAAGCACTCCAACAGGGGCAAATCCTGCTAGTTTAGCTAAATCAATAGCAGCTTCTGTGTGACCAGTTCGGCGTAAAACACCTCCAGTTTTAGCACGTAGTGGGAAAATATGACCGGGTTTGGCAAAATCTTCTGGCTTGATGTTGGGATTAACCAGCGCTTTTATGCAAGTGGCTCTATCATAAGCTGAAATACCCGTAGTACAGCCATAACCAATCAAATCAATAGACACGGTGAATGCGGTGCTATGTAGCGCAGTATTGGAAGAGACCATTAAATCCAAACCCAGCAAATCAGCTCTTTTTTCATCAATTGGTGCACAAATCAAGCCTCTTCCATGAGTTGCCATAAAGTTAATAATTTCTGGCGTAATACAGTCGGCAGCGCAAATAAAATCTCCTTCATTTTCGCGGTCTTCGTCATCTACTACAATGATAATTTTGCCTGCTTTTATATCTGCAATAGCTTCGTCTATGGTATTAAGTTGAATTTTTTTCGGTGCAAGTACTTCCATTATTTGTTTTTTTCCACGATTGTAACGCATTTTTAACGCATAGGTTGACTAGA
>DAITMC010000113.1:8370-11430 GCA_036835365.1 Saprospiraceae bacterium
CCGTTTTTTGCTTTTATTCCTTCTAGTCCTAAACTTGTGGTAATCACCACTTTACCTAAAGCCATTGCCTCTAAAATCTTCACGCGAATACCACTACCAGAAAGTAAAGGAACAATTAAAATACTGTGTTGATTCATAAACGCTCTAGCATCAGGCACTTCCCCATGTATGACAACTTGCGGAACTTTAAGTTCCAAAATAGATTTTGGCGAATGGCGACCTGCTATGTGAAATTCTAATTGAGGATACCTTGAAGATAAGTGTTGCCACACATTATGGAGAAACCACTCCAGCCCTTCTTGATTGGGTATCCAATCCAAAGCGCCAATAAAGCCAATGGAAGGATATGATTTAAAATGTTCAAAATCAGGTGTATAATCGTTCAAATCAATTCCAACCGGCGTTACGGTAGCCTGCTTACGGAATCCTAATTTTTTATATAGTGCTAAATCGCGTTGAGTAATTGCGACTAACATATCATAGTCCTTTAGGCTACTAACTTCATATTTTTTCAACTTCTGCGTTAAATATTGCAAGTACCATTTTAATGGAAAAAACTTTGTATTTTCTGCTACTCTTTGCCAAATTTCATGCTCTACATTATGGGCGCGCATTACAATTGGCGCTTGGCTATATTGCCGAATCGTACTAATGTAAGGCGCTAAGTACAGGGTTTCCAACTGAATGACATCAAATTGCTTCGCTTTCAGTAGTACAATAAGTTGCTGCTTATATGCAGCATTAACAAAACGAGAAACGTGATAAGAAGTGGTTGAAAAAAGGTTAGCAAAAGCATCTTTCGCCTTAATTCTATTGTCTATATCTATTGTATAAATGCGATGATAATGGTCATACGTTTCGGGTAATTCTTTTACATTGAAATAATGTTTGGTTGTATTCATAGAAAGCAGGGTAATCTCACAGCCTAGTTGTTTGAGTGCTTTGCTCAAATTTGTGACAGCAACAGATTCACCATCTTTCAGCGGATAGGGAAGTTTTTTACAAAGTTGAAGAATCTTCATTCATACTTATTTGTAAGTCATCAATGCTACCGTTGCACTGATTTAAGCAAATGACTAAGAACAAAAGTAGCTTTTTTGCGCATTCCTTGCATAAAAAAAATGTTTAATCTACAATTTCATCCTCTTTTGACCATGGCGGCGAAACAATGCACAAAAAATGCAAAGCACTTTCCCCCGTATTTTCGATGTATTGCTTTACGCCAGCAGGAATAAGCACCGAGTCGCCTCTTTGAATGCCAGTTACTTCCGTTCCGATGTATGCGTTGGCGGTTCCCTCCAAAATAAAATAAACCTCTACGCTAGTTTGTAATACATGAGGAGTAGAAGCCTCATTTTTTGCTAACGTTGCATAAGCTAAGCTATAAGGAATAGCTACAGCATCATTTTTAGGATGTAAGATTTCTTGAATCTGCGTCAAATCCCCCGCTGTAAATGCGTTAACAGATGAAAGTCTTTTTACTGTCATATTTTTATTGTTATTTTAAAATAAAGCTAATAATTAATCAATACAATTAAAGTAATGCTCTACAGACAATACCTTTATTACCTAGTTTTGCGCAGCAAATTTAGCGTAGTTGAAATTTAGTTTTGTAGCTACGCTAAAAATAAGTTTTTCATACTAAAATTAAACAAACCATTACTATACTTTATGTCAGCATCCATACAAATTAAAGTCAACCCCAACATTTACCTGCGCGACCCTCAGGAAACCTCTTTAGGGAAAAACATCATCAAACAAGGTATTTTATTGATGGATGAAATTGGTTTAGAGCGATTTACGTTCAAAAAACTAGCAGAACGCATTCCTTGTACCGAAGCTTCTATCTATCGCTATTTCGAGAATAAACATTTTATGCTGCTCTACTTCCTCTCATGGTATTGGGAGTGGATGCGTTTCAGGATTGATTTTAATACTATGAATGTTCACGACCCAAAAGAAAAATTAAAAATAACGATTAAAACCATCATTGACAATGTGCGTCTAAGCAAACCTGCCGACTATGTTAACCGCGATGCCCTCAATCGCTTAGTCATTACAGAAGGAGCGAAAGCCTATCATGTAAAGCAAGTGGATATCGAAAATGAGAAAGGACTTTTCACCACATTTGAGGAGTTGAACAAAAAAATACAACAGGTTATTTTAGCCGTCAATCCTAAGTTCCCCTACCCTGCTATTTTAGCCATGACTATTATGGAAATGGCAAATAACCAAATTTATTATGCCTATCATTTGCCCAATCTCACTGAAATTAATAGTCAGCAAGGCAATCTTGAACAGCAAGTAGAAGAAATGATTGCCTACTTTATCTTCAAATTGATAGGAGAATAACTGGTGTCCGTTTTTCAAATGAGCCAGCCGTTAAATTACTCTAGCGCTACTTTACGCTTAGATGTCTTAAACTATACACGAAAATAGTACCGTAGCCAACAAATAACATGAAATGGAATAGTATAAAATCGGTGTTGTGCACTTGTAACCCCATAACGATGGCAAATAAGAAATAGAGCGCAAGTATGCCCTCCACTAATGTTGTCCAAGATAGGCGATAAGTTCTGTATTTCTTTTTGGAAAGGGAATCGGCTAGGTTTTGGATATTGAATTTCGGCGTTCTTACAAAAGGAGAATCTTTGCCTAAATAGCCTTGAATGACCGCAATGCTGTTATGTAAGGAAAGCCCCATAGAAAGGGACAAAAAAACAGGAAAAAGTATAATAAACTTAAAGAGCTTCTTTGCATAAGATTCGCTACGAATAGAGCTTTCTACGTTGCTCACATAATGAATAGCAATGATAGAAAAAAGTCCTGTTAAGAAGTAGGCAAACCATGTGGTATCAATAGCGACAAATTTGATGAGGAAAATGAGCGGCACACTGAATACGCCAGCAATAAATACAAACAAAAAAATAGTGCTAGAGAGCAAATGACCAGTGGCATGAATTTTTTGCCCTACACTTAAATTGGAGTGCCAAACGGTAGGTAACATCTTTTTAGCTGTTTCAGCCCCCCCTTTCATCCAGCGAAATTGTTGAGATTTCA
>DAITMC010000114.1:0-11374 GCA_036835365.1 Saprospiraceae bacterium
AATGCATCATCAGCAGCTAATTGCCAGATATAAACTAACTCATCGCGGTCAGTTGCAATTTCCCATGTCGGAACAAAAGGAGTGTCTTCTGCACCTTCAATCGTAATAGCTGCACCGCTGGCAGGAGTAGTTATAGCTAGTGTACCACTTGGAAAACGATTCAATTCTGGTAGAATTTGTCCACGAATTTCGCCACTTCTTGAAAAGGCTGTATGAATGTTGGCATAAATATTTCCAGCATACAAAGCATCGAGTTGCTCTGGTGTTAATTCATATGTGTTAGCAGCAGCTTGATAAGTACCGCCCAGTAAGTTGACATCTAGGTCTGTATCCAATCGGATTATAATTCCAGCGTTCTGTCCCACTGGCGCTAGGTGCAAATGTGCACCACCTGCAATGTTTGGGTCGAAAGCACCTTGTAAATTAGCAAAGCGACCTGTAAGCGTTAATCTATTTCCTGTAATTTCACCTTTCAAAGCGCCAATTCCAGAGGAAACCAAAGGAGGCACTTCGTTACTAGCAGATAAAGTAGTCGTAAAATAAGTAGTTGCTAGTGGCAATAATTGTCCGCGGATTTCACCAGAGCGAGCAGCTTCAGAATGTATATTTACATAAACCTGACGATTGCGAATGGTGTCCAAAAAGCCTGTATTTACAGCAAATGTATTTTGCCCTGCAGTGAAAGTAGCACTTTTATTGTCCGCACCACTCACTAAGGTTAGGATTTGTTTAATTGGACCATTTTGACCTGCAAAGCCTGTATGCAAATGTGCACCACCAGCCACATCTAGCGCAATATTACCCACTAAATTACCAAAGCTACCCGTAGCAATTCCGTTGCCACCATTTACTTCCACTACTACCATTCCCGTGGCATTTGTATTCACAGGTACTGTCTCACTTGCTCCAGAAAGCGGTGCAACAAAGTAGGCATTCGCCTCAAAAAGAAGTTGGGTTCTCAATTCACCAGAGCGTACTTGTGCAGAGTGAATGTTAATATAATATTGACGACCACGCATTTGAGCAACTTGCTCAGGCGTTAGCGTAAATGTATTATTTACAGCCTCAAATCGTCCTCCTCTTGCATCTTCATTGATTGTTGTATTCAACAAAAACTGAATGCCACCTGTTTGCCCGGCAAAACCTAGATGGATGTGCGCACCACCTGCAATATCCGTGGCTAAAGCACTTCCTAAATTGTTGAATGCTCCTGAAACAATCAGTTGTGTGCCATTTAATTCTGCTTTTACAGCGCCTAAGGCGCGTGTTGCTACTTCTGGTACTTCAAAAATGCCAGACAAGAAGCCATTGAAATTAATAGCTGCTTCTGGAAGTAACTGCCCACGCAATTCACCACTCGGATTATTTCTTGAGTGGATATTAACATAAACTCCTCTATTGAATAGGCGAGTGATTTCTTCTGTGGGTAAGGTAGTCGAATTGTTAGCTGCGGGGAATGTACCGGTGCGGTTATCGCTAGTATTTGCTGTGAAAGGCACGATGATACCTCCAGTCATGCCTGCCATACCCCTATGGATGTGCGCACCACCTGCTATATCCACTGCGAAATCACTCTCCAAGCCATTAAATGTACCTGAGAATTGAACGTTACCGTCTCCAAATACTTCTGCTAGTACCATACCATTTGCACTTGTAGTTACAATCGGTACTTCGTAGCTGCCAGAAAGATGCGCACGGAAAAGCGTTCTGGTCAGTGCACTAATGATTTGCCCACGAATTTCGCCTGCTCTATTTCTTTGGGTGTGAATGTTGATATAAAACCGACGCCCCTGCAATGCTGTTAGTTGTTCTTCGGTTAAGGTAAATGTATTTTGTGCTGCTTCAAATGTACCGCTTCTTAAATTTTCAGCTACTGTCGCCGTTAAAGGTAGTACAATACCTCCATTCTGACCAGCCATGGCTAAATGGATGTGCGCACCTCCAGCTACATCTGCCGCAAAGTCGCCTTCTAAGTTGCTAAAAGAGCCTGTAAAAACCATCTCATTACCACGAATTTCAATGGCTGCTGCACCGCTAGCCGATGTCATAAAAACAGGTACTTCGTAGCTACCAAACATATTGGAAGCAAAGAACATATCGGCATCTGGAAGAAGTTGTCCGCGAATTTCGCCAGAGCGATTACTTTGAGAATGGATATTCACATACCATCTTCTGGCTCTTAAAGCGTTAGCTTGTGCAGAGGTTAATGTAAAAGTATTTTGAGCTGCCTCAAATGTACCTGCTGTGCTATCTGCATTTAATACAGTAGTTAATGGCAGTACAATACCACCATTTTGACCCGCAAAACCCGTGTGGATATGCGCACCTCCAGCTACATCTATGGCAAAAGCACTGTTCAATCCAGAAAAACTACCCGTAAGTACTAAAGTGCTGTCAGTCAAAGTCGCAGTAACTTCACCAAAGGCTAAGGTAGCTACAGGTACAGGCTCATTACGCCCTGTTAGTATGGCTTTAAATACTTCTGCATTGCCATCTGCTTGTGCGGATGCCAAAAAGGGTAAGAAAAGACACCATGAAATGCTGATGTAAGAAAGCAAGTAAGAAAATCTCATCACTATATGTATTTATTGATTAAAAAATTATTGCAAACCCTGATTAATTTCAAGCAGCCTTTCAGCTACATTAGTAGATGTTTGTAGAGATGGCATTGAAAGACATATCAAATTATAATTCTCATTGACCAAACCGACTTTGACTTTATTAGTTTTTAAAAATTCAATATTTTATATTGAATTAACACATAAAAATGTTTTGCCATACTAATATGCTATACGGTTAAATAGAAAGATTTGGATGTTGAAACCAGCTATTTTTTACGAGCTATATCAAAAAAAATACTATACTCTTGAACAAGATTAGGTAGTGGTAAAAAAAAAGTAGGATAGATTTGGATGATAAAGCAAGGAGAACGAACTTTGATGGATGAAAACAAAGGAGCGAATCCCTTTGTTGAAGCGGCAAATAAAGAGTGCCTTGCTTCATGGTAGCGGTATTCGATATGATTCCTTGATCTTTGAGGTGAGCAAAAAATGTGTGCTCAATCTCATTATTCATCAAGGGCTTCAAATTATTCGAGTAGTGCCTAAAAAGAAGCATTATGAACGAATTTTGATCGATGAACTTTATTCTTTTGTCAAGCATTTGAACATAAAAGTGGACTGCTGGTGTACGGATGCTTTTGAGGGCTTTATTCCTGTTTTGCAAAGGTATCAACACTTGATTGGAAGGCAGTTCAATAAAACTATTGAAGGTCAAAACACTTGTATTCGTGCTAGACTAGCTCGATTTCAAAGAAGATCTACTAAATTTTCAAAGCAACTTGTTTACTACTGGCTAAATAATCAATCATCCTACATTTGACACCACAACCCAAGCTTTTTGAAACAGCAGTACATTCAGTTATGTGTGACATGAGTTATCTTCGTTCTTCATTTAAAATAGAAAATTATGAGTGCATCAGCGGAAATGCCTTACTTTATAAAACCTTCTATTAACGTTTCACCGACGGAAAAGCATCGCTTATATGACGCTGCGATTCAAGCTATTGATGCCAATTTGTCAGAAGAAAGTAATTTATTTCTGAAAATGGTTACCATCAATGCCTTACTCAAGACCTATCTACCCTACTATTATTGGGTAGGTTTTTACATTATGGATGAGGGGAAGCTCAAAGTAGGTCCTTATCAAGGGACATTAGGTTGTTTGTATATTGAGTTAAGCAGAGGCGTTTGTGGTAAGGCAGCCACAACTGGAAGAACGCAAATCGTTGGCGAAGTGCATAGTTTAGCACAAGGCACTGAGCACATTGCCTGTGATCCGAATAGCCAGTCGGAAATAGTTATTCCTGTTTTTGATGCTCAGCAAAATTTGATTGCCGTTCTTGATATAGATAGTACGCTGCCTCATTCTTTCGACGAAATTGACCAAATGTACTTAGAGCAAATGATGAAAAAGCACTTTACTGTTGTATCTTTGATGACAAATTATTCATTGGATTAAAAGGAAGCTAAACAAAGTTTCCTTTTTTGATATTAACAATATGACGGCAACTATTCCTGTACTGGATTTATCTCGCTTCAATGGAGGCAATGCACTGGAACAAGCACTCTTTGTGCAAGGTCTTGGAAATGCTTTTCGCGAAACAGGCTTTGTGATTATCAAAAACCATGGTGTTCCTAAAACCTTAGTGCAAGATTTTTATGCAGTTTCAAAAACATTTTTTGAGTTGCCCTTAGCTGTAAAAAAGCAATACGAAATCCATGGGTTAGCAGGTCAGAGAGGGTACACCTCCTTTGGGAAAGAAAAAGCAAAAGGCTCAGAAGTGCCTGACTTAAAAGAGTTTTTTCAAATAGGGCAAACGGTAAGGGACAATGACCCTATCAAGGAGAAATATCCTACCAACGTGGTTACTACAGTACTGCCCGCTTTTAGCCAACTTGGCGAAGCATTGTATGCGTCATTTGAAGCAACAGGAGCAGTGTTATTGCGTGCCATTGCTCTTTTTTTAGAATTGGAAGAAGATTATTTTGAAGATAAAATTTATAATGGCAATAGTATTTTAAGGGCAATTCACTATCCGCCGATCACTCAAGAACCCTCCTCCGCAGTGCGTGCAGAGCAACACGAGGACATTAATTTGATTACCCTTTTAGTAGGTGCTTCGGCTGGTGGCTTAGAGGTATTAACCATGCAAAACGAGTGGTTGCCAATTATTCCTGGTGAAGACGAAATCGTAGTTAACGTTGGCGATATGTTGCAACGTTTGACCAATAACTATCTCAAATCTACAACCCATCGTGTCGTAAATCCACCGAGGGAAGAGTGGCATCTCCCTCGCTTGTCTATTCCATTTTTCTTGCATCCGAGAATGGAAATGGATTTGACTTGTTTGGATAACTGTGTGAGTGATGAGCATCCGATACAGTATGAAACGATTACAGCGATTGAATATTTGGAGGAGCGACTACGCGAAATCGGATTGAAAAAATAGTTGAGGACTTTTTAAAGGGCATCTATTCGCAATGGGTTGATAAATAATACCCATATTATCAGTAAACTAATATTTTTATCTAATAATGAAAAAATATTCCTAAAAAACTGCTACATTAGTATTGAAGAAAAAAATATGGTGCAATGTCAATCCCTTTATTATTTAGTTTTAGTGGTGGTGAAATTATTTTAGTGGTGGTGGTGGTATTATTGCTTTTTGGAAGCGATAAAATACCTGAATTAATGCGTGGGGTAGGTAAATTTATGCGCGATTTTAATAGCGCAAAAGCTACCGTTCAGCGAGAACTAAGGGAAGGAATGCGCGAAGCAGAACTAGAAGAAAGGCGTAAAAAGGAAGAAGAAGAAAGATTAAAAGCAGAAAAAATTAAAGCTAATGGTGAGGCATAGCTTTTCCTTTGGCGATTCAATATTAAACGTCATCTAAAAATTATTATGTTATGTTACCAGGTGGAATGGAATGGATTTTAATTGTTTTTGTTGTATTACTACTTTTTGGCGGTAGAAAAATACCTGAATTAATGCGTGGCCTAGGTAAAGGTATCAAAGAGTTTAATAATGCCCGTGCTTCTATAGAAAGCGAAGTAAAAGAAGGAATGCGCGAGGTAGAGGAGAAAAAGAAAGTAGAAGAGTAAAGGATAGTGTTGTAACGCAACTAGCCGCTACGGAAAGAGCAAATACTAGGCAATAAATAAGAATTGCTCTTTTCGCGGCGTTGTTACTAATCTTTTCGCTTTACATAAGATTCTATTTTGTGCTTGTCCTTCAACTCTTTGACCAAGTTGCGAGCAGATGACTCATCTGAGAAGCGATCTACTAGCACCACAGCAAAGGCGCCTTTATCAAATATTTCTACACGGCTATTGTTGTAGCCCTTCTTTTTCAAGTTGTTCACATGATTATCTGCATTTTCTCGCTTAGAGAAAGACCCTGCAAGTACCATGAAATCTCCTGTCTTTACATTGCTAACATTACTCGATTTTGGTGTAGAAGAAGTGGCTTTACTACCTGTACTTGTAGTGCTTTTTGGCTTACTAGTAGGCTGGGTGGTCTTTGGTGTTGGTTTTGTTTCATTCTCCAACCAGCTAAAGTCTAAGTCATCGTCGCCATAGTCGGTAGTAGAAATATTGGCAGGATCATCATCTTTAGTCGTTATATCTGTTAGCGCAATGCTTGTATCTGTAGTATCTACTTCATCAAAAACAGTAGTAAACTCAGCTTCATTATTAGTTAAATCATTGGTATTCCCCATAAACTTTTTGACACCAATGTATATTAGTACACCTGCTGCTGCTAAACAAACTGCTATGATACCTACGGTGAATAAATCAAGTCGTCTCATATTATATTTTTTACTAACCTCAATGTAGCTAATAAAGCATAGCTTTGTTAGCATGTTATTTATTAAACTCTATAAAAGTATTATTATTCTTTATTTTATACAAGCTAGGATAAGCAAAAAAAGGATTATTCTTCACTAATTAGCTCAATTAGCCATTGGCTACTTTATTTTATACTGTATTCCTTATTACTCTTGCTTGAAATAATCTTTCATTTTTTCAAAAAAGCTCTTTTCAGATTTTCCTGGCTGTGGCTGAAAATTAGGCATATTTTTTAACTGCTCCAGCAATGCTTTTTCCTGTTCTGTCACTTTCTTGGGTGTCCACACATTTACGTAAATTAGTTGATCGCCTCTTCCGTAGCTTTGCACAGAAGGCATTCCTTTTCCTTTCAATCTCAGTATTTTACCTGATTGTGTACCCGATGGTATCTTAATCTTCACTTTGCCTTCAATGGTAGGCACTTCTGAGGAAGTTCCCAATGCCGCATCCGCAAAATTGAGGTATAAATCATAAACCAGATTCATTCCATCGCGTTGTAATGTTTCGTGTGGTTTTTCCTCTATGCTAATTAACAAATCACCTTTTGGTCCTCCACGCAAGCCAGCATTGCCCTTACCTTTCATGCTTAGCCGCATTCCTTCTTCTACCCCTGCTGGAATTTCAATCTCTATCATTTCCTCACCATGTACTCTACCATCACCTTTACAAGTAGCACAATTTACTGTCACAATCTGTCCGATACCATTACAAGTTGGACAAGTCGTCGTCGTTTGCATTTGCCCTAAAAAAGTATTGCGCACCTGACGCACATATCCAGAACCCCGACAAGTAGTGCAAGTTTGTATAGCATTTTTATCTTTTGCACCAGAGCCACCGCAAGTAACGCAAGTGACTAATTTCTTCACTTTTATTCTTTTTGTTACACCTGTTGAGATTTCCTCTAACGTCAAACCTACTCTAATACCAAGGTCTGTGCCTCTTTGTCCACGATTTGCTGTGGTGCTACTACCGCCAAAAAAAGACTCAAACGGGTTTCTACCATCATCAAAAATATTGCCAAAATTGGCGAAAATATCTTCCATCGTCATGCCACCACGACCACCAAAGCCTCCTCCAGCATTGCCGTCCACACCAGCATGACCATAACGGTCGTACCTTGCTCTTTTTTGAGCATCGCTCAATACTTCGTAGGCTTCAGCAGCTTCCTTAAATTTATCCTCAGCCTCTTTATTATCTGGGTTTCTATCGGGGTGGTATTGTAATGCCACCTTACGATAGGCTTTTTTGATAGCGGCTTCATCCGCATCTTTAGCCACTCCAAGTATCTCGTAATAGTCTCTCCTTGCCATTGAATAATTATTTGCAAAATTTTACAATCAACTGATTTACAAAGCTATTTTTTTAGCTTAGTAATTTGACGAAATAAAGTTTGCGTACTTAATGCTCGCCTTTTGATGAGAATGCTTACTTACCAACCACTACTCTGGCATGGCGAATGAGCGTTTCATTCAAATAATAACCATTCTCCACAGTGTCTATAATTTTCCCCTTCATTTCTTCATTTGCTGCTGGCACTTCTGTTAGTGCATGGTGTAGCTCCGGATTGAAAGGCGTACCTGCTGGTGTATCCATAGGCGTTAGCCCTTTTTGCTCTAAGACGTGGTGTAATTTGTTGATAACCAAACCAACACCTTGCTGAAAATACTCATTTTGAATTTCCTCTGCATTCTTTTTAGCTCTATTAAAATCATCTAAAACAGGCAACAGCACTGACATTGTGTCGCGAGCAGCCACTTTTCTTAGCTCTAGCTGCTCTTTCATGGTTCGTTTCCTGAAGTTATCAAATTCTGCTACAAGGCGTAAATACTTGTCTTTCAATTCATTTACCTGTTTTTCTAATTGCATTTTATCTTCTTGTAATATTGCTATCGCTGCATTTTCTTCAGTAGCTCCACCATCATCTGCCAATTCTGCTGTATTTTTAGCTACATTTTCTTTTGAAGTTGTTGTATTTTCTGGGTGTCCCTCTGATATGTTTTGTTCTTCCAGCGCAATGTCTTGATTTAATGCTTTTTCCTCCATTTGATGTTGATTATCCATCTTTCCCTTTCTATTTTTTGAAAATTTTTTAAACATAATGTATTGTCAAAATCGTCTTAACATTTCCACTTAATTAGTTACAACTACTTTGCCGTAAAATCTTATAAGTCAATTTGTCAGTCTTTTTTAAGTTGATTTTCTAAGTATTTGTCTATTTCTCGAATAGATTGGTTCACGCCAATAATAATCCCTTTTTCATTCAGCAAAAATTTGGCAGGTATGGCTTCTACGCCATATTGCTCAGCAATTGCCTTAGTTATCTTGTCCGCTGCCAAAATATGACTGTGCCAATGCAAATTATCTGCTTTGATGGCATCTTGCCAGTCAAAAGGGTTTCGTTCTAAACCAACGCTCACTATCTCAAAGTTACTACCGTTATTGAATTGTTTACCATTGTATTTATCATACAACGCCACAAGCGACTTACTTTCTCTACGGCAGGGACCACACCAACTTGCCCAGAAATCTATTAGTACATACTTGCCTCTTAAATCTGATAATTTAAACGGAGTTTCGTCTTTTAGCGTTGCCGTAAAATCAGGTGCTTCCATGCCATTCATCAGTCGTGATGCCTTAGAGGAATTACCTTGCCGACCGAGCATAAATATTAAACCACCAATTAACAGCACGGAAACAAGTGCAGCGTAAGAAGGTTTCCAATACATAATGTGTGCTTTTTTTGTGATGTAAATTTCAATAGAGAACAGGTGTCTTCAAAAGAGGGTTGAACTCGATATGCTTAAGTTTATAAAAGATAGTCAAAGCTACTTTCCGCTTTTGCTTAAGCTAACTCTGCTAAAATCATCCATGCCATCTCATTTTCTTCTAATTCTTCGTTAATTTTTGCTATTTTCATAGAAAGTTCCTGAATTTTTTCGGGCGTTAGGTCTGTTTTATCAAACTCGCTGCTCAGTTGCATTTTGGTAGCTTCTAGTTGTTCAATTTTTTTCTCCAGTCGCTTAATTTCTTTGCGCTGGTCAAAAGTAAGGCTACCACTATGGTTATGGTCTTTTGATTTTGGTTTATTTTCTTTGGATTTGTTTTCTTCTCGACTTTCTTGTCTTGTTTTTTCTAGTTGCTCTTGCTGTTCTAAACGATATTCTGTGTAAACGCCATTAAAATCTCTAATTTTTCCGTTGCCTTCAAATACAAAGAGATGATCTACCAGTTTGTCCATAAAATAGCGGTCGTGGGTAACGATAACGACAACACCTGGAAATTGCATCAGAAAATCTTCTAACACATTTAATGTAATGATATCCAAGTCGTTAGTTGGCTCATCGAGAATCAAAAAGTTAGGGTTTTGCATGAGAATGGTCAATAAGTACAGTCTTCTTCGCTCGCCTCCCGACAGTTGCGACACATAGACTTGCTGCTGTTTTCTGCTGAATAGAAACCGCTCCAGCAAAGCCGCTGCTGTCATTTTCATACCATTTTCCAATGGAATATACTCTGCAATATCTGTAACGACATCAATAATGCGTTTGTCTTTTTCCAATTGGATGCCATCCTGTTTGTAATGACCAATTTTTACTGTTTCTCCTACAATTACCTTGCCTTGATCAGGCTTCATTTCTTGAGTAAG
This sequence comes from Saprospiraceae bacterium, assembly GCA_036835365.1. Taxonomy (GTDB): domain Bacteria; phylum Bacteroidota; class Bacteroidia; order Chitinophagales; family Saprospiraceae; genus JAAUTG01. The sequence goes on from DAITMC010000114.1 coordinate 10,057, forward strand.
TAATTTCAAAAACGTAGATTTGCCTGCGCCATTGGAACCCACAATGCCTACTTTTTCGTTTTTGCGAAATTTGTAAGCGAAATCAGTTACAATTTTTTGTTCACCAAAACTTTTGCTGATGTACTCCGCTTCGATGATTTTACTACCTAATCGCGCCCCTTTAAAGTCAATTTTAACTTCGTCGTTATCTACTTTTTTAAATGCCTCTCGTTTGATTTCTTCAAATTTATCTACCCTAGCTTTGGCTTTTGTCCCGCGTGCTTTGGGCATTCTTCGCACCCATTCTAATTCTCGTTTGAATAATTTTTGTGTTTGTTCTAAATTAGTAGCTTCATTATCTAATCTTGAACTACGCTTTTCTAAAAATTCAGCATAATTCCCATTGTACTTATAAATATGTCCTCCATCTAATTCCAAAATCGTATCGCATACACGCTCCAAAAAGTAACGGTCGTGCGTAACCATAAAAAGTGTCAAATTGGCTTGTTGCAAATATTCCTCTAGCCATTCAATCATATCCAAATCCAAGTGGTTGGTCGGCTCATCGAGAATAAGAAATTCGGGGGCTTCAATAATCAATTTTGCTAAAGCGACGCGCTTGACTTGTCCACCAGAAAGCATGCCAATTTTACGAGTTAAGTCGCTAATATTCAATTTAAACAGCACTTCCTTTATTCTTGCCTCAACATCCCATGCTTTCTCATCATCCATAAGCAGCATACTTCGCTCCATGTCCTCCGAATTGCCTATTAGCATAGCTCTTTCATAGGCTTTGATAGCTTGGATTTGAGGATTGTCTGATTCAAATATGGCATCTATAATAGTTTGTTCGTCAGAAAAATCGGGGTCTTGAGGTAGCCATCCTATACTAGCTCCTTTTTTGATGATAATTCTACTTGTTGCTCCATCGGAAGGCTCTATACCAGCAATTACACGTAGTAATGTAGTTTTGCCGGAGCCATTTTTAGCCACTAGCGCTACTTTTTGCCCTTGATTAATTTGCAAATTAATGTTATTAAAAAGGGTTTTTTCACCGTATTGCTTACTAATATTTTCGAGTGTCAGGAAATTCATATTTGCATTGAGTTAGCGCATAAACAACAATTTACCCTCAAAGCATGGCATAAGAATGCGCTGAGGATGACTTAAACGCAAAGTTAAGCGATATAAGCAGTTTGATAGAAATAAAGTAACAAACTTTTTCTTCCTATTAACCACTGAAAATAAGTATAACAAAAATGGTAACGCAATTGTCTGTCTTACAAAGAGATGCCTTGTTCTTCTTTTTTGTAAAATATTTGCTTGATAATCATTACTT
>DAITMC010000115.1:0-11243 GCA_036835365.1 Saprospiraceae bacterium
TTAAGGTGAACTTATTGCCTGTTGCTTCAAATTTACCTGCTGCTGCACCTTCTGCAATAGTTGGTGTAAGTGTAAAGGCACGCGCCCCATTAGTGCCTGCTGCCCCAATGAAAAGGACGGCGCTAGTATCGGTTACAGTACCTTCCAAACCTGCAAATGAGCCTGTGATAGTAAGCAAATTGCCTACAAGGTCTGCCTTTAAGCTGCCGCCGCCACCGTTTCTAGTAGGCACTACATTATTAATACTACTCAAAGTGCTAGTAAAATGAGCATTGGCGAGTGGCAAAAATTGACCTCTTATTTCGCCTACTGCTCTTGTTGCGGAAGGTATGTTCATGTAGGTAATTCTATCATTAAAGCGCCCTAAAATACCAACAGAGGATTCAAAAGTATTGCTAGCAGCTTGAATAATACCAGCTTGATTGCCAGCATTCAAATTGGCATTTAGATTGACAATGGTGTTACCTGTCTCCCCTGCTAGACCTTGATTTAAAGTGATTTCACCAGCACTGGAGGACAAATCGCTAAAACTTCCACTAGCAATAATTCGGTTGCCTGTAATTTCCACTATCACTTGGCCCGATGCTTCTGTGTCAATACCTGGAGACTGGCTTTGTCCGGAAAGGGTAGCAACAAAGTAAACATTAGCCTCTGCCAATAGTTGCCCTCTTAGCTCATCTACGTTTCCTGTTCCTGTTGGAAGGGTAATGTAAATAGCTCTGTTTAATAGTGCGGCTATTGATTCCTCCGATAGGGTGAAGGTGTTAGCATCAGCATCGAATGAACCGCTGCTTCCGGTAGCATCCATATTTACTGCCAAGTCGAACAGCGATGCGCCATTTGAACCAGCATTTCCTAATCTTACAGTTGCACCATCTGCAAAAGTACTTTCCAATCCTTCAAACGCACCTGAAAGAGTTAATTTATCGCCATTCAATTCCGCTTGAATACCGCCGTAAGCAAATGACTTGGAAGGTGGTACAGCTAAAGTGCCAGATAAGATAGCATTCATAAATATTTGACCATCAGGTGTGAGTTGTCCTCTAAGTTCGCCATTAGGAAAATCTTGTGTGGTAATATTAGCATAAATGCCTCTTCTATATAGTGCATTACTTTGGCTGGCTGTCAATAAAAAAACATTATTGGTTGCCTGAAAACTACCTCCATTTTCCGTTGGGGTAGAAAGTTGGAGTGGTACATTCGTGTTACCACTTTGACCCGCTAAGCCAAAGGATTGGAGTGCGGTGGTTGATAAAATGCTACTGTTCAAACCGTTAATTGAACCAGACACAATCATTAAGGTATCGCTATATATTTCAGCCACTAGCTCGCCCGTACCTCCTGATACTACCGCAGGTAAGACATGATTGCCAGAAAGAAATACCCTAAAAACGCTGCTAGCTTCAGCAGGAACGACTTGACCTCTCAATTCTCCTTGTGGGAAAGTAGTGGTATGAATGTTAGCGTATATTTGGCGTTCGCTGAGGTTGTTCAACTGATTTGCATTAATCTCAATGGTGTTATTTTCTGCTTCAAAAACACCACTTTTCAAGTCGGTGGCTAGTGTCGCTTTAATAGGAATCGTTACAGGTCCGTTTTGCCCCGCCAATCCAATATGTAGATGTGCGCCACCACCAATATTGGCATCAAAATCGCCTTCCAAGTTTTGGAAAGAACCTGTGACTACAATTTGGGTGGGCGAAATTAGTTCTATTGCAAGTCCGCCATTGCCCTTCGAAAAAACAGAAGGAACTTCATGGCTACCAAATAAATTAGCGGAAAAGTAATTGTTCGTTTCAGATAATACCTGACCTCGAATTTCGCCACTACGAAAATTCTCTGTATGGATGTTTACGTAAAAGCGTCGTTCTGCAAGTGCTTCAATCTGTTCTGGTGCAAGGCTAAAGGTGTTTAACGCAGTTTCAAAGCGTCCGCTTAGTCTATCTTCACTTAGTGAAGCGATTAATCCAAAAACAACAGGTCCGTTTTGTCCTGCATACCCCAAATGGATGTGGGTTTGCTCCTCCAATACGCCACTGGATAGCTTAGAAAATGAACCTTCTACTTGAAGTTGGTTCCCAATTAGTGTTAAGGTAACGCTACCTCCAGCAGGTGTGGTGACGGGTAACACTTCTTGTCTGCCATTCAAAAGGGCAACATAAGTAAGCGTGTCTTGAGCAAAAGCGGATGATGCTATCAATAAAAAAGACAGCATGAAAAGGGATAACTTTAATTGCATAGTAAATCGGTTTAATAAAAAAATGAGAAGAAAGCATTAACGTAGCGTAGAAACTCGTTCTCCAATATGAATAGGCTAAACCGACGAAATGCGCAGCTAAACGGCACATTCAACAAGGGGAAAGGTTACTACTCCAATTAATCTTAATCAATAATGAGAAAAAACGTTTGAAATGGACTTGAACAATAAGGCGGAATTGCTAAAATTAAATTACTAATTCCGCCTCATCATAACTAAGCCTCTTCAGGAAGTTGTACGGAAGGATTGGATAATTGATTCACATGACGAGATAACTTACGCTTTAAATTACTCGCTTTATTTTTGTGCCAAGTGTTTTTCTTAGCTAATTTATCTATCATAGAAACAACCTTGGGAAAAAATTTTGCTGCTTCCTCTGGGTCAGTCATTTCTCTCAATTTTTTCATAGCTGTTCTGGCAGATTTTTTGTAGTATCTGTTGTGAACTCTTTTCTTTTCATCCTGACGAATTCTTTTTTCTGATGACTTATGATGCGCCATTTTCTATCTAATTTTTTTTACGCTCTGTAAGAGAGCAATATTAGTCATTTCTAATTTAATAAATTTTGGTCGGCAAAGATAGCATCTTTATTAAATATTTTCAATAAAAATTGTTAATTAAATAGAAAAAAGTGGAGGATTAAGTTCCAAAAAGGCAGCTTAAATGATGGCAACAAAATATTATCCATTAAACTTTGTCCAATATGACAAAAATCGTGTAAAATAATTCCTATTTTCTCGTTCTTCAAAAGTACATTTGTAGATAAGTTTTGTTAGTAAAATATTTACTTTATCATAGACTAAGGCAAACAATCATGAATGATTTTTCTTTCATCGCCAATGCACATCCAAACTTCATTGACGATTTATACCAAAAGTATCAGAACGACCCAGAGGGCATTGAGGAAAGTTGGAAAACTTTTTTTAAAGGTTTTGATTTCGCCTCTAACAGTAACACTCACACCAATGGTGCTGCGCTAAACGGAAATGGTAACCTAAGTGATTATGGCATCGTAAAAGAACTTAGAGTGCTCTCTTTGATAATGGCCTACCGATACAGAGGTCATTTACTTTCTACCACCAACCCTATTCGTACTAGAAAGGACCGCCGCCCAAATCTAAATATTGCTGATTTCAACTTGACGGAAGCGGATTTAGATTTGAATTTTTATGTAGGTAGCGAAATTGGGCTTCCGCCGAATACCTCATTAAGGAATATCATCAAACGCTTGAGAGCAATTTATTGCGGTAATATCGGTTTTGAGTTTAACCATATTCAAGACCGCCATAAGCGTCGTTGGATTCGTACACGCATCGAGCAACATACCTCTGAAGGAGGCTATGGCTTGAGTCTGGAGAAGAAAAAACGAATTCTTGAAAAGCTAAATGGTGCAGCTATTTTTGAACGCTTTTTACACACGAAATACGTTGGCCAAAAACGCTTTTCTTTAGAAGGTGGTGAATCTACTATTGCTGCTTTAGATGCCATCATAAACGCTGGTGCAGAAGATAGAGTAGAGGAAGTAATTATCGGTATGGCGCATAGAGGTCGTTTGAATGTTCTAGTGAACACAATTGGCAAGACCTATGCCGATGTGTTTAATGAATTTGAAGGCAATGTCGTAATTGACCAGGTATATGGAGATGGAGACGTGAAATATCATTTAGGGTTCTCTTCACAAGAAAAAACACTAAGCGGTAAGATAGTGCATTTGCGTCTAGTACCTAATCCGTCTCACCTAGAATCTGTTGACCCAGTGGTAGAGGGTTATGCTAGAGCGAAAGCCGATTTGTTGTATGAAAGTGATTATGACAAAATTTTGCCTATTCTTATTCATGGTGATGCTGCCATCGCAGGCCAAGGGGTGGTGTACGAAACCCTCCAAATGAGTAAGTTAGAAGGTTATTATACTGGCGGAACAGTTCATTTTGTGATTAATAACCAAGTTGGTTTTACGACTGATTTTCAAGACGCACGCTCTTCTACTTACTCCACAGGGGTGGCAGGAGTTATACAAACACCTGTATTTCATGTGAACGGCGATGACCCAGAAGCGGTAGTGTTTGTTTCTGAATTAGCTATGGCTTATCGTCAAGAGTTTAATGAAGATGTATTTATTGATATGGTTTGTTATCGTAAACATGGACATAATGAAGGTGATGACCCTGCTTTTACGCAGCCTGAACTGTATGAACTCATCAAAGACCATCCCGACCCCCGCACCATCTACTCTAAACGCTTAGTCGAACGAGGCGACGTGGATGCTGAAATGGCACAAAAGTTGGAAGAAAAATTTTGGAATACGCTACAAGCCAGATTAGATGACGTAAAACAAAATACTTTGCTTTACACACCTCAGGAGCCAGATTTAGCTTGGCGTGCACTGCAACGTATTACTACGGCTACGGATTATGATTTTTCTCCTGAAACAGGCGTTGATAGTGAGGTAGTTAAGAAAATTACGGAGCATCTCATGCACATCCCTAGCGATATTAACCCGGTTACTAAAATCCACCGTTTAATTAAAGGCAAACAAAAATTGCTAGACGAACAAAAACTAGATTGGGCTTTGGGGGAATTGGTGGCTTACGGCTCATTGCTTTTGGAAGGTAAAAATGTGCGCATGAGTGGGCAGGATGTAAAGCGAGGAACATTCTCGCATCGCCATGCGATTATTGCAGATAATGGTACAGATAAAGAGTACAATCGTCTAAGTCAAATGCAGGAAGGACAAGGGACGTTTATGATTTACAATTCTTTACTTTCTGAGTTTGCTGTGTTAGGTTTTGAATATGGTTATTCGCTGGCTTCTCCCGATAATCTAGTCATTTGGGAGGCACAATTTGGCGATTTTTACAATGGCGCACAAACTATTGTTGATCAATACATTATGGCAGCCGAAAGCAAATGGCAGCGCGCAAGTGGTTTAGTCATGCTACTGCCTCATGGTTATGAAGGACAAGGACCCGAGCACTCTAGCGCAAGGTTGGAGCGTTTCTTGCAAAATTGTGCAGATTTAAACGTTACTGTGGCAAACTGCACTACGCCAGCTAATTTCTTCCATTTAATGCGTCGCCAACTGGTGCGTCCATTCCGCAAACCGTTGATTGTGATGTCGCCAAAGTCATTGCTTCGCCACCCAGAAGTGATTTCAAATATAGAAGCGTTTACTACGGGGACGCGCTTTCAAGAGGTCATTGATGATACATTGGTGGAAGACGGTAAAAAGATTAAACGATTAATCCTCTGCTCGGGTAAAGTGTATTTTGACTTGTTGGAGAAAAAACGTGTGGATAAAATTGATCATATTGCAATTGTACGATTGGAGCAACTTTATCCAATACCAGAAAAGCAACTTCAAGCTATTTTTGAAAAATATAGCCGTGCAGAGATTGTGTGGGTACAAGAAGAATCTGCTAATATGGGAGCTTGGCAACATTTATTTGTACACTTTGGCTGTAAGAAGGACATTCGATTGGTGGCGAGAAAAGCAAGTGCCTCCCCAGCAACAGGTTTTTTAAGATTGCACAATTTGCAACAAGAGGAGTTGGTAAGTCGTGCTTTTGCTCAATAACCAAATTTTAATTTGGGATGATATTGAAATGTTATCCCAAATTAAAATTTATTTTACGAAATGACGATTTGCAAAAGCATATAGCATATTCATATCTACGTTTTACAACCTTGTATTCACCACATTGTTATACAAAGCCCCGAAGGTGTAATTCATGCCAATATTCATGCTGGCTTGGAAGTTGGTGGCAGCTTGGCGTTGAGCCAATAATAAGTCTTCCACAGAAGCCTCTCCTTTAGGTAAGGAAATTTGGTCGTTAATAATTTGATAATTCCCACCTAATCTGACTTGTAATCCTTTTAATACACGAACAGATAAACTTCCGTTGAAAACAAAGCGGTTTTTAGACCAATCGTCCATAAAATTAGAACCAGAAATACCAGCAAAAACATTGCCCCAAGGACGACGTACTCTAAAATCAATATCTATCATCTGGCGATAAAGTTGTTCTTCCAATACACCATATACCGTTTCTTCTGCGTAGTTGCGTTTCATGTAGCCTAAGCGGTAGGCAATAGTAAATTCGCGAATCGGCACGTCATCATAAGGAAAAATATTGTACTCTACGGCTGGAGCAAGCCAAAAACTAAAATCAATATTGGTGAAAGTATTCGCATAGTAGCTATTGAAAAGTCCCATTGAAAAATGGTCGTCAATGCTTTTGACTACACCTAGTGAAATGTATTGATTGCGTTGGATGGCAATAATCTCTTTATCCGAAGTGCTAATATTTTTCTCTTGATAATTAAAAGAAGAATTAATTCTGGTGCGCCATTCTGGACTAACGTTATTCAGTTCTACCGTGCTGCCTAATTTTAAAGTGCTCTGGTTAGCATCGCCATTGAAGCTCATGTTAAACCCTAAATCATAAATAAAGTTATTCCAAAAATTGACCTCTGGTATAGGCGTAGTAGTAGGTTTATTAGCTTGATTAACTGTAATTTGTATTTGTTCGGCAAGGGTAGTTTTAGCAATAAACGGAGCTAATCCGACTTCAATTTTTTTGATGATAAGTTCATCTTGCTGCAAATTAGTGGCTTGAGGATCAGAAAGAAACTCGAAAGAGATTTTCTCGCCTGTCCATGCTTCTTGCCCAATCACTTCCATATGGTATTTGTTTGCCCCAGAAGGAAGAGATTGTCTAGTAAGAAACACATGTACATTGCTACGCAATGGGTCAACAGCGAAGTTGAGATAATTTAGCTCTTTTTTTACTTGGTTCTGATTGCAAAAACCGCAGTCTAAAAATACAATGATTCGCTCAACAGGGTCGCCTGAAGCAAATGTGAAAAAGGGAAGTAATGTGAAAATGATTGCTGCACGGATAAGGTAAGACATAACTTGCTGTGGTTTAATTCGTTTTGAATAAATATTTACTTTTGACTCAACTGATTCTATCATAATAATAATGCAAAAAATAGCAGTTTAGTATAAATCGTAAATTGACTTTTAACGAAGTAGCACATTAAATTCAGGAAATTTTCGTCGCATTCGATAAAAAAATAAGAATGAGACGAAAATTTAAAATTATTGTTTTACTATTCTTTGTATTGCTGTTAATTCATTTTGCTGTATGCGAAGTAAATAATACCCATTATTTAATTCATTTAATTCAATTTCGTTTTGATGTTTTCCAGCTTTGAGCAATTTCCCATTTATATCGAACAATTGCCAAGCCGTAATCGGCGCATCAGTGGCTATAAAAATTCTATCCTTAGTAGGATTTGGGTAGATATGAACAGGCAATTCCGCCCTCGTAGTGGTCGAAAAAACTGCATCTTCTAAGATAATTTGGTCAACACAAACATAAAGGGGGGTATTAATACCAAAATCACCGACATCGCTGGAAACAAACTGAAAGGATAAACTATCTACATTACCCAACAAAGTCAAATCTACGTATTCCCACGTTTGGACTATGTAATCCTTGCTATTGTCATCGAATCGAAAATCAGCAAGAAAAAATTCGACGCTATCTTGATTAGCTTGTCCTGCCAAGAATCCTTTGATGATGAGCTTGAAGAAATCTTTATCATTGCCCGTTTCACCGCCAAATCGTTTGGCAAAAGCATCACCATTGCGCATACTATTGTAGGCGTAGGTGCTATTGGTCAGGTACATGCCTTGTACCATCCTACCTGCTGCATCACCTGTTAGTTTGAGAAAATTATTTCCAAATCCTACGGCGTAAGTAGCGGAGCGATCAAAACCAGTAGCTGGCTTTGCGCTGTACTGATTCAGAAAGCCCGAGGTTACGCTATCGCGCATGGTAGAAATAGACCAACCCGACCAAAAGTCGCCAAAAGAACTAGAGGTAAATTGATTGGGTAGAAACACCTCTTCAACTTGAAAACCACCTTGTAGGTCGCTTCCATTTAAAAAGGTATCTAAGGGTAAGCTAAACCCTTCAAAATCAATTGCTTTTTGAGCAGATGCCCAACTTGTACACAAAAATAAAAATAGAACAAGTATGCTGTTTTTCATAATAACAGTTTTAAATAGATAAAAAAATAAATTGTTTTTCCATGTTATTTAGCGCATCAACTCCTCCATCCACTACAGTTGAATAAAAAAGGAACACTCATAATTTCTTCCTGGCATAGGTCGTCTATCGATGACACGGTAATCGGTGTCCCAGCAATTATTCATTTTAGTGACTATGCTCCCCTTTATTTTTTGAATCCGCCAATCGTAGCTCAAGGAAGCAAATCCTAGTTGATAGCTGTCCAAATATTTAGTACGGCGCACTTCAATCAGCACGCGGTCAGTGTAGGTATGGTTGTATTGAAAAGCCAAAGATTTCCACTTCAAAAAAAAAGATGTAAATCCTTGATGTTCAGGGGTGTAAATGAGTTGCTTGCCCACTAAAATAGCATCTTTCGATTGTTCAACCGTGGAACAGACATAATCGTAGCCCAAAGTCCATTTTAAGGTACAATGCTGTGTGATATGTTGAAAATTCCATCTTATTTCCAAGCCTCTACTCCAAACTTGATCTATATTTTCGGGCGACCAAAACCCTCTATCGGGCTGAGGTTGCCAAAGGATTCGATTATTTAGATTTCTGTTGAAAAGCGTAAGTTTAGCCTCCCATGCTTTAGGTTTCCAAGACAAAGCAATTTCCTCGCTCCAACCTAACTCTGGCAATAAATTAGGATTGCCGCCTACCGCCCAGTAGAGGTCATTAAAAGTTGGGATTCGATAATTTCTTGCGACTATTCCTTTTATAGATAAAGAATTAAATAATTGATAATCAATTGATAAGGAAGGTGTGGTAGGAACAAAATTGCCATCTACTAATTCTTGACGAATGGCAAGGTGGGTTTCCCATTTCTGATGCTGATAATGGTAGCCAGTGAAAAAGGCAAGGCGATGCTGCGACGCAATCGGTTCAAGATAGCCATCGGTAGCTGCTTTGAGCCTCGTCCAATTCATGCCATAAGTTAACGTGTGGCGTTGGCGGATATAACTTTTCCCTTCTACTTCGTAAATATGGCTCCAAGTTCGACTTTTAGAATCTACACCGATATCGAAAAAGTTAAGCCTATCAAAAAACACAGCTGCGCGCACTTGCAATACAGTGTTGTTGAGTACATATTTGGCGTTCAAGTTGGTGCGAAAACTCTCATCAAGTTGAGTGGCTACACTTTGTCGTTGAGTGGTAGTTGGAGGGATTTGCCTATTGTTCGTTTGATACCAGTTGTTCCAGTGTATTAACCATTTAGGCTTAATTTGCCAAGTATTTTCTTGTAAAATACCCCATTGCTGTAAACTGGCGTGGGTTTGTTTTTTCTTTTCGTCAATTCCTACGATAGTGTAAGGAAAATTATTTTCTGCTTGTTGTTGCCAGACTTTAAGGGTAGTTTGAAAGGTAGGATTGCCAAATTGTGCTTTCAATTGATGTGCTAGCAAGCCAAAACTTCCTATGGTGCTTCGCATTTGAAAGCGCTGCCCTAGTTGTTGTTGTGTATTGAGATGAATAACGCCACCAACTGCCGCACTCCCCCAAATAGCACTATTACCGCCTAAATCTACCCGAACTTCGTCAAATAAATGACTAGGGAATAGCGAAAAATCTACTTGCCCTAGCATTGGATTTTGAACAGGTAAACCATTCCAAAGCACAAGTGTATGACTGGCACTACCTCCGCGAATACTAGTGGTTGAAATGCCATTCCCCCCATACGATTTCAGGTAAACTGCGGTATGCTCATGTAAGAGTTCACTCAACGAAGCGGTAGGCAAAAAGTGAATTTGAGTGGAATCTATCCTGTTTTTATTAGGAAGATAACGCAACGCATTAACTTCTACGATAGAAAGCTCCACAGAATCCACTGTTTGAGCAGTAGAAAATGTAGTGTAAAAAGTAAGAAAGTACAAAAAAAGACAACGCATAAGCAAATGAATTTTAATCATTTGCCTTTGGGCATACGCAGAAGAGCAATAGATAGAAATACCTAAATGACTTTAGCTTTGCAATGGTAAACAATTACAAAGCCATAGAAATAGCTGAAAGACATTTTTATCTTACCTACCCATTCTTACCTTTATTCCCGAAGGCACTAATGACACATTGAATTTGGCAGGTCTTCTGACTTGCTTCACTTTTGCTACCTTCCCATTCTAATTTAGAACAGTGGCGTGTTGAGCAAAAGCCTTTAAGAAGCTCACAGCTACGGGAATAGTTCAGGTTTTTCACCTGATTCCCTTTTAATTTCCTTCATGGAAAACCAAAAACTAGGACGAAGATAGAAAAATAATGAAAGGGTGGGTATTAATTTTTTAATCTAGTATCGGACTACTTTCAGTAGCAGGTAAATGTATAATTACCCTTGTTCCACAAGCATTGCCTTGCTTATCTTTCAAGTCTAAAATACTTACACTGGCATTGGTGTTGAATAGTTCGTTAGTGATAGCGATGCGGTCATGGGTAATTTGCATACCTACGGATTTATGTTTGGCGGCAGTTCTGGTTTTTATTTGTGTGGCGCGTTCTCGCCCAATACCATTGTCTTCGATGAAAAAAAATAAACCATCTTTGGTTGGTTGTATATTGATGGTGAGTTTTCCACGCTCCTCTTGTTTGTGCATTAAGCCATGCCAAATAGCGTTTTCAACATAGGGTTGCAAAATCATAGGGGGAATGTCCACCGCTTCTATGTTTATATTTGGATGTACATCAATTTCGTAATCAAATTTGTCATTGAAACGGAAGTTTTCCATTTCGACATATAGTTGGAGTGCACTGAGTTCTTCGCATAGTTTAATCATCGGCGATTTACTATTGTTGAGGATAAGACGAATAAGGCGAGAGAATTTAGTCAAATAACGAGCAGCCGTTCTAGCATCGTTTTGTACCATATATAATTTTATGGAGTTGAGTACATTAAACAGAAAATGAGGATTCATTTG
>DAITMC010000116.1:0-4779 GCA_036835365.1 Saprospiraceae bacterium
TGATTATCTGTCCAATAAACTAACACCCTGGCAAGAGAATCTTTTGGATTAAATTCTACAACTGTGCTATCAATAGGTACTCGTGTTGGAATAAAAGTAGTTGCCGTAATTGGTGATTTCTCATCAGTAATCACCTCTAAATGAAAAGGTTGATTAAACAAAGCAGGTACGAGCGTAGGGGCTACATAATTGAAAATTTGTCCTGTAAAAGGATTCACAAATATCTGATTTGTTAGCTTTACGGTGGTGTTCCCGTAGGTAATGTTCACCTCGGCACCATCTACTAAAGTTTGTTCAAGAAATTGTTCAGGAGTTCTAGGAAAAGGATCGAAATAGGCAGCACTTTTGGTAATTAACGCTGCAAAAGGCTGTCCTGGAATGAGATAGCACTCTACCATGGTTTGACTTTCGTAGTTAGGTAGTTCTATTTCGATATCTTGTGTTAAATTACAAGCAGCAAATAAAATATTGATAACGATGATATAAACAATTGTTTTTTTCATATTCTTTTAAGTTTATTATTAAAATTTAAAATTCCAAGTTATGGAAGGAATAATAGGGAATAAAGATTGTTGTCTAGCAACGACTCGATCGGGGAAGTCAAATTGTTGACCACCAATTTCTATTTTTTGAAACTGTGGCTCTAAGAAAAGAAAATAAGCATTCCTACGGTCGTAAGCATTGAATACACTGATGGTTAAATCGCTACTGCCCCATTTTGGGAAAAACTCAATAACTAAACCAACATCCAAACGATGATAGTCCGGTAATCTAAAAGTATTGCGGTCGCCAAATACAGGGACAACAGATTGAAATCTACCGCCTGGATTATCCTGAACGGTTATTCGACCACCAGGCAGCCAAGTCAGGTCTCCAGATCCATAAACCCAAGTGGCAGAAAAATTGAGTCGTCTATTGATTTCATAGGTAGCTACAATAGAAACATCATGCCTGCGGTCGTAGCGTGGTGCAAAGTAGCGTCCGTCCATAATATCTTGTTTAACCCCTCTGAAATTACCTCTTCTAATAAGTGCTAAGGTATAACCTACCCAACCTTTTAGCCTACCTTGTTGTTTTTCAATGCTTAACTCCGTGCCATAGGCATAGCCATCGCCGAAGGCAAATTCTTCTTCCAAATTATTATTGGCAAATAGCTGCGCACCATCAATAAAATCAATTTGATTATCGAGCCACTTGTAGTAATATTCATTATTGATTAGGAATTGCTTGCCTAGGGCAAAAGATGCGCCAATAGCCACCTGATCGGATATTTGGGGTTTTACGCCTGCTGTGGATGGATACCAAATGTCGGTGGGTAGCGCAATGCCAGAGTTGGAAATCAAATGAACATATTGATACATTCTTGCATAACTAGCTTTTAAGGCAACATCCCTACTAAAGCTGTATTTGCTTGCCAAACGAGGCTCTATGCCTAAATAGGTTTTTCCTTTATTGTTGAATCCTGAGAATCGAACGCCCCCACTGAGGGTAAATTTTTCGCCATTTGCCCACTCATCAGAAAGATAAGCTCCAAATTCTGTACCATCAAAATTTTGTCCCGATGAAAAAGAAACATCTCCGTCGTCGCTACCTGCCTGTAAACGACCAACTGTAAATTGATGAAAGGTGTTGGCTGCTCCGAACTTGAGTGTATGATTTTCAGATAAATTATAGTAGAAGTCTGTTTTTATATTAATGTCTTGAATTTGTGAGCCTACTTCAAAGGAAAATCCTGTGATTTTATTTTTGATGTTGTATTGATAATCTGAGTAGGTAAAAGTGGTATTAGCAAATAATCGTGGGCTAAAGGTGTGATTCCAGCGCACTGTACCAGTAGCATTGCCCCAGTCAAAATTGAAACTAAAAAAATCAGAATCAAAATTGAACACATCTCTACCAAAGTAACCGCTCAAAAAGATGCGGTCTTTTTCTCCTAGTTGATAATTAATCTTAGTGTTGAGATCGTAAAAAAAATAGCCAGGTATTTGATTGAACTCTTCATTGTCTTGGTTGGCTTTGTTGATGGCATTAGTGAAAATATCCACATAAGTTCTTCTACCCGAAACGATGAAAGAGGACTTGTCTTTTTGAATAGGTCCTTCCAATGTCAAGCGCGAGGAAATCAAACCAATACCGCCTGTGCCAGCAAATTTTTTATTGTTGCCTTCTTTTAGTTTAACATCAATAACAGAAGAAAGTCGCCCACCATATTGTGCGGGAAACCCGCCTTTGTAAAGGCGTAGGTCTTTTACTGCATCTGCATTAAAAGTGCTAAAAAAGCCAAATAAGTGGTTAGGATTATAAACAATGGCTTCATCTAGCACAATTAAATTTTGATCGCCAGCCCCACCGCGGACAAATAAGCCCGTTTGCCCTTCTGAACCCGACGGAATGCCGGGTTTGAGTTGCAGCACTTTTAGTATGTCCACTTCCCCCAACAGTGCAGGTATGAGCTTCGCTTCCTTCACTGTTAGCACCTCAACGCTCATTTGGGTAGCGTTAATTTGTTCTTGGTAGGAGTTGGCTTTTACCACTACTTCTTCTAGTTCCACAAATTCACCCAACTGAACGTCTATTTTTTGATTCTTACTGACCAATATTTTCTGCGTAACAGACTGAAAACCAACATAACTGAAGATTAATTCTACGGAATCGCCTGCGGGTAGGGAAATGGAATAAAAACCGTATTCGTTGGTGGTAACGCCTTGTTGCCATTTAGGCGCTAATACGGTTGCTCCAATTAAGGTTTCGCCAGAGGATGCTTCTTTCACTGTACCATTAATAGTAAAACGCTCTTGCGCCTGTACTGTAAGTGTGTAGAGCAGTAGGACAACGCCTGTAATTAAAGGTTTTGTCATAGTGTTGAATCTTTATCGGGTGAATTAATAATGAGTGTAAAATTATTGATTAAACGATGAGTGCAACAGAATTATCTACCAAGTTGTTGTTTTTTCAGACAAAATTGTAATAGTAAATTGAGCTACCGCTGTAATAATACTTTTTTGCTTATTACGCTATATTGCTCGAAGAGAAAATTAATGTAGTAAATACCATTGGGCTGGTTATCAAGAAATGTGATGGTATTATTATTCTGCTCAAATCTAACCTCTTGACCAATAGTAGAGTAAACTTTTATATCCTTTAGCCATCGCTGTTGCTGACGGTCTATTTCATACTGAAAACGACCATTAGTGATACTTGGAAAAACGTGAATGGTGGTATGGTTAACCATACCATGGGTGTTGGTTATATTCGAAGCACTTGGCAAATTAGTGGCATAAAGTTGTAGTCCACCACGCAAATTACCGACTAGGGCTTCAAGGAAACCATTATTGTTAATATCAGCTAGTGCTATTCTTGTCTTTGCTCCTGCTTTAATGTTGCCAAAGTTCAAGTCTAATTCATCGAATTTACCGCTAATATTTTGAGAATTCACTTGGTAATATTCAATTTGTCCTTGATCAGTTCCTGTTAGCACAGTTGGCTGACCATTGATTTCTAAGACAAAAGGAGCGCTAAACCCTGTAACAAACCCAGGCTCTCGGGCATCTATCCTACCGAACAGTTGAGTATTGGGCGGCACTGTTTCAGTACCACTAAACATGGGATTGCCAGCTGTTCCTATATTTTTGAAAAAATTGATGTTCCCATTTCGCTCACCAATGAGCAAATCCGGTAATCCATCTTTGTCTATATCCGCCACAAAAGGTACACTAGATTGACCAATATTAATATCCATCCAGTTGGGAATAATATTTACTATATCAATTTTTTCATTTACTCCTCCAATATTTTCTCCAAAAAATAATCCTCCAAAAATTTCGCCAACGATCAAATCTAAATCGCCGTCGCCATCCAAATCTGTAAAATGAGGAGTAAAATCCCAAGCCAACTCACTAAAGCGACTAAACCCCAAATAATCATCATTCACTAATTGATATTTAGGTGCTGTGCGCGTACCTATATTTTCAAACAAAAACAATCGTGCATCGCGAACTCCAAACGACTTGAAAATACCATGGTTGCCTACGACGATGTCCATTAGCCCGTCGCCATTGTAATCTACGAAAGTAGGATTTGAACCGCCTCCAAAATCAAGCATCGTTTCACCCAAAAAATTGGTCTGCTGGAATTGAAATTTTGGCAAATCATCCGTCTGTACATTTTTGTAATACCAAATTGTGTTTGTATTTTCTGTATTTTCACGTTCGTTGGGTGCGACAGCTAAGTCGCGAATACCATCTCCATCTAAATCAATGTAAAACGAATTGGGGAAAGGTGCTACTTTTGCAGGTACATCGTAGCTCGGAAAAGTAATATCTTGCTGAGTTACCCAAGCGGTGTTGCAAGTGCCATTATTGTAGAGTGCGACTAGATTGTCAAAAGAAAGATCGCCAATCAATACATCTTTACCGCAACTTTCATTTAGATTGAGGGCAGTAACGGTAGAGCCAGCATGTCTTGATTCAATGTTGTTTTCCAAATTGCTGCTGCAATCTCCTATTCTAGGAGCCAAATCTACCTCTGGTGTGATGCCGCTTTCAAAAAAACCGCCCCAGCAAGGGGTAGCGAATCTGAAAATCAAACTATCCAATCCAAAACCGTTTTCCACCGATTGATTTTGAAAATATTCTAAAAAACCTCCGGCTACGTTGAAGGTCAAAATGTCCAAATCGCCATCGCCATCTATATCTTCTATGGCGGGGTAATCAATTCTAGTTACAAAGATTTGGGTTTGATTACCGCTTGTTAAAGCAAATCGGAGTACATCAGGTAAAT
>DAITMC010000116.1:4879-10969 GCA_036835365.1 Saprospiraceae bacterium
TTTACAAAATTACACATCACTTGATGAAAAAATTACAATTATTGCTTATCTGCATCACCTTTGCGCAACTGACAATAGCTCAAGGTGTATTTTTTACAGAAGACTTTAATGGTAGCATTCCAGCTACTTGGCGATCTATTGAGGTGCAAGGCAACCGAACGGCTTCCGCTAGATGGATTTGGACCAATAGAGGTCCGCAAGGAGATTTTCACACTGCGCCTTTAGCTTCTACGACGGCTAGTAATGGTTGGGTTATTTTCGATTCTGATTTGAATTGCAGTACTCGAAACCAAGAGACTTGGTTAGTTTCCCCCCGCATTGATGCTACCACCAAAAGCGATGTGTTTTTATCCTTTGAAACTTACTATCGCTCCTTTAATGACCGTTCAACCGTAGAAGTCAGTGTGGATTCAATTAATTGGACTTCTTTTGAGCTTTTTCCTAGCGTTGCAGCAAATGATTATGGCGCAGACCAGGCAACCAATCCACAGAAAGTACAAATCAAGATCTCTACCGTAGCTGCGGGACAACGCTTTTGGTTTGCCTTTCGATTTTTATCGGATAACACTACCATAAACGGTGGTGATGGCATCGGTTGTGGTTATTCTTGGCAGCTCGATGATGTAGCGTTAACAGACGTGGATAGTCGTGCGCCTAATGACTTAAAAATTGATGAAACCTTTTATGCCATTGCACCCAATTTAATTACGCCAGCTAGCCAAATTGTTCCTTTTGGTTTTTTGACAGATGTGATCAATGTAGGTACTCAAGACCAAGTAGATGCAACATTGAAAATTGAATTATTTAATGCCGAAACTAATGTTAGTGTTTTTGTTGAAGAAATTATCCTACCGCTTGTAGAATCAGATTCTACATTGGCAGATATAGCCTCAGAAGGGGTATTTACGCCGGCAACGAATTTCGCCATTTATGAAGGGAGTTATTCATTAACATTAAAAGATGGTCAAGACAACAACCCAAGAGATAATGAACAGTCCTTCTTCTTTGTAACTTCTGATACCTTGTTTTCTAAGATATTAGACCCTACCACAGGCATCCGATTTGGAGGCGATGAGTTGTCTTATAGCTATGGTAGCAGCTTTTTTGTGCCCAATGGAGAGGGCTTTTTTGGAAGGTATGTTTCCTTTTTTATTGCTAATGCGGAAGCGTTAGCAGGAAAGAGTGTCAATTTATTAACTTATGAATGGTCAGGGGACACCAATTCAGATTTGATTGCAAATCCAGAGGAATACAACAATGCGCCCATTGCTTTCAATGAGTATGTTTTCACAGGACAAGAAGACGATTGGATTACCATACCGATGAGTATAGATGAAATAGGCGTACCTTTAAAAAATGATAGTTACTACTTTGTAGTCGTCCAATATGAAACGACTGACAATCAACCGATGTTCATTGGTGCGAGTGATGAATTGGACTATCGAGGTGCTTTTTTCCGTTCGCTCCTTGATGGGCAGCCTCAATATATGGGTATGCTTGATGTAGGCAATACAGGTAGTTACGAATATTTTTTTTCAGATGCTTTTACCGTATTGCCTGCCATAGATATGACCATTGGTAGCAGTCCAGATATTTTCACTAAAACGGTAGAAGTCCTAGCAGCCGATAATAAAACAGAACTTTTTCCAAATCCAGCTAAAGACGTAGCGACGTTAAATTTGAAACTAACCACACCGCAAGATGTGGAAGTGCGCCTACTGGACTTGAAAGGGAAATTGATTAATAGCCAGAAGCTAACTAAAATTAGTAATGCTAATCTTACTTTGCAAGTATCTAATTTGGCAGTAGGCAACTACTTCTTACACATTAATGCAGAAACAGGCACAAGAACTTTGAAGTTAACAGTAGCCAAGTAAATAAAAATCCTTTTACTAAAAGAAGCCCTTTGGATTTTTTCGGAAATCCAAAGGGCTTCTTTTGTACCAAAAATTGCTTTATCAACCTAGCGTATATCTAACACCTAATGCTTCCAATGCCTGTAAAAACTCATTACTTACGCCTACGGTTATCTTTTTTGACCGCCACGATTGTTTAGATTTATTTACTTGATCTATCAACTCGGTGCGGAGTTTGTGTTTGCCTGTATGTTGCTGGCATAAGGTGCTAATAGCATGTAGCAATTCTTTGTCAAGGTGCTGAATATTAATTTTTAGGGTTACTTCTTTGGTTAAATCCTCGGCAGTGCTTTCTAGTAAGGTCACTTTTTTTACTTTTAGTTGCAGTTCTTCGCTGTTCCATCGTTGTTCCATTTGCCCTGTGATGAAAACACATTGCCCTTCTGTAAGACGTGGTGCAAAATCAGCATAATCTTCTTTGAATAAGACGAATTCATAACTGCCATTATAATCTTGGATAGTGAATTGTCCCCAGCCCGTTCCTTTTTTACTCACCCGATGACGAACACTCACCACAATACCCGCAATTTTGACCTCTTTGTTCAGTGGCGCTTTGTCTATCTCATCCAAGCGGCAAGTAGTAAAATGCTCCACCTCCATTCGATAATCATCCAATGGATGACCACTGATGTAAATACCTGTAACCTCTTTTTCTCGGTTTAACCTTTCAATTAAACTCCAACTTTGACAACTTGGAGGAGTAGGTTCTTGAATCATCACTTCTTCGGAATCGTCGAACAAAGAGCTGACTGTTTCCAGTTTCTGCTCTTGATAGGCATTCCCATAACGCAATAGATGCTCAATGAAGCTACTATATTTTTCGGAAGGCGCAAAATATTGAGTGCGGTCAATGTCTTCAAAGCCGTCTAAAGCACCACCCAGTACCAGACTTTCTAGGACTTTTTTATTTAAAGCGCGCAAATTAAGTCTGCGTAACAGGTCAAATACACTGCTAAATTTACCATTTTTGTCGCGCTCCTCCAAAATAGCTTCCACAGGTCCCTCTCCAACGCCCTTGAGTGCGGAAAGACCAAAGCGAATCGCTCCTTTTTTATTGACCGAAAAGTCGGAAATAGATTCATTGACATCAGGACCAAGCACTTTGATGCCCATGCGCCGAGCTTCTTTGAGAAAAAATGTAATTTTAGAAATATCGTTTTTGTTATGCGTAAGCACCGCCGCCATAAACTCGGCAGGGTAGTGGGCTTTCAAATAAGCCGTTTGAAATGCGACAAAAGCATAGCAAGTGGAGTG
This sequence comes from Saprospiraceae bacterium, assembly GCA_036835365.1. Taxonomy (GTDB): domain Bacteria; phylum Bacteroidota; class Bacteroidia; order Chitinophagales; family Saprospiraceae; genus JAAUTG01. The sequence goes on from DAITMC010000116.1 coordinate 8,050, forward strand.
CGATTTGTTGAAAGCATAAGAGGCGAAAGCTTCCCAATCTTTCCAAACTTTGTCGAGGGTATCTTTAGGATGCCCATTTTTTGTGCCGCCATCTATAAATTTAGGGTAAAGTTCATCAATTACTGCTTTTTGCTTTTTCCCCATCCCCTTGCGGAGTTTATCCGCTTGCCCTTTAGAAAAGCTCGCTAATTTTTGAGAAAGTAACATCACCTGCTCCTGATATACTGTGATGCCGTAGGTCTCTTTCAAATAGCTTTCCATTTCTGGTAAGTCGTATATTACAGGTTTACGACCATGCTTGCGGTCAATAAATTCGGGGATATACTCTAGCGGACCTGGACGGTACAAGGCATTCATGGCAATTAAATCGGCAAATTCTGTGGGGGCAAGCTCTTTCATATACTTTTGCATGCCTGCACTTTCGTACTGGAAGATGGCAATGGTTTCCCCTTTTTTAAATAGCTCGTAGGTTGCTGGGTCATCCAGCGGCAAATCATCAGGGTCAATATCCACACGATGATTGGCTTTGACCATTTTGATGGCATCTTTTATAATGGTCAAGGTTTTAAGTCCGAGGAAATCCATTTTCAACAAACCCGCTTCTTCTGCCACACTGTTATCAAACTGACTAACCAACATTCCCGTGTCCTTATCTGCTTTGACGGGGATGTAATCGGTGATGTCGCCGGGGGTTATAATGACTCCGCAGGCGTGAATACCTGTGTTGCGAATAGAACCCTCTAATTTTTTAGCATTTTGAATCATCGTTCCGATAGTATCGGGTTGCTCTGCCAATTTCCTGAATTGATAGGCTTTTTCTAGTTCTTCCGAATTAAGGACACTTTTGAGTTTAATACTAACATCATTTTTTTCTAGCACTTTGCCTAGCGTAGCTTGCAAGTGGTTGGGGAAAATTTTAGCGACCTTATCTACCTCTTGTAGTGGAATATTCATTACGCGCCCTACGTCGCGCAGCGACATTTTAGCTGCCATAGTACCATAAGTCACAATTTGAGCTACCTGATTTTGTCCATATTTTTCAATCACGTAATTAATAACGCGCTGTCGCCCTTCATCGTCGAAATCAATATCAATATCGGGCATCGAAATACGCTCTGGATTCAGAAAACGCTCAAAAAGTAAATCGTACTTAATAGGGTCAATATTAGTAATTCCAATACAATAGGATACGGCTGAGCCTGCCGCCGAACCTCGACCCGGACCTACCATTACGCCCATTTGTCGCGCTGTAGTGGTAAAGTCTTGAACAATCAAAAAATAGCCAGGATACCCTGTTTTCTCGATAACCGCCAGTTCAAAATCCAATCGTTCTTTAATGTCTGGTGTGATTGTGCTGTAACGTTTTTTCGCGCCCTCGTAGGTGAGGTGGCGTAAGTATTCGATTTGCGACGGAAAGCCTTGCGGCAAAGGGAATGCGGGCAATAGTACATCTCTGGCAAGCGTTAGCTGGTCAATTTTATCAAAAATTTCAATAGTGTTATCTAAACTTTCTGGCACATCCACGAATAATTGTCCCATTTCTGCTTTGGTTTTGAAATAAAAGTCAGAACTTGGAAACTTGAATCGCTCTTTTTCATCCACCATACTGTTGGTGTTGATGCAAAGTAACATATCGTGAGGAACGTAGTCTTCTTCTTCTACATAATGAGAATCGTTGGTGGCAATAACTTTTATGTTGTATTTCTTGGCAAACTGAAGTAGCGTTTGGTTAACATCTTCTTGGCTTATACCTAAGCCATCAATGTTTTCCATCCCTCTATGGCGTTGAATTTCAATATAATAGTCCTCTCCAAAAACATTAAGCCACCATTTTAGCTTTTGCTCCGCTTCTGTTAAACGCCCATGCAAAATCGCTTGTGGGACTTCCGCACCTATACAACAACTCGTGGCAATAATACCTTCGTGGTATTTTAGAATAAGTTCTTTGTCAATTCTCGGATATTTGCCGTATAATCCTTCAATAAAACCTAGTGAACACAATTTGGAGAGATTCACATAACCAGTCGTATTCTTAGCCAGTAATAATTGATGGTATCGAATATCTTGCTCGCCATTGGCTTTACTGAAACTTTGCTTATGCCTATCTTCTACCAAATAAAATTCGCAACCTAAAATAGGTTTCAGTCCACGTTTATTGGCTTCTGCCACAAACTTGAATGCGCCAAACATATTGCCATGGTCAGTGAGCGCAACGCCTTTTTGTCTGTCGGCTTGCGCTTTGTTCATCATTGTGCTAATGTGTGCAGCCCCATCGAGCAAGGAATATTGTGTGTGACAATGTAAATGCAAAAAATCTGGCATAATGTATATTTATGATAAATTGTTACTTCAATGAAATTGGTTGGCAAAAAAATCTTGACGTAAAAAAATATTAAATTAGGATTCAATAAAACAAATAAACAAAACGATACTTTATCCAGTTGATTTTTTTCTGAACAGCATGTGGAGAAAAAACGACCAACTGAAAAGCGTTCAAAACTCATACCATGTTTTTTATTGAACCTTTTAGAAAATCCTACCTTTACAGCGAATAAAAACTTAATTCGATTGTTATGAAGAAACCATTAATTTTAGTGACCAACGATGATGGCATTGCCGCTCCTGGTCTGCGTGCGTTAGTTGAAGTGGCAAAAAAACTGGGCGATGTAGTGGTGATTGCGCCTGATTCTCCACAATCGGCGATGGGACACGCTATTACGATATCAGGACCTATTCGCTTAAACAAAGTTAATGTATTTGATGGTTTGGAGGCTTACGAATGCTCAGGTACACCAGTAGATAGCGTAAAGTTAGGCAAATATGTGGTGCTGAAAAATCGCAGACCTGATTTGTGCGTTTCTGGAATCAATCATGGCTCAAATGCTTCTATCAATATCATCTACTCGGGTACAGTTTCGGC
>DAITMC010000117.1:0-10958 GCA_036835365.1 Saprospiraceae bacterium
GCAGCTTCTTTTTCTTTCTTATCGTTGATAACGCACTCAGTGGTTAAGACCATACCAGCAATAGAACCTGCATTTTCTAAGGCAATTCTAGTTACTTTAGTTGGGTCAATCACACCTGCTTCTTTCAAATCCTCGTATTTGTCTGTGCGAGCATTGTATCCTACGCTACCTTTGCTGTTGACTACACGTTGCAATACTACACTACCTTCTACGCCAGCGTTGTTAGCGATGGTACGCAATGGAGATTCTAGTGCTTTTCTTACGATGTCAATACCAATGGTTTCGTCCTCGTTTTCGCCTTTAAAGTCTTTCAAGGCTTTTATAGCACGCACTAGAGCTACACCACCACCCGCAACGATACCTTCCTCAACTGCTGCACGAGTAGCATGAAGCGCATCGTCCACACGGTCTTTTTTCTCCTTCATTTCTACCTCTGTTGCGGCACCTACATACAATACAGCTACACCACCTGCCAATTTTGCAAGACGTTCCTGCAATTTCTCGCGGTCGTAGTCAGATGTAGTGGCTTCAATTTGTTGCTTAATTTGGTTAATACGCGCCTGAATATCGGCTGTATTGCCAGCACCATTCACGATAGTGGTATTGTCTTTATCCACTGTAATTTTTTCTGCACGACCTAAGTAGCTTAATTCAGCATCTTCAATGCGGTAGCCTTTTTCTTCAGAAATGACAGTACCGCCTGTCAAGATGGCAATATCTTCCAACATAGCCTTACGACGATCGCCAAAGCCTGGAGCTTTTACACCAACAATTTTCAATCCACCGCGCAATCTATTCACTACTAATACACCAAGCGCTTGAGATTCAATATCTTCTGCAATAATCAATAAGGCTTGACCTGTTTGAATCACTTTTTCTAAGATCGGAACAACATCTTGCATATTGCTGATCTTTTTGTCATAAATAAGGATATAAGGGTTGTCGTATTCTGTAACCATTTGCTCGGCATCAGTTACAAAATAAGGAGAAAGATAACCTCTATCGAACTGCATACCTAGCACTTCTTCTACGTAAGTGTCTGTACCTTTTGCTTCTTCTACTGTGATAACGCCATCTTTTGAAACGCGTTTCATAGCGTCGGCAATCATGTCCCCGATTTCAGCATCGCTATTAGCAGAAATGGTCGCTACTTGTTTGATTTTTTCATAGTTGTCGCCTACTACTTCTGATTGTTCTTTCAAATCGCGAATAACAACAGCAACTGCTTTATCAATACCGCGTTTCAAATCCATTGGATTTGCGCCAGCAGTTACGTTTTTTAAACCTGCCGTAATCATAGCCTGTGCCAACACAGTAGCCGTAGTAGTACCATCACCAGCAGCATCGGCTGTTTTAGAAGCTACTTCTTTTACTAACTGTGCACCCATATTTTGGATAGCGTCTTCTAATTCGATTTCTTTTGCTACCGTTACACCATCTTTAGTTACCATTGGTGCGCCGAAACTTTTCTGAATAACAACGTTACGTCCCTTTGGTCCAAGTGTTACTTTTACTGCATCCGCAAGAGCATCAACGCCTACTTTTAATTTTGCTCTGGCATCGGTATTAAAGCTAATTTCTTTAGCCATTTTTAATCTTATTTTTTAGGTGAATGAAAATAAATTAATTGGAAAAATAAAAACGATAGATTAAAGAGCGCATTAATCCTCTAAAACAACAAGAATATCATCCTCACGCATAATGAGATATTCTTCTCCATCGTAAGTTAATTCCTGTCCAGCATACTTGCCGTAAAGCACAATATCTCCAATGGCAACAGTCATCATATTGCCATCTTTGCCGGAGCCAACTGCCACCACCTGACCTCTCTGTGGTTTCTCCTTAGCGGTGTCGGGAATGATGAGTCCTCCTTTTGTCTTCGTATCTGCGGGAGCTGGTTTTACGACTACCCTGTCGTTAATAGGCTTCATCTTCATTGATAATCAAATTTTTTATAATGAAAGAATAATGTTTACTTTTTTACTGCTTTAATGTAGTATGTAGTAATACAAATGACACTAGCATAGAATATGCCAATTTTAACAAACTGACATTTTTGCATAGTAAGTTGGTTTTTTGTTACTCTTATGGCGGTATTCAGGGACGGCAGTTAGGTAGATGAGCGTCAAAATGACAATTTAAAACAGAAAACAAATTACATCAGCATAGTTATTGTGTTTGTTAATTATCGTTACAACAGGTGTAAGTGTCTAACAAAAGACAATCTTGCGTTCATTTTCTTCTTTATTTTGCATAATAAATAACATTTACGAATTATGATTAAATTATCTTCTTTAGCAATCTTGCTTAAGTTATCTACTTTGCTTTTACTTATTGGCTGCATACAAACAGAAATTGTACCTGAAATATTAGAAGCTAAGTTAACGATTGACCCAAAAAGTGTAAGTCTTGCGGTAGGTCAAACAACGCGGCTTGAGACAATTTACGTGGATGAACAAAATATAGAACGCCCCAATGCCGTACAGTGGAAAAGTCAACAACCTAATATCGCAGAAATCGCCACAGGTGGTGTAGTTACTGCTAAAACCATCGGACAGACTTGGATTATTGCTCGTGTGAACAGTGAATTAGCGGATTCTACTTTAGTTACAGTAGTTGCAGATAAAAATGCAGTAGCAAAAGTGGAAATTACAGCATCGAGTAGTGAACTTATTGTAGGTACAACGCTACAACTAACAGCCACAGTGAAAAATGGCAATGAGGAAATCCTCGAAAAAGCTATAATCTGGCAATCTTCTGACGATAACATACTGACTATCAATTCTTCGGGATTAGTGAACGCTATAGCTAGTGGAACAGCACAAATTACAGCTATAGTGGATGGTATCAGCAGCCTTCCCCTTTCGATTAGGGTGGTTAGTGCAAGCACTACTAGAAGTGGCACATTCAGGGGCAATGCAAGTTACAATACATCAGGCACTGCTACTTTTGAAATAGGTAAAGTCAACTTTAGTGCTAATTTCAGGACTTCCAACGGACCAGGATTAAGGGTGTATTTAGCTAAAAATGCACCTGGTGTTTTAACTGCCTCCAATAGCGTCTTACTAGGCAACTTAAAATCCACTTCTGGTGCGCAAGAATATACCGTACCCGCTGAGGTAAAATTAAGCGATTTTGATTTCGTGGTAGTCTATTGCCAACCTTTTAATGTAGCGTTCGGGTTTGCTCGTTTAGATTAACATAAAAATATTAAAAGATTTATTATGAAAAATTACCATAAATTAATTCTTACTGCCATATTCATCCTCACTACTTTCAGCATTGGTCTTGCAGGGGGTTGGCCTCAGCCTAAAGGAAGTGGGTTTTTTAAATTAGATTTCACTACGATTCATGCGCGCGAATTATTTGGTGCAGATGGTAGTATTTTTAGCATCAATGGTGCTGGCACGCAGTTAGGATTTTACAGCAATTCTTTTTATGGCGAGTATGGCATCACTAATCGCTTAACGGCAGTGAGCTATATCCCTTTTTTTGTTAGAAGTAAAGTGAATGAAGGCATCGGCTCTATCACTGGTGAAATATTGCAACCAGGTCTATCCAACAATGGCATTGGGGATATTGATTTAGGCTTGCGCTACGGTTTGTATAACAAAGGAGGCGTGTCCATCACAGCACTTCTTTTTTTAGGGTTACCTACTGGGGATGCCACCAATGAAAATTTGCTTTACACTGGCGATGGGGAGTTCAATCAGTTGCTTCGATTAGAAGCTGGTGTAGGTGCAGCCAAGTGGTATGCCACAGGCTATGTGGGTTTTAACAACCGCACTAACAATTTTTCTGATGAATTTCGATATGAACTAGAATTTGGGCATAAATTCTTCAATAATCAACTTATCGCAGGTGTCAAGATTGCAGGTGTACAGTCTTTCAACAATGGCGACCCAACCAACAGTAACAACGGATTATTTGCTAATAATGTTGAATTTACTTCTCCTCAAGTATTTTTAGCTTATGAGTTCAAAAACAACTTTGGCATTAGCGCGCAAGCAGCTGGAGCTATAAATGGTAAGAATGCACTGGCGGCTTCCGCCTTATCTTTTGGTGTATATCGGAAGTTGAATTAAAATGGAAGGTTAATACGCAAAATAATGCTTATTAGGCTTGCTTTTTATGTTATTTTAACTACCTTTAGTTAAAAAAGTATGAATAGATGCCTAAAACTACTGTTTTTATTTTTGATCGGCTCTTTCTTGTTCGTGTCTTGTAGCCCTGTTGTTACTTCTTCTAATAGAATGACAAACACTATTTTGCAGTACAAAATGAAAGAGGCGTTCAGAATGTGGGAAGGTAATGCCACTAAGCAAAGTATTTCTTATGACGATGCCTATTATGAAAAATTTAATACTTGGATTGATCATGGGCTTCGGTACAATTATGCTATTCTCAATGAAATAGCTTCAATTTCTGTATTGGAAGCAGCAGTAGGCAAAAAAATATTTCTTTTTGGTCCACATGAAAAAGAGCTTAACTGGAATGCTACCAAAAGTTTTGGATACTACAACCCTGAATTTATTGCAAAAGCAGCAAAAGTTATTGATTACAGTTTGGCTAATGACAAAATATTTGCTGAACTAGGAAGGTATGTTTACAACAGACAGTTACAAAAAATGACGCGCTTATACCATCAAAGCTATCAATACCTAAAAGCTAATCCAGCTATGACGCAGCAAATTATTGCAGATTACAGCGCAGCTATGCAAAACGGTAATGATGCAGGAGAGATGATTCAAGCTGCCTTTCGCTCATTTGCTGATGAAAAAGAGGAATTGGGCAGAGACTGGTACATTGCGAATACAGCACCTGGCTTTTGGATTAGAAGAATGATGGATGGCACTGCTGACCAAATCTATGAGGTGCTTAAAACAGTAATGACTGCCTACGATAAAGAAGCCTTATAAGTAATGGATGATAAGTTTATTGGAACAACAAAAGTTAATATCTATTTTAGAATAAAGCTAAATGGATATTAATTGACTGGCATAAAGTCGAACCAAATGACTAAATTAATTTTTGTATCACTTCAACAATCTGTAACTATTTTAATATTACTTTTACCGCCTCAAACAACAGTTGCAATATGCGCCAAAAAATAGTAGTGCTAACTGGTGCGGGTATTAGTGCAGAAAGTGGTATTCAAACGTTTAGAGATGCTGATGGACTTTGGGAAGGACACGATGTGATGGAAGTAGCTACCCCTGAAGGATTTGCTAGAAATCCAGCGTTAGTGCTTGAGTTTTACAATCAACGTCGCCGACAAATGCACCTAGTCGAGCCTAATGCTGCTCACCAAGCCTTAGTCGCACTAGAAAAAAAATTTGATACTCATGTTGTTACCCAAAATGTGGACGATTTACACGAGCGCGCGGGAAGTAGCCAAATTTTGCACCTACACGGCGAATTAGCTAAGGCGCGAAGCACAAAATTTCCTCAACTCATTTACCAATGGAACAAAGATATACTGCTCGGCAATAAATGTGAACGCGGTGCGCAGCTACGTCCTCATATTGTCTGGTTTGGCGAAGAAGTGCCATTGCTACCTCAAGCGGCTGCACTGGTTTCAGCAGCCGATGTCGTTTTGATTATTGGTACTTCCATGCAAGTATATCCCGCTGCTGGTTTAGTGGGTTTTGCTAATCCTGACGTGCCTATTTATTATATCGACCCTAAACCTCACGTTAATTATGAATTGAAAGTAGCTAAAAATTTAATTGTAATCACCGAAAGAGCTACTGTTGGAGTACCAAAATTAGTAGATGATTTACTAAAAAAGGCTTATATTCATTAAGGCTAATAAGTAGTTGCATCAGTTTAAACTGATGATTAACCAAGTAGTAAGCTCAAGCAATAATTAAAACGAATAAATAATTTTGGACATCCAGTTTATCCAACAACCTAATACCTAAAAGAATAAAACATATGACAGCACCTAACATCAGAATTGCTACTTTGGAAGACTTGCCAGTGTTGCTCGAATTTGAGCAAGGCATTATTAAAGCGGAGCGACCGTTCAATCCAACCTTAAAAAAAGGGAAAATTAACTACTATGATTTAAAAGAAATCCTACTCGATAGCCATGCAAGGGTGGTTGTAGCGGAAATTGCTGATGAAGTGATTGCCTGTGGGTATGCTCAAATTAGAACGGCTCAAGATTACCTGCAGCACACACATTATGCGCATCTAGGCGCTATGTTTGTGCGCGAAGACCATCGTGGAAAAGGAATTAACGCATTGATTATGAATGCGTTAATAGATTGGACGAAAACAAAAGGCATTACCGAACTCCGACTAGAAGTTTACGTGGATAACCTGCCTGCCATTAAAGCCTACGAAAAAATAGGCTTTAATGCGCATTTGCTGGAAATGAGGCTAGGATGGTGAGTCCAAGTTCTCTTTAATACTGATGAAAAGCAGCAGAAACAAAAGCTAATACATCAGGTAGCGCAGTGCGCCAGTACGTCCAAGTATGTCCACCATCGCGCACACGATACTCGTGAGGAATATCACGTTTTTTTAAAGCTATATGAATCAAGGAGTTACCTTCGTAAAGAAAATCGTCATCGCCACAATCAATATACCATCTAATGGATTTGATTTTATCTGCATCCATATTTTGAATCAAATATAAAGCACTATGGTTTTCGTAGTACGTCTTCACTTGCGCTGGTGTGTAAGCAGTTGCGTTGCTTCTTCTGCTCAACCATTGCTGTGCATCTTCCAAGGTCAGTGGTCCTGCCGAAGCACTCAACGGGCAAGCGGAGGAAAACAAATCAGGACGGTGTAAAGCATACATGAATGAACCACCGCCACCCATAGATAGCCCTGCCACAGCACGATAGCGTTTTTGTGTCCTTATTCTGTATGCCTGTTCTACATGTGGCATAAGTTCTTCGAAGAAAAAATCTTCATAACGCCACTTTCCATCAGGGGTATTAAAATAGCCTCGTACACCAGTATCGGCATCGGGCATGACAATAATCATTGGCGTAGCCTTGCCTTCGGCAATGGCTTTATCTGTAATGTTCAGCACTTCGCCAAATTGTACCCAACCTGTTTGATCATCACCACCGCCGTGCAACAAATATAACACAGGATAGCTGCGTTGAGAGGTTTCATAGTCCGGGGGTAAATAAATTGCATATTTCCTTTCGCCACCGAGTATCTTGCTCTCTAGTGTGAGTTGGTCAAGAACCCTGCCATGCTGCGCCCATGAGCTTATCGCAAATAACAAAAAAGTGAAAATGAATAATCCTTTCATTGGTTAACTTATTTTAGCTGTTTCTTCGTTTTGTAATCATTAGGTACTTTGTTAAGTCATAAATGTAAGGCAAATATGGAAAATGTTTAAAATAATTCATATTTATTCTTCAATGAATATTTTTTACAGAACAAAGGAACGAAATAAATTTTCCTTTCCCTTTATAAACGACCTCTAAGGGAAATAATCGCATTTCTGCCTGCTGCACTTACACCTGAAGCAAATGGGCGATAATGCACATCGCTAATATTTTCAAGCCCCATATGAATACTTAATTGCTCTAGCAATTGATAGCTTAGGTAGCAATTGAAAGTGGTCCAAGCAGAGGTCCCGTTGCAAAAGCTACCATCCTCACAGCGAGGGGTATATTCAATATTATCGGGTGTTCCATCTCTTAGATAGACGAATCCTCTATCCAAAGGGTCGGGGATAATCGTTCTTACACCATAGTCTTCCACTTTTTTTGCACCATTGTAACGCACAACGCCCTCTATTGAAAACTTGTTTTTGCTATATTTAATACTTGTTCTACCATACAATGGAGGGATGTGCGATAGGGGTACAAACGCTTTACCTTCAACGCCTCGGCCTCGAAAAGGCATTTCCTGTCTGCCTAAAGTCCAATTGAAACTGCTGTAAATTTGCCAACCACTACTCAACGCAAGGCTCAGTTGGCTTGACCAACCATAAATGTAGGCACTTTCCGCATTCACATTTGCGATAGTGGAAAAAGGAGTATTGTCAATATTTAAGCTAAACGAACCATCGGGTAGTGGAAAATCAGCAATCACCATAGCGTTCCATAAATAGGTGTAAAATGCGGTAGTACTTATCTTCAAATTTGAAGTGCCAATAATTTGTCCTTTGGCAATCGTGATTTCGCCATTCACCGTTCTTTCTGCTTCCAAATCAGGATTGGGAACAGTAACAAAGCCATTACTTTCCCTAATTTTTGAAAAATCATCAAGATTTGGCAAACGAAAGGCACTAGCACTGGAAAGTCTAAACTCCCAATTAGTGCGTGTGCGCATGCTCCAACCGATGCCGTAGGTGAGGTTGCTGCCCTCATTGGTAACGCCTTCTGTGTAAAAAGAAGGAAACCACTGAATAGGGTCGTTTGCGCCAAAAAGCGAGTAAGTGCGTGCATAAGTGTAGCGCAAACCGGACTGAAAATTCATTAAAGAATCCTTACTTTTCCATTGATAGTTGGCGTAAGCACTTGCAATAGTCATATCATTGGCTTGACTAGGATAGCGCGTTGGGCGATTCTGCCCGGTTTCGCCTGTAAAAATATTTTCCGTTCCTGCTAGAGACTGCACATCATTGTAATTGGCATCTAAGCCATAAGCCAAGCGATGTTGCTGATTTACAGAAAGTGTTTTATCGAAGTCGGCAGTTAAAGAGAACACCTTGACTTCTTCTAAGTTGAAGTTATGGGTAACCCTGCCTAATCGTCGGCTATGGCGGTCTTCTTTGATTTGTTGAAATGCTCCAATAAAGGTAGCTCGGTCAAAAAACAAGTTAGGTTTTGACCATTTTGCTTGCAAGGAAGCTAGTAGCCTTTCTTGCGGACCGTAGTACCATTCTGCGAATTGCAAACTTGTGGGGTCGTCAAGATTGTTCTGGGTAATTAATTCGTCATATCTTGGAATATTGCTGGAGGTAGAGAGTTGAAAATTGGCGACCAAATTGAATTGGCTATTAATTTGAAAACGATATTTTTGCATCAAATCAATTTGGCGATATGCCGTTCCCACTTGAATATCTGGATTATCATTCGGAACAACGACATCAAATTTGTTTTCGTCGCTTAAATCGGTGGCTACATAAAATAATCGTTTGCCAAAATCTGGAAATTTATTGGAACGTTTGCTTCCTGCCTGCAAATCATTAAAATCGGAATAGCTAATACTGGTTAGCGAAGCCCAACGACTGCGTGCATAGTTGTAATCCAAATGAAAAGTTCTTTCGTTGTTAGCACTGGAATAGCGTGCAATGTAGTTAAGGTCGGTATTACTTTCGCTGCCTAGCTGTAGCTGGGGCATTCGAGAGCGCAAATGCACCACACCGCCCAAAGCATCGCTACCATAAAGCAACGAACCAGGTCCGTAAATCACCTCCATCTGCTCTATAATAGCAGGGTCAATCGTGATGGCATTTTGCAAATGTCCACTTCTATAAATAGCATTATTCATGCGCACACCATCTACCACAAGCAGCACTTTGTTGGCTTCAAAGCCTCTAAGTACAGGGCTTCCACTGCCCATTTGACTTTTTTGCACATACACGTTGGCATGGTCGCGTAGGGCATCTGCGGAAGTTTGCGGATTCGTAAAGGCAATCTGTTGCTTTGAAATTTTTTCTATTTGATAAGGTAAATCTTCTATGCGGTCATCACGTCTGCCAATAATGGTAATTTCTTGGAGCGATTCCTCCACAGGAAACATTTGAATCGTGCTAATACCATTCAAATTGCGGATAGTGAGTGTGATGGTTTTGTAACCAAGGTAACTTAATGTAATTTCTTTTTCAGGGGCAAGTTTAGGAATAATCACTTTTCCTTGTTTGTTGGTAGTTGCCGTGAATGCGTAATCCTTAAGATAGACATTTACACCAATCATGGGTTCTCGATGTTCATTTAGTAGTGTTAATTCAATTTCTTGTGCATTAACAAACCAGCTAAAAGCGCAAAACATGATAATCCAAACAAGTTTCATTAATTAGATTTTTATATTGAATAGCGAAATTCGTAAAGGTTAAAAGATAAAGATAGGGCTTCTAAAAGAAATAAATGAGGAATTTTTAGGAGAAATAAAGGGGTTCTTCATCCGAAGAACCCCTTTTCAGTAATTAACGATTCAGTATGTAGCGAACGCCTAAACCACCATAGCCACCACCAAAGGAATCAACGTAGCTATTCAGGAAAATCGTAGGCACCCAATCAAGAGTAACCGTCAAAGGAAGATCATCGAAGGTATATTCCAAGCCAATATAGCCTTGTAAGCCAAGCGTAGTGCTAGCAATATCCGTAGAGAATTTGTAGTTCCAGAAATAAACTGAACCACCGCCACCGAAGTACCAGTTTAAGCCGCTAATGTTTTCAATTTCTAACTCTTTGTGATGAAGGTAAGCCGCACTAATGGATACCCATGTCCAAGCAGTATTTCCTCTAAGACCAACGTAAGCCTCGATAGCACCTGGCTCAGAGATAAACTTTTTGTAAGAAGCGGAAAGTGGGTAACCAAATCGCGCACCAACAGCAGAACTGTAATTTTGTTGTGCCGTTGCAACGGTGGAAAAACCTACAAATAACAGGCAGAAAAGTATGAATTTTGTTTTCATAAAAAATTAAGTGTTTAATGAGAAAATAAAGTAACGTATTAGCTTATTCACCATCAAAGATAAAATAGGAAAGTGAAGCTATGAGAATTTTAACATTTGTTAAGCGGAAATTTTACAAAATAGCAAGGGAAGTGAAATGCTAGCTCAGCTATTTTAGTGCATTTATCTAATTTGCTATTGAACTTTTTATGTAACTTGCTATTGCTTATTTTGGAAATAAAGCCTATCTATGTCTTTATTCGATAGTACGAAAAAATATAATATTCCGATAAATGCTAATAAATAATTATTTTATTCGGTGGCGCTATCTACTTTTGTGGGCTAGTTTCCTGTTGGTAGC
>DAITMC010000118.1:0-10939 GCA_036835365.1 Saprospiraceae bacterium
CTAAAACAAAAATCTGTGGTGTGGACTGTATAAAATACTTAGATTTATAACGAGAACGATTAAACGGATCTACTACATTCAACCAACCATTATATTCATTTTCATCAATATAAGTCCAACATTTTTCAACTTCTTTTAAACTGATACCTCCGTTTTCATCTTTCTCCCAACTTTTATTGCAAATAGCAAATACCTGTACCCCTTTATCTTTATAGGTTTCATAAAATTTCTTCATATCAGGCATTGACTTTTTGCAATGTCCACAATCAGGGTCCCAAACTAAAATAATAGTGTAGGGCGAAGCTACATCATGTAGTGCAATTTCCTTTTTATCTCTAGTCTGTAGAATAATGTCAGGTGCTATTTTACCAATGAGGGTTGGTTTTAAATTATTAGCATTATCAATTATTTTCTCTAATTGCTCCTGTTCTGTCCAAGGAGCAAGCCCTTTTGCATAGAATTGATCTACAATATGTACATACACGGCATCCATTCCAACGATATTGGAAGCCGCAAACTTATTTAAAAAGTGAATTAAATAATACTTGAATGTTTCTTCTACGGGCTGTACTAAATTTAACACCCTTTCTACCGCAACAGCAATAGTATCAGGGTGTTGCACCACCATTTTATCTACATAATCATTCAGTGATTTGAATAAAAACGGTGTTCTTAACATTCTAATATCACTCAAGTTGATATTGTCAAAATAATGTTGCTGATTCCAACGCCAGCGATTGATTTCCTTATCCTCTTGCGTTTCGCCAGCAAATTCTTTTGGCTCATCCAGTGGCATATTGGCTTTAACTAGAGCAGCAGTTAGTGATTTTGGATATTTTTCAACAATAGCTTTTTGATATGCAACTACTTCTTGGTTAAGCAATTCCTGCTCTTTTATAATACTTTCCGTATTCTGGTTGGCTTCTTTTGCCAATTTTAATTCATTGTTTATTCTTTCCGAAATTACTCTTTTTTTATTTAAAAAATCTAAGTAATGATACAATAATTCGTTGTCTTTTGAGCCTTGTACCTTTACATTTCCCGCTAAGTCAGGCAGAGCAGTTTCGATAGTAAAATTTTGTTCGCCCTCAGAGAGCAACAACTGAAACCATTGATTATCAGGTGGCATAACAATTAAATAGACACCACCAGGCAACGCTTCTTTACCTTTAAAGGTAAAATAACCATTTTCGTCCACTTGAGTGGTATCTCTCAAATATTGCTTATCTCCATAAAAATAGCCTAGATAAATTTCCTTTTGGTCAAATCCATCAATCTTAATTTTAAAATTATATTCCTCTTGCGCTTGAATATTCCAAGCAAATAAAAAAGAGAGTGAAAAAGTAAAAATAGTACGAATTATCATTTTTTATTTACTTTTAGTTTTTAATTTTTTAAATTACCTATATCAGCATTATTTAATTTGATGCCTTATGAACAAAAAAAGATAAAAAAGCAGTATTTGGTACAACAATAATTAACTATTTATTGACAATTCACTTATCAAAGCATCAGCAACCCTTCAGGCAAATCCATTAAAACGATTTTAGATTCTTTATCAACTTCAACGATTAAATACTCATTTAACGGAATAAGCACCTCTTTGTTCTGATAAATAACTACCGCCATTTCTTGTTGTGGCAGTTCTATAACTTCATCTATGTTTCCAATCTCACCAAGTATTTTGTCTTTAACTAGATATCCTTCTAAAAAATCATAGGTTAGTCCTTCTTCTATCACCTCGACAGAAACATCAGCATCTCTCATAAAGATGGGCATACTGGAAAGTGAAAGCGCCGTTTCTTTATTATCAATACCTTCTAATTTTAAAATAGTAGCATGATTGGCATCTTGAATTTGTTTTATAAAATAAGGTAGTTTTTGCCCTAAAGTAGTGATAAAAATCGCTTTAGTATTATTAAAATCTTCCCAGTAAGCATCTTCTACACTTACTTTCAGCTCTCCTTTCACACCGTGTGGTTTTATAATTTTACCTATCACTACAAATTCTTCCATAAAAATGATAATAATTAAGCCCTGCTAATTATGTGCTATTATTTCTTGTTTTAAAATAAAGCCTTTTTCCGCCTTTTCCTCCCAAGGTAGCATGGGATCAATTCTTTGAGTATCCAATATCCATAATTCCTTATAAATCAAACCAATATCTTGAGCATATCGCTCAATTCCATAACGATACTCAATTAAATTTTCATTATTTACAGTAGAAATTTTTACAACGTCCTTAAAAATCAACTCATTTATGGTCAATTCATCTTCTATTTTTTCAATGCTTGATACCCAATCCTTGAACATCTTTAACGTTTCTCCAGCCACATTTATGTTGATATCATCATCAAAATTAGCATTTGGATTCCATGTTTTTTTAGGGATTACTGGAAAGATTAATTTTACAAAACGCAAATTATCCTCTACCCTTATTAAAGTATTATTTACGAAATAGACCGACCATACATTGGTAATACGCCAATTTTCGGATACATCTTTTCGCTCATAGCGTTCCATGATAAAAATAGTTTCTTTATCCGGTGCTTGATAAGAAGACACTATTTCTTCCTTTACTTGAAGCGAAATCGTATCTATTTTATTCTCTCCTACGGGATCAAAAATGATGGAATCTACTTGATAAATAGCAAATTGTCCCACTTTCAGTGGAAAATACTCCTTCCCTAAATCAAGTTCAAAATCGTCTAAAACCTGCTCTTGGTCATTACAAGCTGAAAGCACCACAAGTAGTAAAAATAAAATAGAAAATAGACGCATCACGATTAATTTAGTTCTGGAAGAATACTACTATAAATAATACCGCCACCTATAACATCATCTCCCTCATAAAACACGGCGGATTGCCCCGGCGCTACGCCTGTAACGTTAGCGTGAAAAGACACAGAAATTTTTCCCTCATTATTAGATAAAGTGCTCAACGTACCTGAGTCACGATAGCGAATTTTAGTTACTGCTTCCATTCCATTAGAAATGACTGGATATTTCATCGAATTAGTTTTATAAACTTGCATACCATTGCGCACCAATTCACTCAACGTTCCAAGCACTACTTCGTTACTATCTGGCTTAATTTCGGTTACAAACATAGGCTCACCAAATGCTAAACCAAGCCCTTTTCGCTGCCCAATAGTATAAAAGGGATAACCCTGATGTTTGCCTAGTACCTTACCTTTAGTATCAATGAAGTTACCGCCTGCCACTTGTGCTTCCAAAGTAGGTACGCGATGTTTTAAAAAACTGCGATAATCATTATCAGGCACAAAGCAAATTTCATAGCTCTCTGCCTTCTTGGAAAGTTCTGTGTAGCCCCCGTCGGCTGCCATTTGGCGTACTTCTGGCTTGGTGTAATTACCTAGCGGAAACTTTGTGCGATGCAAACATTCTTGGCTCAATCCCCAAAGCACATAAGATTGATCTTTATTGAGATCCACCGCTTTAGCAATAAATTTTCGTCCATTTAGCTCATTGATTTTAGCGTAATGCCCTGTTGCGATAAACTCACAATCGAGCATATCTGCCCTTTTTAATAATGCCTCCCACTTAATGTGAGTATTACACAACACGCATGGATTGGGTGTTCGACCAGCGATATATTCTTCTACAAAATTATCAATTACATAATCACCAAATTCATTGCGAATATCTATAATAAAATGGTGAAAACCCATATCAACAGCAACCTGCCGAGCATCGTTAATAGAATCTAAACTGCAACACCCCGTCTCTTTTTTCTGGCTACCCGAATTGGCGTAATCCCAAGTTTTCATAGTGATTCCTACTACTTCATAGCCTTGCTCGTGCATCATCATTGCAGTTACTGTACTGTCAATTCCTCCGCTCATAGCTACTAGCACCCTACCGTGTTTGCTCATTATGTTTACTTATTTTTTTTCCTTAAACAGTTGAAACTATTACAAGTTTGTTGCCATGTTAGTTCATTTCTTTTAGCCAACATAAACTGCTAAATGGAATCTATAATACTATTTTTTCACTAAAAAGTAGATTTATGTAATGTTTTCTTTTATATTTGAAATTTATTTTAATTCTAAAACGTTACCTTTAAAAATAAACGTTATGAGATTTTTAATTTGCTGCATATTACTCTTATCAACAAGCCTATTATTTAGTCAAGAATTTGGCTTGGCTTCTTACTATTCAGATAATTTTCATGGACTAAAAACAGCAAGTGGCGAACTCTACAATAAAGATGAACTAACCACTGCCCATAAGTCATTGCCTTTTGGAACAATGATAAAGGTTACTCGCCTAGACAACGAAAAATCAGTCATTGTTCGAGTAAACGATCGAGGCCCCTTTATTACAGGTCGAGTAGTAGATATCTCTAAAAAAGCAGCCGAACAATTAGACTTAATCACTATCGGTGAAACGCGTGTGAAAGTCGAAGTAGTCGGTAGTGGCGATACGGTAGCAAAAGGCGTTACGCCCAAAGGCGGTGCGGCTAAGCCGATTGCAAAGACAGAAAAGCCAAGTAATTACAATGATAATTCTGTCCCTAAGAAAGCAACTACCCCAGTTACTACAAAAACAGATATGCCCAAAGCAACGCCTACAGCAACCAATGTAGCTCAACCTAAGACAGAGACAAAGAATGCAAACACAAGCAATACCAAAATTGCTACGCCCAAAACAGTAACTACGTATGATAAGCAAGGATTGTATAAGGTACAATTATTAGCTCCCGAAAAAAAAGGATTTGGCGTTCAAGTAGCCAGCTACAATAATTATGAAAATGCGATGCAAAAAGTGGTTGAATTGCAAGCCAAATGGTTTTCCGATATTTTCATTAATATAGAAAAAGGAAGCAATAATAGCAATCAATATAAGGTTATACTAGGGCAATACGTTACCCAAGCCTCGGCTGAAAGTTACAGGAAAAGTTTATTGACTAAACATAAACTTAAAGGATTTGTAGTAGATTTCTCAAAATTTTAAATTTACCACTTGTAAAAGTCGCAAATAATCTTTAATTTTGCATCCGCTAATGAGCAAATGGCTAATATGGTGATTATAGCTCAGTTGGTTAGAGCGCTGGATTGTGGTTCCAGAGGTCGCCGGTTCGAGCCCGGTTAGTCACCCAAAGAGGTAAGTATATTTCGCTTACCTCTTTTTTATTCAAAGGATATCTTACGAAGGTAATAGAATGGTTTGCACTTCTTGAATCCTCTTTCTCCAATGATCTGGAATGGGCAGTTTTCGGCTGCTTACCTTGTCAAGAATAAAAATTTGGTGCTTAGACACTGCTGCTAAACGACCATTCTTCTCGCTATACATTTGACATTCCATCACTAGGCGATCCTCTTTTATTTCTTTGATTTGAGTACCCACCCAAATGGTATCAGGATAGGTAACAGGTAGTAAATATTTGCATTCCTGTTGACCAATCACAAGTACCTCATTTTGTGCATTTGGTTCAGCCAAACTAATGGAAAGCATATTTAGATAATCAATACGCGCTGTTTCCGCCCAACGGAAATAAACTACATTGTTCACATGCTGATAAGCATCCATTTCACCCCATCGCACCCTGATTTCTGTCACGACGGGAAAAGGTTGAAGCTGTTTAGATAAATTAGTCATATTCAATTAAATATCTATTTTTACTCCTCAGAAAAATATTATTATACTTTCATACTTTTCATCATTATCTTTAAAATAGAGGTCGCAGCCTTTGCAATTACGGTACCTGGACCAAAGATACCTGCCACGCCTGATTCAAACAAAAAGTCATAATCTTTAGGAGGGAGCACTCCGCCTACAATAAGCAAAATATCTTCTCTATCTAGCTCTTTGAGTGCATATAAAGTTTGTGGAACAAGTGTTTTGTGCCCACCTGCCAAAGAAGAAATGCCCAACAAGTGTACATCATTTTCTGCTGCCTGACGGGCAGCCTCTGCTGGCGTTTGAAAAAGTGGCCCAATATCCACATCAAAGCCCAAATCTGCAAAGCTAGTGGCAATAATCTTTGCGCCCCTGTCGTGTCCATCTTGTCCAAGTTTAGCAATCATAATTCTAGGTCGTCGTCCCTCTAAAGCAGCAAATTCATCGGCTAATTCTTTTGCTGCCTTGAAATATTCATCTTGCCGTATTTCAGTCGAATAAATACCTGAAATAACTTGTGTACTAGGAAGATGCCGCCCAAAATGCCGTTCCATTGCACTACTTATCTCGCCTAAAGTAGCACGCAATCGAGCTGCTTCAATGGCATATTCTAGTAAGTTCCCCGTTTCGGTGCGTGCACATTCGTATAAGGCATTCAAAGCCTGTTGAACAGCATTTTCATTTCGACTCGCCTTAATGTGTTGAAGTCGTTGAACTTGACTTTCTCTAACCGATGTATTATCTACTTCCAGCACATCAATATCTACTTCCTCTTCTACTTGATAAATATTCACCCCAACAATTTGTTCTCTTTGAGCATCAATTCGAGCCTGCTTTTTGGCGGCAGCTTCTTCTATTCTCAGTTTTGGCAATCCATTTTCAATCGCTTTTGCCATACCTCCCAATGTTTCTGCTTCTTCTATCAATGCCCACGCTTTTTGAGTGAGTTGATGCGTCAACATTTCCACATAGTAAGAACCCGCCCAAGCATCTACCACTTTAGTAACGTCGGTTTTTTGTTGGATATACTTTTGCGTATCTCTAGCAATTTTAGCCGAAAAATCGGTGGGTAAAGCTAAAGCTTCATCCAAAGAATTGGTATGTAGGGATTGTGTCCCACCCATTACGGCAGCCATCGCTTCGATGGTTGTTCTGGCTACATTATTGAAAGGGTCTTGTGCTGTCAAGCTCCAACCTGAAGTTTGGCAGTGAGTACGCAACGCCATTGATTTTGCGTTTTTAGGATTAAACTGTTTGATGAGTTTTGCCCAAAGCATCCTGGCTGCACGCATCTTAGCAATTTCCATAAAATGATTCATGCCAATACCCCAAAAAAAGGACAATCGAGGTGCAAAATCGTCAATATCTAAGCCTACTTTTAGCCCTGCCCTCACATATTCTAGCCCATCGGCGAGGGTGTAAGCGAGTTCCATATGGGCAGGTGCGCCTGCCTCGTGCATATGATAGCCACTAATACTAATCGAATTGAACTTAGGCATATATTTTGCGGTAAAAGCAAAAATATCGGCAATAATACGCATAGAAGGTGCTGGCGGATAAATGAATGTATTACGCACCATGAACTCTTTGAGAATATCATTTTGAATGGTGCCACTCAACTGTTGAGGCAGCACACCTTGTTCTTCTGCCGCTACGATAAAAAATGCCATAATCGGAATGACCGCACCATTCATGGTCATCGAAACGGACATTTGGTCGAGTGGAATGTCTTGGAAAAGAATTTTCATATCTTCCACCGTATCAATGGCTACGCCAGCCATGCCTACGTCGCCATACACGCGCTCGTGGTCAGAATCATAACCTCTATGGGTCGCTAAATCGAAAGCCACAGAAAGCCCTTTTTGCCCTTGTGCCAAATTGCGTCGATAAAAGGCGTTACTTGCCTCAGCCGTTGAGAATCCAGCATATTGGCGAATCGTCCAAGGTTGAACGACGTGCATGGTGCTGTAAGGACCGCGCAAATAAGGAGGAATGCCAGACACAAAATGAAGATGCTCCAAAGATGCAATCGTGGTTGAGTCTATATGCGATGGAATATAAATATCTTCCAATGTATCCAGCGTAGGCACTTGCGTTCCTATACTATCTAAGCATGAACGGCGATAAGGAATATGTACAAAGTTAGGTTTCTTTTTCATCAACAAGAAATTCATATATGGTTAGTAACGCCTAACCCACGCACAAATATCTTACCCATACCGCTTTTTTCAAAAAATAAAATGTAGTTGGTTGGTTTTAAACCTTATTCGCAAAAGATTTTTGGCGGAAGGAACAACCTCTTTTTTGAAAAGTGTTTGTATTTGAAATAAAATCGTAATGCTGCTGTATTGGGAAAAAAATAGCTATTTCTAGGCAATGCCAGTATGTGAAGACCGATTTTATTTTCCTGCTTTTCCCCACCAACTAGCCAAAATAGAGCCTGTAATGTTCATGGAAGGACCAAAGAGGGCTGGCGCTAAACCCACTGTCGCAAGTTTGCCCATTTGGTTGGCTAAGCCAGATGCTAACCCTGCATTTTGTAAGCCCACCTCAAGGGCGATAGTACGACAATCTTGTTCGGTCATCCGAAAAAGTTTTGCCAAATTGTAGCCTAGGAAATAACCACAGGCATTGTGCATTAAAACAGCAAGCAAAAGTAAGCCACCAACATTGAGTAGTGCATTTCTTCCAGCAGCAGTAATGATCACAATAATTAAACCAATGCCTACCATAGAAACCAGCGGTAGATAGCGGCTTAGTGCTTTTGCCACTTTTGCAAAATATTGATTCATCAAAAAGCCAATTGCTAGGGGAACAATAATCATTTTGATGATATCCCACATCATGCTCCAAAATTGAATTTCTATAAATTGACCTGCTACATATTTCATCAAGAAAGGGGTCATAATCGGTGAAAGCAACGTGGCAAAAGTGGTAATGGTAATAGAAAGTGCCACATTCGCCTTTGCAATCAATGACATAACATTGGATGCCAAACCACTTGGACTACAACCCACCAAGATAACGCCAGCCGCAATTTCTGGCGTAAACCCAAATAGCGTGGCGATGCTAAAGCCGAGAATAGGCATAATCAAAAATTGACAACTCAGCCCCAAAATAACTGCCTTAGGGGTTTTGATAATGCCCACAAAATCGTTAAAAGTCATGGTTGTTCCCATACCGAACATAATGACTTGTAATAGTGGAATGATGAGCGTAGAAAGTTTGAAATCCCCAACTTGCAGGAAATATTGCGGATAAAACATAGCAGCACTCACTGCCGCAAAAATAGAAGTGGTGTAGGCAAACGTTTTGAGCTTTTCAGAGCCACTCATCCCAAAAGCTAGTAAAATAAAACCAACCATGAGAAAAGGACCAATCAAATTGGGTAATTGTAGCAAATGGGCAACGATAGAGAGCAAAAGAAGAATTGGAGCAATGTGGAGGGCAGTTTTTTTAATCCAAGTCATCATAATTCATTCATGTTAAAAGAGGCTGCTTAAAAAGTAAGTTCGTTTTACAAATATCCAAAAATTACTTACTTTTTAGACAGTGCTTTGTTCATCGATTAAAGTAGTTGTTTTTATAGTTTGAGCCATATTTCGCCGTGTCATCTTATCTACCAAACCAAGGCAATATCGCTGTAATGTGCAATCATACTTCCATCTTTTAACCGAAGTACCGTTTTACAAACAGCATTTATAACTAAACAGTATATTGAGCATGTGCGATGGATACGCTATACAAGTTAATGTAATAGCGATATACCTTTTCATAGCAAATTATTTTTTGAAAGCAAATTTATGCAAAATATTAATCTTGTCGGATGTAGTATCTTTAATTCAAAGTCGTTCTAGCAGTAGTTTAGCAAATTTGCAATGCCTTTCAGTAATAAAACCTCATTGGGATAAATCTGGTGTCCTTGATAAGTAGTAATCGGTATGATATTCACGCAATTCAACACGTCATTAATATCACTTTGACTAACAATCAAAACGGGTCTTGATTTACCTTGTTCCGAACCTACCACAGGCTCTAAACTCCCTCGATATACGCTCTACTGTTCAAATTTGCTCATCAATTTCTGCATTTATGTATTTGAAATCCTCCTGCACCGCCACCACATCCGCCAAAAATTGAGCGTCATGCGCCGCTTGTTTCATCAATCCTGGTTTATCTTCCCATGCTGCTAAACTATCACTCACTGCCGCCACTTTCACTTCCAAGCGTCTTGCTAATGAAAGCAATAATTGAAGGTCAAACAGATGGTTACTTTCCAATATCAGTTGATTCATATGATTTGTTCTTTCCACTTGAACTGCCATAAATGCTTGGTTTTGTTTAAAACTGATTACGTTTAAAATTAGTTTCTGCACTATTTGAAAGTATTGACAGAATGACCTGAAAGCGATCTTCGTAGCTTTGTGGCATCCATCTATGTAGCCACAAAGCTACTAAATACCTTACCGAATCAACATCAATTCTCCGTATTTAGTGATTTCTACACCATCTTGCCTTTTAAATATTATCCCGTAAATATAGACACCCGGATTGACATCAACCCCCTCATGCCTGCCATCCCAGCCCAGGTTAGGGTCGTTGGGTTGGAAATTGCGCTGTTCAAATAATATACCGCCCCATCGGTTAAATACCTGAAAAAGGGAAACCTCCTTGATACCTCGTCCTGCTTGAATGAAGAAGATGTCGTTGATGTTGTCCAAGTTGGGCGTAAAACCATCGGGAATATAGAGGTCAATCAAGTGATTTACACTGAAATAGACAGAATCCATTGCGCTACATATTCCATCAGAGGCAGTTAAGTAATGCCAACCACTCAATATAGGGCTTGCCTCAAAAGTATTTTCTGCGCTGATGGAATTGGATAATTCGGGAAACCAACTGTAGTTCAACCCGCTTTTGTTGGCGTTAACTGCTATGATGATTCGTTCTCCAATGACTAGGAAAATCGTATCTTTCAGAATATCAACAAATAGCGAGTCGGGTTCAAAGATTTTAACTTGATAAAGGGTGTCGCATCCTTCCCGGGAAATCACTTCGACTTCGTAGGCGCCAGGTCGGAGTGCTTCAAACAAATTGTCGCCCGATTGTTGATAGTTTTCACCCGATACGTTAACGCGATGTCCCAAATCGTTGAAAACGATAATCGAGCCGTCATTTTCGCCAAAGCAACTAATGTCTTGCACTTCCAGTTGTGCTTGTGGCGTGGCGTTGATGGTCAGGGTTTGCTGCGTAGTATCAAAACAAATGCCATCATAGCTGGCAATCAGTTCGGCAG
>DAITMC010000119.1:0-10825 GCA_036835365.1 Saprospiraceae bacterium
TGCAAGAAGAATTTAACTTTTTAGGCATTTATGAAGATATGTCAAAAGATGTGGTGCGCATTGCTGAATTGGATGCCGCCAAAAAAGCTCAACTAAAGGAAAAATATCAGACCTTACTTGAACAAGAAGAAGGAAATTATGCTTCGATGCAAGCCACGTATCACTATCATAAAAGTCGCTTATTGATTTTCCAGCTACTGGGCGATTATGAAAAAGTGCATGCAGAGAATCTAAAAGTGATTGCTTGGTGGAATGAACACCCAGAATATAAGGACGAGGAATTTTTTAATTACGTCGTGGATGCCTCCAATTTCTTGTCGGTGTGTTTTCGACAGGAAAAATACCAAAATGTGGAGCAGTTGTTGGCGCAATTACAATCGGAGCAGCCCAGCAATAATCATCATAGGCGGGTGCTCTTTATGCGCGTATCGGTGTTTGAGCAGGTGTACTGCATCAATAAAGGGAAAATTGAGCAGGTGCATCAAATGGCAGAAGCAATTGAAAATGGCTTGAAGCAGTTTTCGATTAACATTAGTAATCAGAAAACGCTGACCACCAATATGGCAATTCTATTTTTGATTGCCGAAAAATTTGAGGATTGTTTAATTTGGGGCGATAAGGTATTAAGAATTTCAAAAGAAGCTATTCGTGAAGACCTTAATGTTGGCGTTTATTTTATTAAACTGATTTGCTTTATCATGTTGGAAGATACCGATGGTTTTGAAAAAGCCTCGCGCGCTGCTCGCCGCTATTTAAATAAGATAGCGTACGGCGACAAAGAAACCTACCTAAAATTGATTTATACCTTCAATCAACTGGAAAATACTCCGCTTGGAGCGGAGCAAAGCATGCGACAAGGCTTTTTACAAGAAATGGAAATGCTTCAGAAAACAAAACCGCTGGTGATTGGGTTAAGCCAAATCTTGATGTGGTGGGCAAAAAGTAGAATTAAAAAAGTACCTATAGTGAACGTGATTAGAGGCTGATGATGGTATTTGGTAGCCGAGTACCAAATACCGAAAAAGATTATGCTTTTGTTACCTGTGTGATTGGTAGAACTTCTATGGTTAGATTTTCCTTCACTCGTCTGATGGTTACGGTGTTTTTGGAAAGGTCAAACATCATGCTTTTTGATTTAGAATTATTATCAACTTCAATTCTAGTCAACTCAATATCTAATGCACCAACAACATGAAAGAGCTTATTGTCATTGTTGTACATTACTGTCCACTGATTGCCACTAACCGGCACATCCTTGCGGTCTATGAATTTTGATTCTACCGTTTTACCTGTAGGGCGGGCTGTTACGACACTAACTTCGCCAGCGATAACGCCAATAGTGGCTCCTCTACTGGTCAAATCAAAAGGAATGGCGCGCTCATCGTCAATTAGATAGAGCGTATTCATATCTGTAGAAAGTGTAATGCTATTGCTGGACATAGGTTCGATGTTTAGTGTGTGTTAGAATGATTATCTTTTATTGCGCTAAGATAGAAAAAATTATTTTATGATTTGTAAGTCCTAAATTTATTTACCAATCCAAAAGTAAATATAGTCAGCGATGTACCAAATCTTGAAGGTTTGATACATCGCTCACAAATTCAAACACTAGCGAACCAAGGTAAATTCGCCGTAGATAATCTCTTTTCTGCCGTTAATATAAATCACCTGAGCAACATACAAATAAACACCTGGATTAACTGCAACACCTTTGTATATGCCATTCCAACCCGTTTGCGGATTATTGAAATCAAGTTGATTTTGTTCAAATACAATTTCGCCCCATCGGTCGTAAATCTTCAAGTTTGGAATCTCAGATACGGAATTGCCAGGAAAAAGATTGAAATAATCATTTTCGCCATCGCCGTTTGGCGAGAAAATATTGGGTGCATACACCAAATTATTTTTCTGTACGATAATCTGTTTACGCGCAGTCGCTTTGCATCCGTTGGTGTCTTGAATGTCAACGACAACTTCCACATTATCGGAAGGCGTAAGGCTGAACTGTGAACAGCCACTACACAATTCAAACTTTTCTGCCGACCAAAGTACACTGGCTAAAGATGCACCCGATGAAGAAACGTCAATACTTAAAATAGCTGTTTGCCCTAATTTGATGCGTTCCTCCCCTACAATGCGCACTTCCAAAGGTGGGCGCTCTTCTACCGCTAACTCAATTGTTGCAGTGCATTCTCTAGCATCTTCCACATTGACGATGTAAACGCCAGGTTTTAAATCGTTAAATATAGGGTTAGTCGTAAATGGATTACTTCCCAAAGCATACATAAAAGGCGGTGTACCCCCAACTACTTCTAAGACGTTAATTTGTCCATCGGTATTACCTGCACAAGTGGGTGGCGTAGCATCCACAATAAGCCGTCGAATGCTAGTTTCCTCAATCATAACTTCTGTAATATCTAGCGCTTCGCAGCCATTCAAGGTATTCACTATTTTTAGGATGTAAAACCCTTGTTTGTCCACCGTAGGCGACAAGGTATTTGCATTAGCGACAATTCCTGGTCCTGACCACTCAAAAGTAAAAAATTCATTAGTAGATGGCGTAAATCCTTCTAAATCAATGGTTTCACCACAACCAATAATTTTATCTTCGCCCGCTTCTGAAACTGGAATTTCAAAGTTGGCAGTAACGTTTAAAAGAGCAGTATCGCGGCAATTATTTTCATTGCGTACAATCAAGCGATATTGCCCAGCACTGCGAATTTGTAGGGTACTTTGTGTTCCAAATTCAGCAACGATATTATCTTGAAACGCCCATTGATACTGCAATCTATTCATAGAGGAAGTTGTAGCAGCCAAAGTCAATGCAGGGTCGCTGCAGTTAAACTGATTCTGCCCAGTTAATTCAATTCTTGCAGCCAAATCTTCACTATTATTCAATACTTCAACAGTAGTTGTAGCATTACAGAAATTGGTAGTGTCAAGGACAACGATGCGATAAATACCTGCTTGAGCTGTGTTAAAAGCTATTTGGTTGGATTGAAATCCATTTGGTCCTGTCCATTGATAAGTAAAATTCGTTCCTTGACTAGAGTTTCGTGCATCCAGTGTAATGACATCACCTAGACATAAAATGGCTTGGTCGTTCCCTGCGTCTGCTATTGGCGTTGCTAGGTTAGCGATTACAGTAACGGAATCACGAGCAATACAAGTGCCATTGGCTACTTCTAAGAAATATTGTCCTTCGGCAGCTACTAACGCAATTGGAGCATCTAATCCCTCTATAATATTGCCATCATCGGTGCGCCAGCTATAGCTTGTCGCAAGCTGTTGAGGCATGACACCCAATCTGGCTATTCTGTTTTCACAGTTGATGAGTTGGTCGTCGCCAGCCATTGCCACAGGTTGTTGATTGACCTGCACATCTATGGTTGCTTGATAAGGGCAGCCTAAACTATCTTGTGCTAAAAAGGCAATTTCATTAACACCAATCATTAAATTACTTACTCTAGGGTCAAAAATTCCATTTACAGTATCTGTTATGCCATTACCTTCCCAACGCGGATTGGTAAGGTTAGCGGCATTGGACAAATCTACGGTTAGTTGTCGGGGCAAGGTATCTGCACCCAAACAAACTTCCTCCAAAGAGTTAATTTTTAGTTCAGTGATAGCACAAGGTTGTGTGGTACATGTTGCTTCCGCTACGTTGCTGTCGCCACAACCATTTGTTCCTACGGTTTGAATACGAATGGTAATTGCTTGGTCGGGCATTAAGCCATTAGCCGTGTAAGCGGAGTCGTTGGTAGTAATAAGCTCAGAAATTGGCAAGTTATCGCTGAATATTTGGAACATAAAAGTTGGCTCAATCTCTGCGGCACTCCAATTGAACGCAACAGCAGTTAATGTGGTCTCTTCGCAACTTATTGTTGGTGGTAGTGGGGCAGTTAATACTTCTGCAAAGAAAGTATCTACTCTAGGGCAATTAATGGAATCGGCAAATTGGTAGATAATTGCTGTTCTACCTACCCCTGCTAGGCTCGGATTAAAAACATTGCTACTGCGAATGCCATCGCCTGAAAATGTGCCTCCAAGTGGTGTAGCATTAATTTCAAAGTTGGCATCATCCAAACAATAAGTTGGGTCAATATTAAAAATAACTGAAACCGGTGCGTCGCAACTTAGTGTGCGGCAAGTTCGTGTCGTTTGCACGATACCACAAGCGCTTGCATTAGCAGGGAAAACCTCTATCGTTACCTCTTGGTTGGGGGCTAAATCATTCACCACTACCCTACCATTGCTAGTATTATCCGTTAAAATCGTTTGCCCATTCACTACTATTCGATAGCTATAAGGAGTAGTACCTGTATTGTCCCAAAGAAACGTGATAGATTGAGCATCTACATCGCCACAAACAATGTTGGGAATAATTGGCGGTGCTTCAATTTCAACTGTTCTTGTGGTGGATTGTGGGCAATTTATACTATCGCTTACCGTGTATTGCACTTCAAAAGTGCCTACACCCAAATTTGTGGGGTCAAAAAGTGTAACAGCTATTCCATTTATCTGAAATGTACCTCCATTTGGATTACCCACCAATGGGAAAGCATTAGCCAGTACACAATAGCGATTTTCTAAATCCATAATGGTTGGCGGATTATTGCTACAGGGTAAAGTGGTGCAAACAGAAGAACTAAACTGAGTAGTGCGACAAGCTCCTGCATCAGAGGCACGCAAAGTCATTTCTACGGTGGATTCAGGCGTTAAATCAGTGATGACCAACAAGGTATCTGTTGTAGTAACTGGTCCGAAAAAGCTAGTGCCATTTACTGTATAAGTGTATTCAAAAGTGGTTGCTATGGGATGCGACCAAGTAAACACAATACGGTCGGAAGTGCTGACAAAACATTGAATATCAGGCAATGGTGGCAAATCCTGTACTTCTGTGATAACCGAATCGCGATAAACACAGCCATTAACATCTTGAAAGGTGTAGAAAATTACGTTTCTCCCAATATTGGCGTTAGCTGGTCGGAATAAGCCATTTGGCTCAACGCCTACGCCACTAAACACCCCGTTTGGCGGTGTAGCCGTTAATTGCACAGCACCACTATTGAGGCAATAGGCAGGGTCAATACCTTGAATAGAAATAGGAAATACGCCACAAGGGTTCGCCACACAACTTGCCATAGCAGGAGGTGAGTTGTCGCAATTTATAGGATGTACCGCCTCAACTTGAATTTGAACCTCACTATTCACAGCTAAATTATTGACTTCTAATCGAGTATTAGGGGTATTGTTGATAACAATTGGGTTGCCGTTGTTGATGGTGTAGCGTACATTGAATCGTTCGATGGACGGCGATGGATGCGACCAAACAAATGCAACACTATTAATGGTTGCCGATTCGCAATTTACAGTAGGAGCAATAGGAATATCAAATATGCTGACATTAATGGAATCGCTAAGTACGGGACAATTTGCATCAAGTTGTACTTCATAGCGCAGTGTTGTGCCTACGGTGAATGCTCCGGACGGAAAAATAATATCTTGAGGATTAAATAATCCACTTTCGTTGATACCGTTTCCATTGAAACGCCCACCTGAAGGAGTAGCTTCCAGTTGTATTATTGTCCCGTTTCGACAAATTTCAAGTGGGAAATTAGCAAATTCTATGGTTCGATTAGCACAAGCACTAGCCTGACAAGTTTGTGTTATTTGTTGGCTATTCCCACAGTTTCCACCGCCTATTGCTGCTACGGAAATTTCTACGGTATCACCAGGATCGAGATTGCGCTGTGTAAATATGTTATTGGATATAAACTGAGGCAGTCCATTATTAAACCCATTGATACGCAAAGATACTTGGTACAATTCGGCAGTATTTGTCCATGAAAAAGTAACTTCATTGTTGGAAATATTAGCGCAAGTTATTTCGGGCGCTTGTGGAACATCGAAGACTTGTGTGGCAATTACTTCATTAAAAGCACATCCCAATGAATCTGTGAAATTATAAACAAGCTCACTAATTCCTAAACCTGCTTGTGCAGGATTAAAAAAGCCATTAGCGTCCACCCCTGCACCTGAGAATATTCCTCCACTAGGAATCGCTGTGAGTAATACTGGCGCATCTTGCAAGCAGTAGCTCGGCGTAATGTTAGTGGACAGCGACAAAGTTGCATCACAATTTGTAGCAAAACAAGTGAGGGTATCATTAGCTGTTAAGCATCCATTTGCGGTAACTGCCCTAACGATGATAGTCGCTGAATCATTTGGCTGTAAATTATTCAATGAAAATACTGTGTCTGCCGTATTGATGGTATTGGTAAACGCACCGCCATTGAGGGCATAACTGTATTCAAAACTAGCCACATTATTAGCCTCAAAGTTAAATTCAATACGGTTAGCATTAGATTGACCACATTGTGCAATCGAAATTTGAGCGGTTGGTTCAGTTTCTACATTGCTTTGTGGAAAAGCATCGAATAGAAAAACCGCCCCCTGAAAACCATTGGTAGCTCTATTAGATGTGCCTGCACAACGTGCCAAAGTAGCGTTGAATACTGTACCTGATTGACCGCCAAGAATATTTGGTGTTAAGCCGTTCCCTATGGTTGAGTAGATTCTTCCACCACTACCGCCACCACCAGGACCGAAGCAACTCATGCCAGCCAATCCATCTGTTGAACCGCCATCCCCACCAGAAACATCAAGAAAAATATTTCCTGCTACTGTATTTGCAACAAACACAATTGTTCCACCTGCACCGCCACCACCTGCGCCATCACCTGCGGCATCTACGGCGTTTTGTCCAGCAGCACGCACAATGCCATTGCCAACAATCCGGTCTGCAAAAATGACAATGATACCGCCACCATTACCTCCATTGGTGGCAGTGCCAGTATTTCCATGACCGCCGCCACCGCCGCCGCCCATAAAAATTCGGTTTATTTCTTGGGGCAGCGCAATCCCTCCAACACCTGGGAAGTTACCTCTACAAGCACCCATAGCATCTAGTTCTCCACCTTGTCCACCTGTTGTATGATGCGAGCCACCACCGCCACCAGTTTTATGATCATTTCCGCCGCCGCCACCATTAGCTAACGCGCCTCTTCCAGCTTCTCTTCGGTTAGGATAATCTGCAATGCCTTCGCCTTTTTGTGCGCCACGCCAGTTGTCTAATTCTGAAAAATAGCCATTAATAAAACCTCCAAAAATAACCGAAGAACAAGTATCTGTCATATTGGTACTACCTTGACCACCTCTAAAACCTCGACCACCAGCGTCTATAATGCCTGTGATATTCAGTGTCCCAGTTACTTCTATTGCCAATACTCCTCCCGTTCGTCCATTCCACGCTTGAGCTGCCAACGTAGTAGTTACATTAGCATTGTCATAGGAGGGGATAGAGACCAGTTGTACTCCAATATTGGTATCGTAATTGTGGAGTAAGGTGTTCTTTAGCTTGATTTCGTTACCATTGATACTCGTAATTTCATTTCTTTCATATAAGCCTGCCCCTCCTAAGTTGGTGATGTTGCCAAAAGTAGAAGTATTGGTCTGATTAATGGCAGCCCCTTGCATTTGGACAACCAATACCGCCATACCGACAACAAAGCCATCAGTATTTTCCACTTGGAGTAACCCATCACATTCACTAACGCGCTCTACGAGAGTATAGGCATTGATGATGCCAGAAAGATTGGTTTGCGCTGTTGTACCTAGCGCCAAAAAGCATAAAAAGCACACATACTTTAATCGGTAAATATTCTTCATCACAGGATTACAAGCGTTTATGTAAAGTACAATTATCAAAGAAGCTAACTAAAGTTAAGATAAAGTTATCTCTTTTAGTTCTCATTTACAACGATAAGGGTAACGCTAAATTAGTGTGTGGTAGTGTGATGTCAAACTTGGTGAGGGGCTAAATCATCTTTTATCGCAATACTATTTAGTAATGCAAACCGTCATTACCTTCGCTTTTCTAACTTTATTTAATGATTTTATCTTTGTCGTTAATACAGTAACGAATTTTAATTCTTTTCCAGTCGTCTTTCGGTAAATTTGATAAAGGCCTGTTAGTGTCATTATGGTCAACATGTTTAAGGATATTTTTTTATGTTCGGATATATTCAAGTTCAATAGTTATAAGACGTTCATTTTGTTATTTAGGTTCACCTTTACTAAATTTTTAACATTTTTTTATTTTTTGTAGTTAGTGCATAAACGAGGTAAGAAGTACCCCGTTTTTCAAGTGCATTATGCTGGTTTAATTCTTAACATTTTTCTACGAAACCTTTGTTATTCCTTTAACCATTTTTGCTATTCCTCGAACGTTGTGTTAATAATTTTCAATCACAAAATAAATTTTATAATGAAACAACTACATTTTACACTGTTATTCATAGTGTTTTCAACGTTTGTTATAGCACAACGCGACCAAACTATCTTTAATACCCCCACTAGAATTGGCGGTTTTGGCGGACCAATCTTTAATTTTGTCAACGTAGCAAATAACAATAGCTTAAGCGTAGCAAATGGCGGCGGTGGTGGATTAATTATTGGCGACGTATTTTTAGGTGGTTATGGATTAGGCAATTTGAGCTTTGCTAAACAAATAAACGGCAATGATAGAGACATAACCCTCAGACATGGAGGCTTGTGGATTGGTGTTACGCCCTTACAACGACTACCCGCGCATCCTTATTTTAGTCTTCGAGCAGGACGTGGCGAAGTAGAGATACTGGGCAGTAATGGTGGCGTACTATCAACGGATAACTTTTTTATTTTGCATCCCGAAGGTGGTGTAGAGCTGAATTTATTTCGCTGGTTTCGACTAGTTGGTACGGTGGGCTACCAGTTTTTTGATAGCTCTAATAATACTAGGCTAGAAACACTCGATTTGAACAACTTTAATTTTGGCATCACTCTGCGGTTTGGTGCTTTTGGTAGAGACAAAAACTAAGCAACCCTAATGAGCTATTGATTGCACAAATTAATAAATAGTCCAATCAATAGTTCCACAACAAATATACGCTACACAACGGATAAGATACCTTTTTGATCCGTTCGTCCTATAAATCCTAAATGAAAATTTTTCTTTTCCGATTTTATATGTATTTTACAAATCTTTGAAAAAATTGCCATATCAATACTGTCTTCTCTTAAAATTAATTTTACAAATAATTTACTTTAAATTAACATTAATTTAAAGTAATTATTAATTTTGCTGTTTTGAGCATAAACCATTATTCAATGAAGACATTTGCCATATACAACCTAAAAGGGGGGGTCGGAAAAACAACGAGTTGTGTTAATTTAGCGTACTTAGCAGCTAAAGAAGGACATCATACGCTTGTGTGGGATATTGACCCACAAGGTGCTTCTACTTATATCCTGAAACAAAAACGCATTTTAAAGATAGATAAACTAATCAAATTGTTGAGCGATAAACAAGAAGTGATTGATAATGTGCTAGCAACAGATTATGAAAACCTATTCGTTGTACCGAGTAACAATAATGCAGGGCGACTGGAATTATTGCTCAACGATTTAAAAAAATCAAAAAAGCGATTAAAAAAGTCAGTGGGTACATTGAAAGGAAATTTCGATTATGTATTCATTGATTGTCCTCCTAATCTGAATCTCTTAGCAGAAAATATTTTTCACACTGCCGATTTCATTCTAGTACCAATTATTCCTTCTAATTTATCAGAAAATGCCTACGATCAGGTGTATGAATTTTTAGAGCATCATGGATATGATACCCGAAAACTTATTCCTTTTTTCACTTTAGTGGATAAGCGAAAAAAAATTCATCAGCAAACGATTTCACGTTTTGAAGCCACTAAACGCAAGATACTACGCTCCATGATTCCCTATTCTTCTGCCCTAGAGCGTATGAGCGAGGAAAAAGCTCCTGTTGAGCAGTTCTCTCCAAACTCCTTAGCATCAAGTGCTTACAAAAATCTTTGGCAAGAATTAAAGTGGTTCAAAAAGTTTAAGATGCTTTCTAGGGAGCAAAAAAAAGCCCTGCCACATTAAACAATCGGGTGACAGAGCCAAAATCTGAATTAGTATGATTCTTTCCTATTAGTTTCTTCGTAGAACGAAAAGCATTGTAAACTTTTCTTTATTATAAACTTGAAAATTCTTTTTTTAGTTCGTAAATTGAAGTAAAAAAAAATATTATTTTACTGTTAAGTATAAAATTTAAAAAATAGTCTGCAAAATAATATGGTAACTAAACCAAAGTTACCTAGTCCACACGTAATAGACTTCAACTATTGAGGTATTTTTGCAGCAAATATGCTATTTCTGAAGAATCAAATAAGGTAACTATGTTACTTTTTGAGTAGGATAGCTATTCTGTATCAAATATTATAATGATAATATACCTGTAAAAAGTGCTAAAGAAAATATTGTTGAGGCTGTAACTTTAATGGCCACTAAAACGTCCTACCAGCAACTTTACCCTACAAACAGTCATTACATGACCACTGGAGAATACAATAAATGTGTACAGCTTTATGCGGATGGCATCTTTCGATTTGTGCTAAAACATTTGGCCCATCGCGAGGATGCGGAAGATGTAGTACAGCAGACTTTTGAGAAAATGTGGCTAAAGAAAGATATGGTAGCCATTGAAAAGTCAAAAGCCTATTTATTTTCTATTGCTCACAATACTATGATTGATTTGATTCGCAAAAGAAAATTTGTACAAGCATACGAGCAAATGCCAGTGCATGGGCAGGAAGAACACGCACGCAGTATGGAGGCACGAGACTTGGTAGATCAGGGATTTGAAATACTAAACCCCATACAACGCTCTTTGATTTTGATGCGCGATTACGAAGGGTATAACTATGAA
>DAITMC010000120.1:0-10706 GCA_036835365.1 Saprospiraceae bacterium
ACGATTTTCCAAGTAGCGGTGGATTTTGCCAATTCCCATTCCAGCCAGTTGTACTGCTCCGAGTTGTCGGATAGATCGCGGTTGCTATCAAGCATAAAAAATTGCGCATTCCCGTAGTGAAAAGTATAGTAATATTCTGGTGGCGGCGCAACAACATATTGGTAGTAATAAGGCGCATCTTGTTCGTGGTTGCCTAGCACAGGATAGACGGGTATTCGACTCATTAAGGGGTGTCCGTTGGGGAAGAAGTGCTCTGTCCAATCTGTTTTTTTCAATCCTTGATCCACCAAGTCGCCTACGTGAACAACAAAGTTGGGGCGTTCTTTCCAGACGAGTTCTGCAATTTTGCCCCAAGCCCAAGGCGTTCGGTTGTTGCGCTGTGTGTCGCCGATGAGTGCAAAGATATAAGCGCTGCTATCTTTAACGGCTGTTTTGAAGGAGTAAACGGCTGAGCGCAAAGTATCGCCTTTTTCGGTGATAGAGGTAACTTGCCAAAAGTAGTTGGTTTCTATTTTCAAATCGCTGAGCAGCACTTCGTGCATGAGGCGGGTGTCAGGGAGTGTCGCATGGCGGTCGAGTAGGGCTTGTGTTACGCCTGCGCGCGCTTCGCCAAAATCCACGCGTGTGGTGGCGTTCTCCGCAGTTTCCCATAGCACATACATGGTGGTTTGGGTAGAAAATTGGAGGTATGGCTTTACTAAAAATTGGTCTTCTCGCAATGGTTGCGCAAGCAAGACTGTGGTGCATAAGCTGATAAAAGCCATCAAAATAGGTTGTTTCATAGAGGATGTCATAGATGTTACGTGTTTGTTAAACACAAAAGTAATTGACCAAAGTGAAGCTAAGGCGTTGATGGTATTACGTTTGTGTTAAATCTATGCTATTGGTAAATGAATAAGTTTGATGGGTTAACCACACAGAAAAAGGGATTTAACTAAAATCAATTTCTGTGTTGTCGCCAATGTTTAAACTTTGGCGAAATCCTGTGATGGCAGTATCATTGCCGATGATAGAATGGCGCAGGACTGCTTCTTTGATAGAGGCATAATTGCCGATGATTGAATCTTTTAGAATGGAGGAGTAAATTCTGGCGTTATGCCCAATGGTAACATGAGGGCCAATAATCGCATTTTCAATAACGCAATCTTCGCCAATATTGACTGGATCTATGATGATGGTATTTTGATAGCGCGGTAAATTGGTGCTGGCAAAGCCTCCTCTTTCGAGCAAGAGGGCGTTGGTGCGTAGCAATACTTCATATTTTCCGCAGTTGTACCAGTTATTTACGGACATTGTGCCAATTTGAACGCCATTGTTGACCATTTGCATTAGGGCATCGGTAAGTGGAAATTCGCCATTAGTTCGGATATTATTTTTGATGACGAAGTTTAGGGCTTCTACGAGTGCTTTTACTTCAGATATTTTATAAAACCCCACCATCGCCATATTTGATTTTGGTATTTTAGGTTTTTCTATTAATTTAACAGCGAATCCATCTTCGTCTATTTCTACCACACCATATTCTCTTGGGTCGTTTACTTGTTGAATACCGAGGCAAGAGAAGGAGGAATTAACGATTTTGTTAAAATCCACATCAATGATGGTATCGCCAAAGAAAATGAATATTTCATCCTCTTGGTCAAAAAGTTCTTTTGCCATCCATATGGCGTGTCCAGAGCCTTGCCGTTGTTCTTGCGTCACATATTCTTTATTGAGGTCGGGGTAGGCGGTTTCTACATAATTGCGAATTTTTTCTCCCAAGTACCCAATAATAAACACAAAATCTCGAATGCCAATGGCAACCAATTGGTCTATAATAAATGAAATAATAGGCTTGCCCGCCACTGGAATCAGGGGCTTTGGCTGTGTATAAGTGAGTGGTCTTAATTTTGTACCTGCACCTGCTACTGGAATAACTGCTTTCATAAGGAAAACTTAGTTTAGCTAATGTACTGCTTTTTACATTATCCAAGCAGAAAAGTTTAGAAGTTGGATACGATTTGCAAGATTTTCAGTACAGATGGGCTTAAATATGCCGTTAACATAAAAAAAGAAAAATTAAGTGCTCAACTAATTGCCATTCCCATGATGTTAATGAAACAAAAAAATGACAAAAAAATGATTCAAATGAATAAAAGACTAATTTTCATTCTTGCCATTGCTTTATTCCTATTGTTATTGCCTGCTGTGGGTATGTTGTTCACGAATGGAGTGAACTGGACTTTATTTGATTTCGCTATTGCTGGAGGTTTACTGTTTTCCACAGGATTTGTCATCGAATTGATGATGAGAAAGATAAAGCCGACGACTTCCCGAATGGCACTTGGTGCAGTCGTTCTGCTAGTGCTTGCCCTTATTTGGATAGAGCTTGCGGTAGGTCTATTTGGAACGCCTTTTGCTGGAAGCTAAAAAATGTTTTGTGAGTAAATTGATATTGGGTTGGTCTTTCGTAGAAATTTAATCGTTTAAATGCGCCAATCTTTTGGGTTTAAATATTGATAATCGAGCAGCGTTGCTTATTATATCACCCTTTCAGAGTTTTTGTTGTTTTTAATCAATTCGCTATAATCTTGTTATCCTTTCAGGATTATATCCATAGACAGAACTATACAAGCCTTCAGGAAATTCCTGAAAGGGGGATGCAATAAATATACTGCAAAGTGTTAAATCATGCTTTTCGGTGCGTTTAAGTTGGAAATTTAATTGCAGAACAATAATGACGGTTTAAATGTCTATTATTGCAGTTGAAAAAAGCAAATATGAGTGTATTAAATTTTTCGCAGAAAGTTGATATTGAAGCGAATAAGCATATTTATGAGACTTTTGACCCAGATTTTGCGGAAAGTATTGTTAAAAATGTAATGAGTTTACTCAATGAAGTCTATTTCAGAATTCAGTTCGTCAATTTCGATCAATCTATTGAACGCAACAATCCCAATGCACCTGTAATTCTGGCGAGTAACCACTCTGGTAGGGCTATTCCTTGGGATGCCATTTCGTTCATGTCCGGAATGCTCAAAAAATTTAACTACGATCATAGTAAAGTTTGTCGCACTTTGACAGCACCTCTGCTATCGAAATTAGGCGTGATGGTGCCTTATTTTGTGCCACTATTTTGGAAAAAATGTGGTGGTGTTGATGCGACTTTTACCAATTTTGAAACGATGATGCACTATCCCAATGCCAATGTGTTGATTTATCCAGAAGGTATTCCTGGCATTGGAAAGGGATTCAATCGAAAATACAAGCTACAAAAACTTTCTACTTCGTTTATTTACATGAGCTTGAAGTACAAAACAGATATTGTACCTTTTGCCACTGTGAATGCAGAATACATCAATCCTTGGATGTACACCTTCCGACCTGTGGATTGGGTAGTCCGCAAGTTAACTGGCGTTCCTTTTTTGCCTATTGGTGTGCTGACCATTATGTTATTGTTGCAGCCTTGGTTTTTTTACTTGGCTTTTCCCGCTAAAGTAACTTTTGTGCGCGGCAAAAGAATTGCTTACAGCGATTTGACAGACAAAAATTTTGAGGAATTAACAAAAGTTGAAATTGAGCGCATCCGCGACAAGGTGCACCTACAAATGCAACAAGAACTGGACGAAGCAGTACAACAATTTGGGAAACAACCCTTTAAAATTATGGAGTTTTTCAAATCGGCATACCACAATTTTAAATACTTCCCTTTTTTCCTGCCTTTTGGTTGGCCTTTTCTATTTTCTGAATTTCAGATGCAATGGCAAAAAAATAAGGAAGTCAACATTCAATACAGTTGGAAAACTATACTTCGACTACTTTGGGAACGCCCTATTATTTGGGCTTATTTTATCCCGATTATTGGCTGGTTGCCTATTATTTATTGGTCGAAACGAAAAAAACATTTGGAATAATTGATTGTTGCTCTTTTCAAATTACGCTGCATTATTATGAACCGCAATGATTTGAAAGCATTACGCCCAAAAATACCAACTATTATTGATTTGGAGGCTACCACCGCTTCGGAGCAATTTCAAAACAGAACTTTGCGTCCTATCTTAAAATTACAAAATGATTTGTTGCTGAACGTTTTTACGCATTACATTCGGCAGCGCAAAGGCGTTTACTACACATTAACAGAGGAAAAGCGGCTGGAATATATTGAACATGCCATTCGCAAAGATTTGAAGTTCAAGCATTTATTGATCGGTTTAATTGTTGGACAATTTACCGTTGAGGAATGGGAAATGTATATTCAACAAGAAGATGAACTTCGTCGTCGTATGACAAGTTTGCTCGTACAACGTTTGCAATCGCAACAAATAGAGCTGCGCAATAGATAGGAGGCTCATTTTGTCCCTCCCATCCATCACAAATGTTTATCCTTTATTGTAGCTTAATAGCTGTTGAGTGCTTTCAATTTGTCCTTTCATGTTGTACGATTCTAATTTAACAGCCCCCACGCCTTCGGCATACCAAGTTACGGTTTTACTAGAGCGTGTTCCCATCATTTTTACATCTGTGGTTTGAGTGAGTTTATAGCAATCAAAAGTTCCTGCTGGTGTGGAAACCGTTTCTTTTGCCAACACTTTTCGGTCTTTTATCGTCATGTTGATAGTCATAATGGTCA
The DNA here is from genome assembly GCA_036835365.1 of Saprospiraceae bacterium. Classification (GTDB taxonomy): domain Bacteria; phylum Bacteroidota; class Bacteroidia; order Chitinophagales; family Saprospiraceae; genus JAAUTG01. The sequence goes on from DAITMC010000120.1 coordinate 4,610, forward strand.
TGCCATTCATGCCTGTTTTTACTTTGGTATTTGCCATTGGTAGTTCCATGCCGACACTCAAGTTACTAGGAAAAGCAATCATGTCTCCTTCTACGGTAACTTCCATATTAGAAAAACTGGCCATCATTTCTGGCGACATTAAGTTCATCATATCCATTTCTAACTTGTCGCCATCGCAAGTTACTTTGTAGCTACCAGTGATAATATCCTTCTTGTTTTCTGGCGTTAATTTGGTCGCAATTTCTGCTACTGTTTTTTTGCCCTCGGTAGAGACTTTCACGATGTTGTGTTCCCCTTTGGATTCTAGTTTCCCCTTTTTGTCGTAATAACCGTATTCCATTACCGTGCCCTGTTTCATGTCCGCAAATAGTCGACACTCCTGCGCATAAGAAGTTAAGGTACTTATTGTACAAAAGGATAGCAGTAAAAAAAGTTGTCTCATTAATTTTTGTTTTTAAGTGAAAAAATTCCATTGTGTAAATGCAAAAACTTAAACAGTTATTGCAGAAAAGATAGTAGAAGAATAAAAAAGTGATTATTTCTTAGAAATAGCCCTTACTATATGGGCACTTTAAATCGCATGACCACACCCACTTACAAGAGCGAAAAGAGTTAGCTCTAATCAATAATACTCATTTTAAAACAAGTGAAAATGAAAAAAATAATTGGATTATTCATCATTAGTGTTGCTTTGATATTCACTGCCTGCGAACAAGAGGATATTAGCCATACACTAAAGGAAGAAGCATTACAAGCAGAAGGTACTTTAGCACTACCTACCCCCAAAGAAAATGCTCCTTCATTAGCCACTTTGACAGCAGGCATTTCAGAAGAAGCTCTAAGTGTCGAAACGTCAGCTAAGGAAGTCCTTGCGTTGCCTGCTATGGTGGAAAAACAAGGCGCAAATGAATTAGAATCAAGAAGTTGCGTTGTACACTACGACTTTCCTATTTTTTATAATGTAAATTCTGGACGTTTTAGAGTTGATGAAAAAACAGCCTGTTTTGATAACGACTTTCCAAGTGGTGGCCATAAAAGTATAGCTAACATAGGTACTAATTTCTATCAAATTTTTGCCGTAGAAGACAACTTTTCTGTCGGTGATGGTCAAGGAAAATACATTGCTTACGGGCTTCAGAACTATCAAGGGAGGTTGCATGTGGGTCGCGTGAATAGTGCAGGGGTGCGCAGCACCATCCAAAATTATAATTGGGTAGATTATTGGACGCACGCTACACCGCTCCAAAACGGAATGTTTCTATTTTATTCTGGCATCTATGGTGGTAAAATTTACATCGCACGCCACACCAGTGCAGGCTGGGAAGAAGTTAAACAGTATGGCGCTTGGGATACGGACTGGAGTCATTTTGTACATTTAGGGAATGGAAAATTATTAACTTATGCTCGCTCTACGGGGAAACTTCTGGTCAATCAAATTGACCATAGTGGTAATTGGAGCGTACTAAGGTCAACTAATATTGGTGCGGGTTGGGAGAAAATCACGCCACTGGGTCGTCAAACGGAAGTGCGCGGCGATGTTTGCTGTTACTACATTGGTCAAGGCTTTATGGCTTATAGTAGCACTACCAATCGCTGGAATATTTACAATGTAGCACAAGCAACTAATCATGTTTCGCTCAGAAGAACTTACAATACAACTGGCTGGACGTTTGATATAATTGCACAATTGCAAGGCAATAAGTTCATTACTCATGAGCGAGCAACCAATCGCACCTTAATAGGCTACATGACAGAAACGACCGAATGGGTATGGAATCAGACCTATTACACCGATGCAGGCAACTATACACAAATTTTCACAATGAGCTTTAGGTAAAACTAACATTTAGAAGTAATTAAAAACCAAAATAAGTCAAAAGGCACTAGCGCCCAATTTTTGATTGCACTTCCCATATCCCGCTTGTCTGTTAGATGAGCGGTTTTTTTTTACTTCTGTGCTTCCAGTCATAAGCCTTTGTTAGTGGTATATGCTCAATAAAAGGGTTAAATGTCCGTTAAAGTCTTTACAAATGTTAAAATTTAAGGTAAATTTGTTGGAAAGTGATTATAAAAACCACACATGAATAAAAAAGCAATCTGGAGTATCATTGGACTGATGAGTACAGCACTCATCGGTATTATTCTGCTGCAAATCAATTTAATACGCTCTGCGGCAGAATTAAAGGAAGACCAATTTGAACAGAATGTTTTTGATGCGCTCAATGATGTGGCTAGTCAACTAGAAAAAGATGAAGAATTTCAAGAGTCGTTCCATAGAAATGGTTATTCTTTGCGCAAGAATGAAGAGCAGCGAGAAAGAATTTCTCTGATTACTTCGATGCCAGAAATCCCATTTTCTTCCTTAGATATACTGAAAGATAGAGAAGCGGTAAATGCGATTTTGAAAAAAAATCAGCGCGCACGCAATCGTCAACTTGTAAAAAGAATTGATATTCAGCGACTTGATGAATACATTAGGCGAGAACTAGCCGACCACAACATCAGAACGGATTTTCATTATGGCGTTTTCTCTACGGAGGAAGCTAAAAACTGTTTTATTATTGAAGATGGTCATTATGTTGTTGAAGAGACTGAGCCTAAGTATTTCTTACCGGAGCAGAAAAGTTTGTACAACTCCGAATATAAGGTGCATTTGTTTTCAACAGGGATTTCCTCGCCAGGCATGTTAATGGTCTTCTTTCCTAGAAAGTCAGATTTTGTGTGGAGTCAACTTTGGGTAAATGTCATTAGTTCGATATTATTTACTTTGATTATTATGTTTTGTTTTGGCTATACGATTGATGTTATTTTCAAGCAAAAAAAGCTATCAGAAATCAAAACAGACTTCATCAACAACATGACCCACGAGTTCAAAACACCTATTGCAACTATTTCACTAGCTGCTGATTCGATTACAAGCCCAATGATATCGGGCAACACCGAAAAAGTACAACGCTTCGCTAATATTATTAAGCAAGAAAATAAACGCATGAATAGCCAAGTAGAAAAAGTATTGCAGATGGCATTGCTAGATAAAAAAGAATTTCAACTTAATCTTACAGCAATTAATTTGCACGATGTAATAGCATCTGCACTCGAGAACATTGGGCTACAAGTAGAAAGAAAGGAAGGAAAAGTATTTTCAGATTTAAAGGCAGCACGACCTGTCGTAGAAGGCGATTTGACGCATATTTCTAATATGATTCATAATTTATTGGATAATGCAAATAAATATTCCTTTGAAAAACCTGAAATTTCCATACATACAAAAAATGTGCCTAACGGAGTGGAAGTGAGCGTAAAAGATAAAGGAATTGGGATGAGCAAAGAAGCTAGAAAACATATTTTCGATAAATTTTATCGAGTACATACTGGCGATTTGCACGATGTGAAAGGGTTTGGCTTGGGACTAAGCTATGTTAAAGCCATGATTACCGCCCATAAAGGTACCATTGATGTAAAAAGTGAATTAGGCAAAGGCAGTAGTTTTACTTTATTTTTTCCATTTCGGGTAGAACGATAAAAGTATTGTAGAAACGTTGTTTTAAGTCCAACTGTTGTATAGACAATTCAAAGACAAGAAATTGCATATAATTTTTTATTCATTACTACGTTATAGGATTTTAACAATTATCTCTTCAAGCAAATTTATCGTTAAGTTGATATCGAAAAAGTGATGTCACAAAAAAAGCATATAGCTGTTTCTACCCATTGCATTATTCATAGAAAAGTCAACACTTTTGTAATTAAATAAATCCATGAACTCATTTGATGAAAAATCTTTACTATGGTTACAAATAACAAAATCCTACTAGTTGAAGATGACCAAAATTTTGGCGACGTGCTAAAATCTTATCTCGAAATGCACGATTATGATGTCACATTAGCGACAGATGGAGTGGAAGGCTTCGAGCGATACCACCAAGGCGATTTTGATCTCTGTATTTTTGATGTGATGATGCCTAAAAAAGATGGTTTCACACTGGCTAAAGAAATACGGGATAGAGATACCGAAATGCCAATTATTTTTCTGACGGCGAAAACCATGAAGGATGATGTACTCAAAGGCTTTAAATTGGGCGCTGATGACTATATCTCCAAACCATTCAACTCAGAAGAATTGCTTTATCGCATACAAGCCATTCTGAAGCGAACAGCAGCGAAAAGTGATGGCAAAGATGAAGTGAAAGATTACTACATCGGAAAATTTCATTTCAACTATCCACTTCGAGTACTTACTTACGCAGCGAGTACAGCGAATGAGCAAAGAGTAAAATTATCGCCTAAAGAAGCGCAATTACTCAAAATGTTTGCTACACACAAAAATGATATGCTCCCCCGCTCAGAAGCACTGACTAAGATATGGGGTGAGGACAATTATTTCACTGCTAGAAGTATGGATGTTTTTGTCACAAAGTTGCGCAAATATTTGAAAGAGGACGAAAACATTGAGATTGTGAATATTCACGGCAATGGTTTTCAGCTATTGATAAGAGAAAATGAGGGTGCGTAAGTGCTACAAAAATTCAATTATTGAAAACCCTAACACCCTCCATTTCAGCATATTCTAACTAAGATGGAGAGTGTTAGATTTGATTATTAAATGGTATGAGCCTGGAAAGCCAAGATAGGCGTATCCAAATGATAAGCCATTTTTTTGGTCATGCTATAATTGAATAGTTCTTGGATAAAATTGCGTTTGTGCGTAAGCATGGCGAGTATATCTACTTGCTGTGAATTTACAAACTTACTGATGGCAGACTCCACGTCGAGCCCTTGCAGCACTTCAAATTCTATACCAACGTAATCCGTTAATTCTTCTTGTAAGCGCTTCATTCGGTGTGCATAATTTTCGATGTGGGCTACATCCACATGAATGCAGAAAATATTAGCATCAAACAACTTAGCGAGTTCATAAACTCGCCCAATTACTTCTTTTTCATCCTCTGCAAATTCTGTAGTGATGGCGATGCGTTCCAATTTACCCTTAAATTTAGCTTCCTCTGGGACAACTAAAACAGGACAATTTGCATTTTCTATTACTTCACCGGCTACCGAGCCTACAAAAATTTCTGTTAAGCCAGAGACTCCCTCTGTCCCCATGATAATCATATCAAATTGATTCGCTTTTGCAAAATTAAGTATCACGGGAAGTATTTCCCCTTCGCGCATGACATGATAAAGCGAAATATGCGATAGATTATTTTCTTCTGCGATGCCTCGCAGCAAAGGAATAGCATCTTTGTAATCTTCAAAAGTTTCCATCTGAATGGACTCATAAACATCCATAAGTGTTTTTGGCAAGTTTGCATGTCCCAGTCTAGGGCTTTGATAAGCATGAATAGTAGTAATTTCAGCGTCCAGTTTATCCGCAAAATGCAAGGCATAGATAAAGGCATTCTGAGCGGCAGCAGAAAAATCGGTTGGAAATAGAATTTTTTTCATTGCGTTAGTTAGTTTATTAAAGTATTTATAAGTGGTTGTTTATAAAACAAGTATGTTACAACTTTTTAAACTGCCGAACTGATTTCTCGCAACCTCAACTATGATAAATATTAGCAAAAATATTGTGCCTACTTTACTCGGTCTGGATGTTTTGAAATAAAGCTACTCCAATCATTACTTTTTTTCTCCTCTCCTACCCCATTTTTCGACTGATAAAAATGACAAAAAGCGGCTGCCAAAGCGTCCGTAGCATCCAGCGATTCATTGTTCAACTTTACCTTTAATTGATGTGAAAGCATGGCGGCTACTTGCTCCTTTGCTGCATTCCCGTTTCCTGTTACGACCTGTTTAATTTTTTTTGGAGAATACTCTGTAATATCTAACCCTGCTGTCATAGCTGCTGCAATTGCGACCCCTTGCGCACGACCCAATTTGAGCATTGACTGTACATTTTTACCATAAAAAGGTGCTTCAATCGCCATTTCCTTGGGTTTATGTGTAGCCATCACCTGTTGAAGTCGCTGAAAAATTAGCTTTAGTTTCTGTTGATGATTCAAATATTTTTGCAACGTAATGATGCCCAAATCTATTAGTTGAGGTTGCTCATTTCTAATTTCTAAAATGGCATACCCCAAAGTATTAGTGCCAGGGT
>DAITMC010000121.1:0-10454 GCA_036835365.1 Saprospiraceae bacterium
ATTGCCACTCCAGTGGACCAAGCTCCCCTACCTGCAACTCCTGCTTTTTGGGTAACGTCCTCAAATTGAAGTTGCATTTTGCCATCTTTCATCACGCTTTTGTTGAGGTAGAGTTTGTTGGGCTGCATATTTCCTGTAAGATAAATATCAATCCATCCATCATTGTTGATGTCGCCAAGTCCTACTCCCCCGCCATTGTAAAAATTGCGATAAGTGTAGATATTGAAATCGCTATTGTATTCAAGCTGGTTAGTGAAGTTTATACCTATTTTTTTATTGTCCAATAGCGTGAACAACGTATCGTCTGCCTGTTGATTTTGGTTGCATCCAATCAGCAATAACACAAGAGATACTATCCACCACTTTACGATTTGTATTTTCATCCAATTTGCTCATTTTTAGAAATGTTTTGTAAAGATACATCCTATTCCATAAAAATCAGTTATCCTGAAAGAAGAAGCACCTGCTATTTTGACCAATATACCACTTTGCGCTATGCTAACATTTGTTGCAATGCAGCAATCATTTCCTCTTGAATATGTTGCGTTTTGTCTTGAGCGTACCATTTTTGTAGTGCTGTTTTTGTCCAGTCCCAAAGGGCTTTTCGCTCTGCTTCATCTGTGATATTAGGCAATTTTTCTTTAGTGGCAATCATTATTTTTTCTGCGTCAGAGGGGCGAGGTCCCCATGCACCAAGTACTTTTGCGGTGTCTTGCGTTAAAACGATTATTTTTGGAATAGAGCGTGCACCATTAGTCAAGAAGGCATCCATGATGTCCAAATGTTGGTCGCGAAGGATAATCTTTAGTGTAATGTTATCTGAAACTTCTGCCATCTTGTTGATTACGGGTAACACTTGTGCTGCATCACCACACCAGCCTTCTGTCAAAGCTAGCCAAATCAATGGTTTAGAGATATTTTGTAAAGCCGTATGGGTTGTTTCTGTTAAGCGGTCTTTTTTATCCAAGCGGCTCATGCGCGTTAGATTCAAGGAAGTGTAATGCAACATAGCTTCGCTTTGCTCGCCGCTAGTTGTACTACCTTCTTGATAAAGTTGTTGAATGAGTTGTTGATAATCAACGTATGACATGGCTTTTTCGAGTACTTCCTGTGCAATTTTTTCCATTGGGTAATTTTTATTTTTTCATATTACAACATCCGCCTTTCAAAAGTTGGAAGATGATGGAAATCATCGTAAGAATAGAATAAATTGTCTTTACCCCAACAGTTGATCAATAGAAATAATGTTGCCCTTGCCGTCCTTGTACTGTACTGTCCAGCCCGATGTTTCTGCCAGGGTCTTAATCACTTCAATCAGTTGATTACCTTGCTGTTGGGCTTGTTCTAGAAGATTGCCTTTGAGTGCAGCTTCGCGTATTTTTTCCTTAGCATCTTTGTTAAGTTTGGTATAATCAGCGGGCGTGAAAGTGTTGAACCAACTTTGTTCAATATTGTAATAGCTAAGCTCGTGATCAATAGAGATGATTTCAGGTTCTGGTAAATTGCTGATAGTTAGTACCTTAGTAGCTTCGTCCATTTTTATTTCCATTCGGTTCATGTCAAAACCAACTAGCACTTTTCCTGTTACTTGTACGATGGCTTGTTTAGGAGCAGGTACATTAGTCGGAAATGGCAAATAAAAAGTCAAATTTCTGATATCGCCACCTTTGTAGGTTTCAGCATATTCACCTTCAATAGTAACCATTTTTAGCACTTTGCGAACCCTCTCTAGTACAACAGTGGACTGTTCGATAACTTGTCTTTCGGCAGGGCGAGAAAATTGCCAAGTGATGAAGACACCAATACCAAATGCGAACAAAAAACCTAAGAAAATAATTGCTTGTTTCATAGTGCTACTTGTCTAATTTTGCAGTCATTTCGTGCTTTAAGCCTTTGTAACTTTTAAGGACTGCTTTGATTGCCCCTACGCTCACAGGGGATTCGATAAGTACAGGAATTCTGTTTTTATCGTCTGTAACCCATACCTTCATTTGTGCATTTTCCTTAAAAATTTCTCCTGCCACTACTTCTGGGCTAAAGATAAGTGTTTTATATTTTCCTTCTCCTTTTATGTGCTTGTTTTCGTCCCTACCAAGATATTTTACATTCAATGGATAGGCAGTTTTATCCATAAATATTTTAACAGGGAAACTATTGCCGGGAGAGAATGAGTTAAAATCAATGTTTCGAGTATGATAAATGATGGAAAGGATATCGTGCATACATGTTTCAATCTTCATTTCTTCTTGTTTGGCACTTTCTCTTGTTTTGCCTCTCAAAATAATGGCTTGACCATTTTTTTGGTGTAAGATAGTTCTGTCAAATAGTCTATAGCCGCCTTCTTCTAAATTTTTGATGGAAATGCGAGGCAGGAGCGTGGTTTTATCCACATAGGTATCGTAACGGTCGCGTACTTTGTAAAACCATTCGTAGGAGGGATAGGATTTGCCTACTGCCGAAAGGTGATATTCCCGACCTACTTCATCCACTTTGAAGGTCACCTCTCCAGCAGAAAGCCAAACAAAATTCCAGTTGTAATAGACCTTGTAAACAATTTCTTCTCCTGCTTGGAAAGTATTGTTTTCTGTGTAGCAAGGATTGATAGCACTGTTAGGCGATACCGAAGTATCCGCATTTTCTTTCTGCTCGGAATGATTGCTGAGTGCAAAAATCCAAAAAAGAAAAAATAAGCTGTACCAGTTCGTCATTTTCATGGCGTTTCAATATCTGTTTGTTCATTTATTATAAGGTTCTAATCATCCAACTTGTTGCATTAGTTACATTAGTTAACACTATTGTAACCTAACGATTTGATAATGTTTACCTTAAGTATAAAGATTGACCCTAAGATAGCTGGAAAAATCAAATTAATCAAATACAACGTATAAGTGCTGCCTAAAATACCAATTTGGTCTTCACTAAACCGACTCCACACAAACAATGCCATTGGTCCACGCGCAAAAACATCCATCACAGGAGGTAGTGGGATGGCTGTTTGCAGAAAATAATGCGTGAATACGCCTGCAAAACCTATCCAGATAGAAGGTATTTCGATACCAAAAAATTGCAACATGAAATAATATTGTGCCGCATAAGTAAAAAAACGCAGGGTAGAGTAAGTCAGCGCCTTCCACAATTCTCTGGAGGAATAGGAAGTGAGCACCGCTAAATGTTTGAAATATTTTTTGAGTAAATGAATATAAGGTAAGCGCTTTGCTACTGGAATAAGTAAATCGATATTAAAAAAGCAAAACATCATCAGGGTAATTAAACCAACGCCGATAAATAAAAGCAGGTATAATAAATAAGGGTCTAGCATTAGGTAGAGTGAAGCAAAATAAATTGTGCCTAATAACCCAAAAGCTAATAATACCAACAATTGGCTGAACCCCCCAACCGCAGTGGCAATAACGGCTTTCCAGTTGTGTTCGGGAGCAACTAAAAGAATACGCCCTCCATATTCACCGATTCTGTTGGGCGTGAATAAACCAATAGCAATGCCTGCTAGAATCGCTTTGTAAATGTGCCAAAACGTGTAATTAGAAAATGTTTTAATCAGTTGCTGCCATTTTAGGGCTTCCAAACCCCAATTGACTGGAATAAGTAGGGTGGTGAGTATGAGCCAATGAATATGTTCTTGTGTAAATCTGGCAACGAGGACTAACCAAATTTGACTAATGTTTTCTTTATCAAATACTTGTTTATAAACAGTCCAGAAGAGCAAAGCGACAATGAGCATTTTAATTATCCAGTTCCATAGCTTATGTTGATGCCATTTTTTATCTGGCGGTTGTTTCATGTTTGTTTGTTTTAAAGACAAAAATAGGGCTTTTGACTAAGTAATACTTTTCCTATCCTAAAACCTGTATTGCAATGTGCTGTAAAGGATATTACTATCTACAACTACTTTCATTGCTCTGGCAAGTATTTTACGTTTGGTTTTTCTTACTGTTTTATGTTGGCTTCTTAGGCAAATTAATTTGTGTCAGATTGCGTAGCTTTTTCTTTTGAAAACAACTTCCCAACACTGAAAATAATCAATGAACTGCTGCACTTTTTCTAATTCAAAGTCCGCGGATAAATTAATGATAATTTGATCTGCTATGTGCTGTATTGTCATTTTTTCTTCCCTTATCGGAACGACTATAGGGTGAAATTAGTTGCACCGCTCTGTGGTATCCTCCGCCTCAAGCATAACCCCCCATAGTTAAATCTACTGTTTCATAGCATCATACGCCACTTGATGCAATCTTGGACGAATGTTCAGCTCATATAAAGCGCGATGCGAACGGTCGGGATAAACTCGATTGGAGCAGAAAATAAAAATAAGTTCCGTTTCAGGATCAATCCAAATAAATGTACCCGTATAGCCAGAATGCCCAAAACTAGCGGGGCTTGCGCTTTTCGCCACATAACTTTCTTTAGCATCGTAGGTCAACAATGGTTTATCGAAACCTAATGCCCTCCTGTTGCCTTGCTCTGGAAACTGATAGCGATTGAAAGCCTGAAAAGCCTCTGCTGAGAATAATGCTTCGCCGTTATAAGTTCCTTTATTTAAGTAAAGTTGTGCTAGTTTTGCTAAGTCTTCAGTGGTGCTAAATAAACCTGCATGACCTGAAATACCCCCCAAAAGATGTGCTGTTTCGTCATGCACAAAGCCATGTACTTGGGTTTTTCTAAAAAAAGTGTCGCGCTCTGTTGGTACCATTCTATCTAATGGAAAATGTAACAACGGATTGAAAGTGATGCTATTCGCGTCTATTTTTTGATAAAATTCTTGCTTGATGTAGGTTTCAAAAGGCTCTTTGGTAATATGTTCAATGACTTTGGGCACCATGCAGAAAAATAAATCGGAATACACATAACTTGGGTTTTCTTTAACTGCCGATTTTTTGATGGCACGATACATTTTTTGGCTATATTTTTGGTGTACCCAAAGACTATCCGTTAACTTTATATTGTGTTTTTTTGAGGCATTGTAGGAAAGTGTTTTGTTTTTAAATGTGCCATTCTCCTTCATAGCATTTTTCCAATGCAGCACACTTGGCGTTAAACCTGCTTGATGTGCCAGCATCGTCCTAAAAGTGAGTTTAGCCTTGTTCGACCAGCGCATTTGTGGGAAATACTTTTTTAAAGGAGCATCCAAATCAAATTTACCTTCTCCATAAAGTTTCATTAAGGCTGGCAAACCAGCAGTTATTTTCGTTACAGAAGCATAATCGTAAATATCATCCTTTTGAACTGCCCTTGTACTATCGTAAGTCCAGTAGCCATAGGCTTCGTGAAAAACAATTTTACCCTGTTTCGCAATCAATACATTTGATCCGGGATAGGCTTGTGCCTGTATGCCTTCCTCCACAATAGCTTTAATGGCTGTATGCAAATAAGCACTATCTAAACCTACATCACTGGGTGTGCCATAAGTTAAAATAGGTTGATATTGGGCAGATACAGAACAACAAAGCAAGACCAAAAAGCTAATAGATATAATTCTCATAACTTGAAATTGTAAATGCAAGCTATGAAAAAGGACTGATTTCTTTGTTCAAGAATCGCTTAAAATTTAGGTTATTGTAATTTTTATGCGCCGGTATTTACACCGCCGTTTTCAATCGCCCCTTCAAGGCTAACATTTCATCTCGATACTGAGCAGCAGCAATGAAATCCAAGTCTTTAGCTGCTTTTTTCATTTTTCGCTCTGTTTCGGCGATGGTTTTTTCAATTTGGTCGCGCGTCATATACGCCACGATTGGATCGGCAGCAATATCGTGCATATGCTCTGTATCAATGTAAATGGACTGTCCTCCTCGAATATCCAAGATAGATTTTTTGCTCAAAATTTCTTCTTTTGTTTTTCGATTCGTTTTTGGCATAATGCCGTGCTTCTCATTGTAGGCGATTTGAATTTTACGCCTTCTGTTGGTTTCATCAATCGTCATTTGCATACTATCTGTGATTTTATCCGCATAGAAAATCACCAATCCGTTTGAATTTCTAGCGGCTCGACCAGCAGTTTGCGTCAAGGAGCGGTCGTTGCGCAAAAAGCCTTCTTTATCAGCATCCAAAATGGCAACCAGCGAAACTTCTGGCAAATCTAGCCCTTCTCTCAAAAGGTTTACGCCCACGAGGACATCAAACTCGCCTAAACGCAAATCGCGCAGGATTTCTACCCGCTCCATTGTATCCACTTCTGAGTGAATATAACGCACCTTCACGCCCATCTTGGCTAAATATTTCGATAGCTCCTCCGCCATCCGCTTAGTTAACGTGGTTACCAGCACTCGCTCATCCGCTTTAATGCGCTTTTGCACTTCTGCCATTAAATCATCAATTTGATTTAAACTTGGGCGTACTTCTATTGGTGGATCGAGTAATCCTGTTGGACGAATGAGTTGCTCTACAATTTCGCCACCTGTTCGCTCCAACTCGTAATCACCAGGTGTTGCACTTACATAAATCACTTGGTGGGTAAGGCTTTCAAACTCATTGTAATTCAAAGGGCGATTGTCCATAGCCGATGGTAGTCGAAAGCCATAACTGACCAAACTTGTTTTCCTTGCTCTGTCGCCACCCGACATACCTCGAATTTGCGGAATAGTAACATGGCTTTCGTCAATCAGCATTAAATAATCGTCTGGAAAATAGTCCAGCAAACAAAATGGTCGCGTACCAGGAGACCTGCCATCAAAAAAGCGGGAATAGTTTTCGACCCCGTTGCAATAGCCCAGTTCCTTCATCATTTCAATATCAAAACTGGTACGCTCCTTAATGCGCTGTGCTTCAAGAAGTAATGCTTCTTTTTCAAAATATTTTACTTGTTCATGCAATTCATCTTGAATATCGCTGATAATTTGCTTCATCCTTTCTTTAGGTGCTACATACAAATTAGCAGGGAAAATTGCTGCGGATTCTAACACTTCTAAGGTCTTTCCAGAACTCAATTCCAGGACTTTAATTTCCTCAATTTCGTCACCAAAAAAAGTAACTCGATAACCATAATCCATGTAAGGCAAGTTAATATCCACCGTGTCGCCTCGCACACGGAAAGTAGCTCGTTGTAATTCTCCTTCTGTTCGTGAATATAAACTTTCGACCAACCGATATAAAAAAGTATTTCGAGTGATTATATCACCTTTTTTGATTCTGATAATCCCTGTTTTGTAATCTTCCGGATTGCCCATACCATAAATACAAGAAACTGAAGAAACAATAATGATGTCGCGCCTACCCGAAAGAAGAGAAGAAGTGGCACGAAGCCTTAATTTATCTATCTCTTCATTGATAGAAAGGTCTTTTTCGATATAAGTATCAGAACTACTAATGTATGCCTCTGGTTGGTAGTAGTCATAATAAGAAACAAAATATTCTACTGCATTTTCGGGAAAAAATTCCTTAAATTCGCCATAAAGTTGTGCGGTTAAAGTTTTATTATGAGTTAAGATTAAGGTAGGGCGATTGAGTTCAGCGATTACATTAGCCATACTAAACGTTTTGCCTGAACCTGTTACCCCAAGTAGCACCTGTGCGCGCTCTCCTGCTCGAATACCATGTACAAGACGTTCAATTGCCGTAGGTTGATCCCCAGTAGGTTTGAAATTAGACGCTAGTTTGAATTTCATAACGCTTATTTTACCATGTTAAAACTCTTAATACATCAAAAAGTTGTTTTGAAGGATAAGGCTAATATTGAAATAAAAAGCCTTATGTTTGTTTACCTTAAACAAAGCAAACTGTGTTGAAAAATGGATAAAATTTTCCACTCTACTTTTGATTTCTTTAGCTACGCCATTCCTGGCTTTTATATTATTGTTTCTTGCTTTATCTTAAATTCAGAATTGGAAACTGTGCAGCACTTTTTGAATTATACCAGTAAAATCAATGTTGCAACTGGGTCTTTTTTACTCATCTTGGCTTACATCATAGGTTTTGCAATTTATCCAATTGGGCGTTTTCTCTACAAAAAACTTGGCTTTGCCCTTTGGCGAAAACCCATTCAAAACGATATACCACTTTTTATTTCAGATAAATATGTCTTAGTTCGCCAATTTAGTGAGGCTAATTTCAAGTATATCGAAACATGGAATATGTTTTGCGCACTTTCTCACAATCTCGTTGTAGCTTGTTTGTTGGCATTTTTATTTACGCTCATTAGACTCTTTGTCATTAGCCCGGCAAACATAGGCTTTTGGTTATTTTTTATGCTTATCCAAATCAGCTTAACCTTTATTTTCCTACATCGTGCAGTTACTTTTTCACTTTGGGCAGCTCATGATTTGAACGCCACAATAAGTAGCCTAAATTTACATAAAAAACAGTAATTCTACTGTATTTTCATCGCGGCACTTTATTTTCTATCAACCTTAAATAATCTTGCATGGTCGTTAAAAAATAATTGCGCTCTTGTGGGTTTGTAAATATTTGAATAGAATCGTTAACCATAATAGGCTCATTAGCTAACAGTTGCGCTTGAATAGAAAGCGCTAGGTCGTAAGTAGCCTCGTAAGACAGACTATCGTTTGGGTTGATACTAAATTCATTGCTTTCCTTCATTTTTATCTTGTAAGTAGGCGCACTCATACCTTTCCATGCCAGCCTGATGTAAGCCTCTTCCTCCATCCAATTATCAGCAATAGTAGGGACAATACTTGCTGTTAGGCTATTCATATTCCATTTTTGTAGCGTGTAGTAGTCTATTCTGGTGTTATGATCAGTAATTGATTTATAATAAGCGCTTCTGATATTTTTAAAATAAAGTTGCGAAGGTACGGTAGTATGGAATTTTGTTTTGACTTTAGAACTTGGAGCTGGCATTGAACAAGCTACAGCAAGTAAAAAACTGGTGGATATGTAGAATAAAGCTTTTATCATTATTTTCTTATTTAGTCATGCTTAGAAATCCAACTTAATCCCAAAGTCCGATGTAAAAAACAAGCCTCCACTAAGGAAAGTTTAGTTTAGACCTTCTTCAAATTCCCATTGTAAGGGTATTTGCTCAACCAAATATTTTTATAACTTGTTTTTTAATTCTAATAAAACTTCCTGTCGTAAAAATGCTGAAACTTACTTTGCGCATTAGGAAAGTCTCACCATTTCCGCTATCACTTATTATGAAATAACAAGGGGTTTGAAACACAAAGCAGCAACGATACAACTCAGAAAATTCAAGGCGTTCTCTGCTACTTGCGAAAGAGTATCAATTTCCCTTCACTCGAAGTTAGTTCAGGAGATATACGCTGATTTATGTGTTAAAGGCATTACGATTGGCGACCACGACTTATTGATAGCAGGAATTGCTGTTTCAAATGCTCTAATCTTAACTACCAATAACGAAAATTTACCAAATTATATTTTATATTTTTGGAAAATTGCGGTAGTTTTATAAAATTTTACATCCTGTCAAGAAATAAATTTATCAATTTTAGCTATTAGTGTAAAAGTTAAATAGTAGATTTACCCCTAAAAGGAATTAAACCCTTTTAAGACTATTATTTAAACCCATTTTTAATGAATTTGTCCGCTACAAAAATAGCTCCTACGGTTGATTTAACCCTCGTAACGATTCAAGGAGAAGATTATTACAAGATTGCAAATAGCGATGTCCTGCGCCCATTTTTTATGAGTATTGTCAGCGACTCGAACCATTGGATGTTCCTGTCGAGCAACGGTGGCTTGAGTGCTGGACGCAAGGATGCGAACAATGCCTTGTTCCCTTACTACACCGATGATAAAATCACAGAGTCGGCGGATATAACAGGAAGTAAAAGTATTTTTTGGGTAGAAAAAGGGACGACTGCCGCTATTTGGGAGCCGTTTTCGGAGCGATTTGAAGGGAAATACCGAACCACCAGAAATCTTTATAAAAATCGCTACGGCAACAAAATTATATTTGAAGAAATCAACCACGACCTCGAACTGACCTTTCAGTACGAGTGGAACTCCAGCAACTGCTATGGTTTTGTAAGAAAATCCACCCTTCTTAATCATTCGGATGAACCATTGAATATCAGATTGTTGGATGGGATTCAAAATATTATGCCTTATGGCGTGGTAAGCGATTTGCAAAATGCCAGCAGCAATTTGGTGGATGCCTACAAACGAAGCGAATTGGTGCCGAATGTAGGACTGGGAATTTATGCCCTCAGTGCTATTATTGTGGATAGAGCCGAGCCGAGTGAGGCGTCGCGTGCCAATGTGGCTTGGTCTTTGGGCTTAGAAAATGCAGTACATTTGCTTTGTCCTTTGCAAGTGAAAAATTTTAGAAAGGGCATAGCCATTGCACCTGAAACCGACGTAAAAGGTGAAAAAGGGGCATATCTTTTGGAAGCTACCATTCAATTGGCAGAAAAAAGCCACAAAACGTGGATGATGGTAGCCAATGTCAATCAAAACCATGCAGCTATTGCTCAACTGGTCAACGACATCGCACAGGATAAGCAACTCGCAGAAAAGGTGCA
>DAITMC010000122.1:0-10408 GCA_036835365.1 Saprospiraceae bacterium
TTGGTAATTGTCCGACCAGATTATTATTAGGAAGTTCTAAATCTAACACACAGCCCTCTTCATTTAGCATTACCCCATACCAAGTATTCATTGGCTGGCTTAAATTCCATTTATTTGTCCAATTAGGTCCACCCGTAGCACTATACAGGGTAATTAAGGCGAGGGAGTCGGCTTGGCGGCAGGGATTGGTTATTCTGCATGTACTGCTCAAAGGAATGGTGCTATTGGATAATTCATTATTATCGTCAAAATTTTCATTTTCTTCATCAACTGTATCATTACAATCAATAAAAGCGCTAACGTAGTAATTTTTAGATACAAAGGAACTTCTGGATAGATCAAAATTCGCTGTATAAGTTTGATTTCCTTGAAACCATTCTAATGAATTTATTGTCCTTGTTTCTAACAGGTACTCTATTGAAGGATTATTTCGGGAAGAAGTAAGATAAAGGCAAATTTGAAAATCATTGGCTACATCTGTCCCTACATTTTGGTATCCATACCTAACTGTAAGATTACAGTTACTAAATGTAATCTCTAAATTTGTTATTTGCAAGTCGGGTTTTACGGAGAAGTCGCCCCCATTGTCTCCACCCCCTCCATCTGGAACACAATCAGCAGGGCATTCTCCTCGCGTATATGAAGTAATACCCGCTTCTTCCGCACAACCCGCTACTATATAAGTGACACAATTACAACCACATACAGGATCGTAAACCAAGGGACAATACCCTTCAAATTCTCCCCCACAACACTCAGTTAAACTGGATGTTTCTTCGCACTGAGCTGTAAGCAAAGTTGGAAAGAGTAGCCCTTGCACAAAAAAGAAAACAAGTATGGCTCTGAAACTCAAAAAAAAATATTGATGATTAAATGGTATTTTTATTTGAAGTTTATGTCTTGATAGCATCGTTTGAATTTTGTTCATTTGGAATAAGTTTTTAAAAAAGATATTGATTAATAAGGTTTAGACTTCGGAAATCTCAAAACGAACAATTACCAA
Organism: Saprospiraceae bacterium; assembly: GCA_036835365.1. GTDB lineage: Bacteria > Bacteroidota > Bacteroidia > Chitinophagales > Saprospiraceae > JAAUTG01. The sequence continues at coordinate 1,004 of DAITMC010000122.1, forward strand.
ACTAACCTTCTCCAAAAACTATTGTATTTTTTCTTTAATGCTTCTGCTTTAGATTTGTAAGAATTGCTGTTGTTGATGATGTAATCTAGTTGATTGCTGATTTTATCCTTTTGCTTGCTGGCAATATACACGCCTAGTAGATTCCACTGGGCTTCTTGATGAATGCTTGTGGTGAATTCCGTGTTATTGATGATGTCTTGATAGGTGATTTCGGCTTGTTGAAAGTCTTTTTTTAGGAAATAAATTCTTCCGGGCAACAGCACTGCTCTATCTAAGTAATTGTCAATAGTTAGTTCTTGGTAGAGCGTTAGTGCTTCATCGTATTTTCCTTCTGCTATTCGCTGTTGAATTTCTGAAAAAGAAGTCTCGCCGCCATCGTCAGACCTAGTCGTAGCGCCATCTTCATAAGCGAATAACTGTTGTGCTATGGCGCTATTACTAAACTGACTATTGATGATGACCCCTAGTACAAAGCATAACAAAAAGGAAGCAGCTATGGCTAAAATAGAGAATGGTCTGATTGCTAGAATTTTTTTTTCTGCTATTGGGCTTGCGTTGGCTTCTGCTTTCCATGTACTGAATTTTCCAGCTAACTTTCGACGCTCCAATAATTGTATGGTACGAAGTTCTAATTGGCGAATTTTTAGTTCCTCCTCTAGCGATGTATTGTCCTTTAGATTGTTTTCAAATGCTAATTTATCTTCTTCGGATAACTTGTTTAACAAGTAGTTATCTACGTTGTTAAGAAAAAATGAATCTGTCATGTTGTTACTTTTAAAAGTTTTTCCAAATGCGGTTGTTTACGAATTAGTGCCCTTAATTGTTCTCTACAACGACTTGCCGCTTTTTTTGCCATATTTGAATTTTTAAGGTTGCGCTCCTCTGCTATTTGAGCCATACTTTTAGCATGAAAATAGAAAAGCAGTAGCACTTCTTGACAATTTGAGGAAAGTTGATCCAACAAACCATTCAAAATGTTATCTCTATCTTTTTCCATGGAGTCTAGCTCTACCAAAATCATTTGGTTTTCAGGGTTATCCAAATCGTTGACGTTACTCGTATCGTCATCTACAGTTTCTTTAAAATCTATACGCTCTATTCTTTTTCCATGATTGCGAACTAAGTTTCTACAGATACCATTGATAAAAGTGTTAATTTTACTTTTGCCCTCAAATTTATTTGATCTTACCAATTCGTAGAACAACATAATCGCTTCTTGAAGAATATCATCTGTATCCAATTTTCCTTTTGTGTAAATGCGAACAAGTTCTTTTACATTATCTGAAATTTGTTTATCTGAATACAATTGCTTTAGCGCAGTATCACAATTTTTTATATCATCACCTTTGATAGCTAAAAGAATATCCTCATCTGAGTATTTTTTTGACTTCATACATTTATTGGTAAAAGGTTAACAGAAAAAGTGCCCATGTTTCATCATTTATTCTGCAAAAATCTATAAAAATATTTGATTTATATTAAATTTTGTTGTGTTGATAGTACATTTGATGCGTATGCTTTCTTATGTCAAGCTAAATCTAAGACAAATCGTTTAATATCAAAGCGATACAATATTATACTAATTTACTTTGTGATGGATTCAATAATTGATAATTTTGACCATACTTAAATCAAATACCTTTTTCGAGCCCATTAGTAAAGGACTGTTACAATGATTTTAGGATATCAGAAACAAATAGTTGTTGTTATTTTACTTTGTGGTTACTTTAATGCGTCCTTTGCTATTAGCTTAGATTCAACTCATATCCGCATTGCTCAACAAGGGTATGATAAAGCAGCTTACAGCAATACCATAAGGTTTTGCGATTCTATTATCGCTAGCTTGGCGGAAGTGGAGAAAGAAACAATCTTGTTTGCTTCATTCATGAATATTCAAGCGAATGCTTTTCGCATTTTGGGAGAGATAGAAAAAGCACTTTCGCTACATCGTCAAGTTTTGGCTATTCGCACTCAGCAACTTGGCAAACTTTCCATGCCTGTCGCTAATACGTACCAAAATATAGGTAATTGTTTGATTGATGTAGATGCCAAACAGGCAATTCAAGCCTTTCAGAAGGCACTGCACATTCGCTTACAACTTGAACCCCACCTTTTGACCAATTTAGCTTCCACTTATCTAGGCTTAGGATATGCTTATCAATCGAACAACGACCAGAAAAAGGCACAATATTACTTTGAAAAAGCCATGAATGCCTATTTGAACAGTCCAACGGAACATCAATCAATATTGCTTTCTATTTTGATTAGTTTTGGAAACTTACACTTTGATACCAACACTGAATTAGCAAAAAACTATTTCCAGCAAGCACTCGACATACAAATAAAAGATTATTGCCATCCTAATACAGCATTGCTTTTCCATAATTTAGGAAACTGTACTGCTAAACTAGGCAATATAGATACTGCGCTTGCTTTTTATCGAGAGGCTTTAACACTTTATGAAGCGATAGATATAGACACTCCATCTGAGCAGATAGCTTCTATTTGTAATAGCCTTGGCGATTGTTTTTTAGAAAAAGGAGACATGAGCGAAGCTCTAAGATACTATCAAAGAGGGCTTACTTTTTGCGATACTCGTCCGCATACACCTACCTATTTTGCAATTCAATTTGCCATCGGTTCTTGTTATCGTTTTATGCACGAAACAGTGGCAGCTATTCAGCAATTTGAGCAGGTACTAGCGAAAATTCAAGACCATGAAAACAAACCTAAGTTGCTCAAAAATGTATATGAAAGCCTTGCTAATTGCTATTGGGACAGCAGAAGTAGTCAGATAGCGGCTTATTATGCCGAAAAAGCACTTTCATTAGTACAAGCATCAGCAACGCATTTTAATTCCTCTGACAGAACAAGGATAATTATCTTGTTAGGAAAAATAAAATTACAACAACATAACTTTGAGGAGGCTAACTTATTTTTTAAACAAACCTTGTCTCGCTTAAAAGATAAAGATATTTATTTTAAAGCGGAGTGCTACTACTATTTGTCCCAAGTTAAATTTGCTGAAAATCAACTAGTTGCATCTAAACAGTTTTTAAACAGTGCGTTGTCCATACTTAATTATGATAAGCTAAATATGGCTCAATCCAAAGAGCCGCTGTTAATATGTTCTATTTTGCTGCTCCAAGCAAAAGTTGCACAAGCAAATGCTGAATTAGATTCGCAAGAAACGTTGTTGGAATTGGCTTTCAACGCCTATTTAGAGGCAGAGGCGTTTACACAAGCTTATCAAAAAAAACTATTTAACTTAGCTTCCAGTCTTTATTGGAACGATCATTTCGATGAATTATACGATGGAATGGTGAATATCGCCTATCAGCTTATTTCCTTTGATCCAACTTATCATCAAGTTGTATTAAGTTGTTCAGAAAGAAGCAAGGCAAATTATTTAAAAAGTATGCTTCAGAAAGGGCGACGCATGAATGATATTTCGCTATTTTCTGATAATGATGTAAGTTTTTGGAAGCAAAATTTACAACAACAATTACAGGAAGGACAAAGTATTCTTAATTATCATGTAACCCAACAAACCATTGTGATTAGCGTTTTGCAGATGGATACCTGCTACACTTATTCGTTCAAAAAGGATGAACACTTTGAAGATGACGTTCGTCGTTTGTATGGAATACTTCAAATAAACCCTAGAAAAACGAGATTTCCTGATGAAGATTTTCTAGCATATGCTCAACTTGCTCATTATTTCTATCAACGGCTCATTGCGCCTGTTGCCGCTCATTTAGGAAATCATCTGACGATTATTCCCGATAAATTACTTGTATTTTTACCTTTTGAGGCATTATTATGCAAACCTGTTGTTTTGGACGACTTATTCACTTTTCATAACCATGACTATCTAATCCGTCATCTTGAGGTTAGTTACGGTACATCTTTGAATTTATGGGTATGGATGAAAAATATAAAGCCGACTGCTACAAATAGTGCTCTCGTTGTAGCACCTATTTTTGATGCAGCATCTGGTTTGAATCCTTTGAATTACAACATTAAAGAAGCAAAAAATATTAAGCAGATTTGGGGTGGACAACTACTAGCAAGAAAACAGGCTAGAGAGGCTAAGATTAAAGAACTACTTCCGACCTACAATATCTTGCACTTTGCCACTCATGGTGTTATTAATTTGACCCAACCTAATTTATCTTATTTAGCACTCGACAGTCACCAAAATCAATTGCAGGATGGAAGGCTGCAAATTGAAGAAATTTTAAATATGGAACTATCGGCTGAACTGGTTTTTCTAGGTGCTTGCCAAACCAATATTGGAAAATATTACCAAAGCGAAGGGGTGATGAGTTTAGCTAGAGCCTTTACTTATGCGGGAGCTAAAAGTATAGTTGCTTCGCTTTGGAGTATAGATGACGAACAAACTTCCACAGTAACAAAGTGGTACTATCAATATTTGAAGAAAAGTAAGTCTAAAAGTGCGGCACTTCGCCAAGCAAAATTAGACTATCTGCTAGAAGCAGAAGGTGAAATGGCTCATCCTTATTACTGGTCAGCACTGGTTTTGATTGGAGATAGCAATTACATTACTATACCTCATCAATCAAAAACAATAATTGTTTTATCATTTGGTGCTCTTGTATTTTTATTGTTTATTATGTTGAGTATTATTAGAAGAAGCAAGGTTATCAAATAATTGTTCCTTAATTATTTCCAAGCATAACCAACATTAATCTCGTAGGCTTCGCCCCTGAGTCTTTCCCATCCAATAGGAAAACTGTACCCAAAGCTGATACTAAATAGATACAAATTTGAACTATTCACATATCCCCTATCCTTAATAACGACACCAAATTCGGTATGCCCAAGTTTATTCGTTCCAACACCAACTCCACCCCAAAGTAGATTGCCATAGTTCACCCTCATATTTAAGTCTGCGCTTATTGTATTATCCTTGTTATTAAGCGTGATATATTCTAAACGAGGAACATGTCGTATCCATGTAGAGACTTCAACAGTATTTTGTTCACCTGCGTGTTTTCCCAAAAAAGGGACGACAACTCCTGTTAAGAAGTAAATATGCTTTTCTGGAGCGATGTAAAAGTCGCCCGTACTAGTGCTAATTTCTGGGAAATTAAATAGCTGCAGTATTGAAATACCGGCATACAGTTTTTTTAGCCTAAATTTCTCACATCTTACACACCTTTCATCGTGCAAATATTGATAGAATATTCCTGCTGAAGCATCTGGAACTAAGCGGGTCAAGCGTGCATTGTCCGGTATTTGACCATTAGCGAATTTAATATCACTCATGTCAATATTTTGTTGGTATCCCCCTAAATTAAGCCCTACGCTTAGTGAACTAGCATCTTCCCCATAAGTTAATGGTAGTATTACCGCAATATTAATATTTGCCTTAGTAGATTGAACAGCGGCAGCTTTTTCTTGAACTGCAAATGCTCCTAGTTTGAGTTTAACTTGACTTTTTATTTGTGGATAATGTTCATATCGAAAGGTAAAGGTATGTGGATCAATAGCAAAATCTCCTGTAATGCGCTGTGTATAAGCCGAAGCGTTAAAAATGTTCTCTTTATACTTATCTTCTATCTTAATGTAATTGGTGGCTGCTGGATTGAGTATCTGCCAGTTGTAGCGATAGAGGGTAGTCAAATCAAGTTGCTGTGATTGCAAATGAAAGAACAAAAATAGGCTAAAAATAGTAATTAGGAGTTTCATTAATCATTTGATTTACTAGGTAATAAGAATATGTTTAGTTCTGTATCAATACCTTCCACTTGTGGCATGGTTGGCGTTTGGAGTGAAGGCACACCAAGCTTTTGCTGTACCAAATCAGGAACACGCAATTGAAGATACTTGAAAATTTCTCTTACAGATAGTGCGTTAATTTCACCATCTATTTTGCTATCGCAGAATAGGGTAGTACCATCTGATAAAGTTATTTCTTTATTACTAAGTGCTTCTAGCAACGCTTCTGTAAAAGCACCATTTTCCCATGCAGTGTCTTCAAAAGAGAGTTCTCTATTGTTACACGAACTAATGCTAATCATGCCTGCACTAGCTGCGTTTAAAGCATTGAGTAGAGTACTTGTATTTGGGTTGCTAAAGCTTTTTCTGGCAGCTGCTCCACTATGGCAGGCATCTATAAACATTAGTTTTTTACACTTTATTTTATCCAGAAAAGCAATAATATCTTGTTTGTAATTGACAGTTGTACTTTTTTCTGCATCTGGGCTATAATCAGAAGGAACGATGACAAATTGGTTATCAAGTAGCTTGCCATGAGAAGAAATGAATACCACCAACACATCTTTTTCTACAATTTTATTAAGATTCTCCACATCGTTGTAAAGCATGGGCAATCTTTCAAAAGTTGATTTTATATTTTGACAAGTCGTTTCTTCAGCCCTAATAAGTTGTTGAATGAACACCTCATTATAAATAGCTGAGTTCTTTTGACCTTGGAGCATATTTGCAAAATCCATTGCGTCCTTACTCGTATATTGTAAATCTGTATAAGGTGGACCAATAGCTAAAACATGAAGATTGGGCTTTCTTGGCTCAAAATAGATAATAATAGGCGTGGTCGTTTCTATAATACCATCTTGTTCTATTTCTATATATACTTCATTTTTCCCTTTTACTAAAGGCAAGTTGATGTGTATGATAGTGTTGAAACGGTTTTGAGTTTTTATGGTCTCTAGGTTCTTAACCGCCTTATGGTCAACCACGACTCTACCATTTAAGTATGTTTTAGTATTGCTTTCTACAATTGGGCGATCCGAATAAGCATTTATTTCTGCTTCAAAAATAGGATTGGTGGCTCTTATTTCTCTATTATTACCGCGCAACTTATCGTCTTTCCAATCCACAATAATTTTAAACGCATCATTTATTTTCCCAATTCTGATGGGTAGTTGTGCTAAAAGTTCTTTCCCTTCGTAGAATTCTAAAGAAGCACTAAATGTTTTTTGTTTCAGTATATCCATACCATTAAATGGGATGCTAATTTTTTCCTCTCCATTCACAGGCAAAGAACGTACATATACCTCATCAAAGTAATTTACACCATTTAGATTGCTAGGAATCAATTTCACCTTTGCATCAACTAGAGGTACATTACCTGTATTTTTAATACGAAATGCAATCCACGCTCTTTCATTGGGGGATAATTCCCCATCCCCATTTTCATCTTCTAATCTTGGTTCATCTATTATTTTGATTTCAGGTTTTGTCACTGCTTTTGAGTTATTAACAAATGTCATTTGATTGCCTAGGCATTCAACCCTTATTTTTAATGATTTATCTTCTCTTACCGTACCGCCGATTAGCAGTTTTCCACGATAGCCATAATAAATGTGCCGAACTTCATAGATAAAATTAGAACTAGACAACTCTGTTTCGGCAAACGTCTTAAAGCCCCTTAGCAGAATAGCTTTGCTTAGGACTGGTTTCACTACTTGTTGAACTACAATGTAATATCCTTCATGGGTCTTAATAGTTGCTGAAGCGTACTCATCGCGTTCTCCGATTAATGATTCATTAATAACAATATTGAGGTTGCTATCAATCTCTATAATACATGCATCTTGATAATTACCTCCTTTTTCTGTGGACATAATCAAGTTACCTTCCATTGTGGCTGTGGCATCCCAAACACGTTCCCAAGTTTTATCTCCAATAATTCTATCCTCTAGAAAATTCCCATTTTCATCCAACTTGGCTATCCAAATATCCCCTCTTTGGCTCGTGCCTGATTTGGCAGTATTTCCACAAAGTAGTATGTAATTATTGCTTGTTTTGGCAACGCCTGCAACATCTAAATATCGGTTACTACCAATGCGATGCTTACTTATTTTTTTATTTCCGTACTTGATTACAGTAATCTCTCCATCATCTCTTTGACCTTGTCCAAAAATTATCAAGGCGTTATTATCCATTAATATAATACGATGTAATATGCCTACGCCAACAGGAATATTCTCTAGTAACTGTCCATTTTCATCAACGTGCAGCATTAAACTTTCGATAACTGATTTTGTACTAGAGGCACCCACCAAGTAAAAACTTCCATCGTTGTATTGAACAATATCGTGAAATCGATCATCTTTTTTGTTTTGGCTTCCGTAAACTATTCTCTGAATGAGCTTACCTGTTTCAGGCTCAAAAAATAGTAACAGGGCATCGTGTTCATTCTTTTCATTAAAGGTTTCTCCTACAGCTACTAAAATACCATTCATGGATTGATATAGACGGTGGATAATATCGCTTTTACCTAATGACTCGAACTCAACTGCCCAGATTCTATCTAGTTGCTGTCCTAAGAGCACACTTTGTGATAACATTAAAATACTAATAAAAACAGTAAGGCAATAAAACTTCATAATATGCGCTTTAAACCATTGACTTTAAATTATAATAATTTGGTATATAAATTTTTGATAGCGTTGTCGTGTTATCAACAAGGTTCTTGCTAAAAAAAAATTATAGAATACGTAATAAGACAACATTAACACTGAAGTATTTTTAACTTGGTCTATTGATTAACAAATAACTAAATAGCTAATATCAATTCCTAATACCCACTTATCAAATATAAGAATAACTTGCTTTCAGTTTCCTTTTAGTACTTCTGAAATGAGTTAATTATCCACAACTACTATGATTTCCTCTGCCAAAGTAGCGGTTAAAGTTGTACTTATCGGAATCTCTGTTTCTTCTCCTTGCATAAAAACACCTGATAGAAAAAAAATAGCACCGACCAATACAACTCCCCAGTTTATAATAACACCCACCAGAATGATTAATCCTCCAAAGAGCACCATACTCAATGCAAATCGTGTTCTTCTTTTATCTGCCACTTGCCGAAATGGTGTGCCATTTAAAATAGCTCTTTGCCCATCAATACACTGTACATTCAGCGCACGTATTTCCACTTCACTTCCCTTACCAAATAATCTTTTAGATAGAAAGTAGGATACATAACCTTCTGCATATGCTCCATTTAGAATCACTACTTCTCTATTAACCACCACATCAACATATACTTCGAGTGAAAAAAAATAATCTTTATTTAGGTTTTTAGTGTTAAGTGTTTCAGCAAGTTTTAGGGTAACAAGTGTACCTGGTTTTACTCTAACTTCTCGACTCCCATGATGAATAAGAGGAGTCGATTTTAATGGAGTAAAGATCAACAAAGAGTATAAGAAAATTAAAGTATATTTCATTCTACTATTTATGGTATAATTCATGAGTAAAAAGTACCCTGATTTTTTGTAAAAGTAAATAATTTTGATAAAAAAGCGTGCTTAACTATGAGTTTATTTATATTAACATAATTGGTGTCAAGATATACTAGAGTTCTTTCGAAAGTAAAAATAACTTATTTTTGATAAAAAAATAAGGATA
>DAITMC010000123.1:0-10393 GCA_036835365.1 Saprospiraceae bacterium
TGCATGGCGGAGATATTAAGGACGTATTTAAAGTGATTAAATATGGTATTCCAGAAAAGGGAATGATTGCATGGCAAAATCAGATGAATCCTTCGGAAATGATAAAAGTAGCTAGTTATATCAAAACTTTGGAAGGGACTGATCCGCCGAATGCAAAAGAGCCACAAGGAGAACTATATCAGCCAGAACAAGCAGATAATATGCCATCGGATTCGACAGCAGTTAGCCCGATGATTGGAATGAAATAAACGATGAATAGTAGCACTTTGAATATAACGTCAATTTGAGGAGCATTTTTTTGGCGTTTATCTTCGAAGTGCCTTTTTAAAGTAATAAGATGAAACTTAATTTTTAGGTAAGTTGAACAAAAAGAGCTTGCCAATCACATCAATATTATAAATGATGCAATCGCCAATGGTAGATACAGAAGAGTACAGAGATTCCATTGCTACTGTCAGTAAAGACGGTAAACGCAACTGGATTTATCCTAAAAAAGTAAATGGCAAGTTCTTCAAATGGAGAACATACGTTAGTTGGTTGTTATTGGCATTTTTATTTGGAATGCCTTTCGTAAAATACGATGGTCAGCCACTGTTTTTATTTAACTTGCTTCAGCGAGATTTCATCATTTTGGGTGTGCACTTTGCGCCTCAGGATTTCTACTTATTTGTGCTAGCGATGCTCACTTTTATTGTGTTTATTATTCTCTTTACCGTCGTGTTTGGGCGTGTTTTTTGTGGATGGGTATGTCCACAAACTATCTTCATGGAAATGGTCTATCGAAAAATTGAATATTGGATTGAAGGAGATGCCAATGCTCAAAAACGCTTGAATAATGCCCCATGGACGACTGAAAAAATAATCAAAAAAACGAGTAAGCAAGCCATTTTCTTTACCATTGCTGTGTTAGTAGCTAACACTTTCTTAGCATGGATAATTGGTGTTGACGAAGTCATAAAATTAGCTACTGAACCTATCGCCCAAAACTGGCAAGGGTTTACTGCGATGATTGCCTTTTCTTTTGCTTTCTATTTTGTTTTTTCTTGGATGCGTGAGCAAGTATGTATCGCTATTTGCCCTTATGGAAGACTCCAAAGTGTCTTGCTGGATAGCAATTCTATTGTAGTGCATTACGACCATGTTCGAGGTGAGCCACGAGGCAAAATCAAAAAACAGCAAGAAAAACCAGTTTTGGCAATGGCAGATGTAGAAACCTCAATGTTTGAACTGCCTGTTGTAAATGCACAAAAAACACAGGGTGATTGTGTGGAGTGTGGACTTTGTGTAAAAGTTTGTCCAACCGGCATTGATATTAGAAATGGAACACAATTAGAATGTATTAATTGCACCGCCTGCATGGACGCTTGCGATGAAGTAATGATTAAAGTAAATCGAGACACAGGGCTTATCCGCTACGATAGTTTCAATGGTATTGAGCAGGGGCGTAAAAAGATATTAACACCTCGGGTGATGGCTTATTCCGCTTTATTGGTCATACTGTTGGGTGTTCAGGCTTTCTTCATTTCCATTCGCTCCGACGTACAGGTGCTAATTTTGAGAACACCAGGCATACTTTATCAAGAAGTAGATGACCAAACGTTGAGTAATCTTTATAATTACCAAGTCATCAATAAAACCAATAAGCCTATGCCTATTGAGTTTCGATTGATAACGGATTATGGTCAAATCAAATTGGTTGGTGATGCGCCAACGGTGCCTAAAGCAAGCATGGCGGAAGGCGCTTTATTTATTGAATTGCCTAAAAATCAATTAGACGACAGTAAGAATCGAATAAAAGTAGCTGTCTATTCAGAAGGAAAATTACTAACAGAGGTAAAAACATCCTTTTTGGGACCGATTAAGTAATAAATTTTATATTAAAAGTGAGATGATGAAATTTAACTGGGGAACAGGTATTGCTTTATTTTATAGCACTTTTGCTGCGGTACTTATTTTTGCGGTCATTAAATCCACTACCCATGACAACAGTTTAGTGGTGGATAACTATTATGAGGAAGACTTAAAATACCAACAGCATTTTGATCGGCTAGCCAATACGATAGCGGCTGATATCAACTTCGAGGTCGATAATAAAGACCATTTAGTACATTTGCAATTTCCAATGAATGCACAACAAGGTGAAATTTTATTTTTTCGCCCGTCGGATAAAACAAAAGATTTTAGGCTACCTGTAAGCACCAATGCATTGGGAACACAGGTTATTCCTACTAATGGGTTGACCAACGGGCTTTGGAAAATAAAGATAAATTGGTCTTTTGAAGGGAAAAATTACTATTCTGAGCAAACAATTATCTTATAAAATGATTTATGTAACAGCTTTAACTATTGGAATAATGGGAAGCACGCACTGTTTAGGGATGTGCGGACCATTAGTGTTAGCCCTGCCGCTTAACCGTCAGGAGAAGCGGCAGTTGGCTTTTCAAGCATTTCAATATAATATTGGTAGGGTAATTACTTATGCTTTATTAGGTTTGCTGTTAGGTTTTTTAGGTAAAGGCTTATTTTTGGCGGGCATCCAAAAAGGATTTTCTGTATTTTTGGGGTTAGTGTTGCTTATCGTAGTGCTGTTCAAAATCAACTTGGAAAGCCAATTTATAAGATTACCTCTGGTTCATCAATACACTCAATTGGTCAAACAAGCTGTCTCGAAGCAACTTCTCCTCAGGAATAGTCATCTTACTTTAGGCTTGCTCAATGGCTTGCTTCCTTGTGGATTGGTTTACTTAGCGTTGGCAGGTGCAGTTACTACGGCTGCGCCGTGGCAAGGTGCCCTATTTATGCTGCTTTTTGGTTTGGGTACTATGCCTTTGATGATCGGTGTTTTCTTCGTTAAAAATACGCTTACCCACAAAATCAAGCATCATCTTCGCCATATTGCCTCTTTCGTCATGCTAGGAGTAGCGCTATTGTTGATTTTTAGAGGCTTTTCCATTCAATTTCCTACTGAACTACGCTTCTGGGAAGCGATTAACCATCCTGTGATGTGCCATTGATAAAAGTCATTAAAAATGGCTGATAAAGTTTATCATGCATAGCTGTTTTATAGATTTACCTTTGAGCGAACATTAATCAAATTATTTCATAACTAACCGACATTGTCATTATGGCTAAATATAATGAGCTGGGCGAAGCCTTGAAATCCAGTTTTGCTTTCGTTGTCATTCCTGCCGCTTTCGTAGTTGCTTATTTTATTTACACTCAAATTTTGGGCGACCCTGCTAATTTTGTAGGAGATAATCCTGCTAATGAACCTCTGAAAAATAATTATTTAGGTGTTGTTTATAAAGGTGGCTCATTGGTAGTGCTATTGATTAGCTTTCAAGTTATTTTGCTAACTTTCATCGTGGAGCGATTTTTGAGTATTAGTATGGCTGCGGGTAAATCGCGTAATTCATCTTTTCTGCGCAATATTAAGCAGTTGATTGAACAAAAAGAATATGCCACAGCTATAAAAAAGTGTGATGAGCAGAAGGGAGCATTAGCCAATGTAATTTACAATGGACTGATTACGTGCCAGTTGGTTAAACATGATTCCTCCATCAGCAAAGAGGAAAAAATTAACATGATTGAACGTGATTTTGAAGAGGCAACCCAGTTAGAAATCCCTCAACTCAATCGCAACATGATTATTATTTCCACGCTCGCTTCTATTTCCACTTTGATAGGGCTTTTAGGAACAGTTACAGGTATGATTGCTGCATTTTCTTCACTTGCACGCGTGGGTGCGCCTGATGCAGTAGGGTTAGCTGGTGGTATTTCACAGGCTTTGGTCACTACGGCTCTGGGGATTAGCACAGCAGCGGTAGCCATTGTTTTCTTTAATTACTTTTCTAATCAAATTGATAAAATCACTTTTGCCATTGATGAAGCGACATTTAGTATTTTAAATAGTTTGAAAAAGACTTTTGCGTTAGAAGAGGGAGTTTTGGTAGAGGAAGACAATATTTTATCATCTGCATCTAACTAGTTAAAGATATGGCTAAAAAAATACCAAGACCAGAAACGCCCAAACTGGACATGAATCCTATGGTGGATATGGCTTTTCTACTGGTGAGTTTTTTTATGCTTGCCACTACTTTCAAGACGGCTGAACCTATTTTGGTGAATCGCCCTAGTTCGCATAGTGAATTTAAAATACCCGAAGTAGATGTAATGACGATTAGTATTGGTAAGGAAGGACAAGTTTTTTGTGCTATTGATGGGAAATTTGCGAAAAAGAGATTAATACAACTTATTGGTGAAAAATATGGTATTAATTTTTCAGAAGAACAACAAGAGCAATTTGCCTTACTATCTGGCTTTGGAATGCCCGTTCAGCAACTTCAAAATTACTTACAAACCCCTCCACAGGACAGAGAAAGTATTGTACAAACAGGCATTCCTATTGAAGCAGAAGTGGATGAATTGACTAATTGGGTAGTGCTCTCTAGAATAGCAAACCCTAAATTGCGCATTGCTGTAAATGGCGATAAAGACACTGCTTATCCACAAATTCAAAAAGTGATTAATGTGCTGTTAAACAATAAGATATACCGATTTAATCTCATTACGGAAATAGAAAAAGATAGTTAGCAATGGAACAAAAAGCAACGGCTAATAAAAAAGAGCGCAACGCTAGAAGCAAAAAGAATGCTATTAATGTGGATATGAATCCTATGGTGGATTTAGCTTTTTTGCTGCTTACTTTCTTTATGTTGGCAACTACATTCAGTCAACCCCAAACGATGGAACTTGTGATGCCCGTTACTCCTGATTTGGATGATGTGGAACAGCAGCAAGCCGTTAAAGAATCAAAAGCCTTAAGTATTGTACTTTCCAGTAAAAATCAGGTCTATTGCTATCAAGGATTAACCTCCCCCGAAGTATTGGTAATGGACTGTAATTCGAGTGAGGTCAAAACTTTACTGATAGACAAAAAATCAACAGTACAGGGTTTGATAGTACTGATAAAAGCAGAAGAGGGTTCGCGTTATGAGAATTTAATTGATATTTTAGACGAATTAAATCAAATAGGGATAGAGCGATATGCCATTGCTGAAATGACTGCTCAAGATGAAGCGATTGTAGCACCTTATCGTCAAGCAAAATAATGAATATGAACAAAGCCACTTCTTACACGGACTTAGTTTTTGAGCATAAAAATACTGCTTATGGGGCATATCAGTTGCGTAAAAAGCATATGGTATTTACATTTATTGGGTTTGCAATAAGTTGTTTTATTATTTTTGGTGGCTTTGGAGTGCGTTTTTGGTTAAAAGCTAAAAATGCCGCTCAAAAAGAGGGAACATTAAAAGTGCAACATAAAAAAGTGATTGCATATACGCAATTGACCGCTCCACCACCTATTGAAACTATTGATAATCAACCTAAAAATAGAACCAACATAGAGGTAACTCAGCCAAGAGCGGTCAAGAAATTTCTTCCACCCGTAGTAAAAAAAGATGAAGAGGTTTTGGAGGAAGAGTTAATTCCTACACAGCAGGAGTTAAAAAAAGTAAATATCGGAAGTAAAAATATAGATGGGGACACCACAGGAAATGTATTCAACTATGATATGGGCGATGTTGAAATTATTTTTGATGAAGCCAGTAAAGGTTCAAAAATAGAAAATAAAGATACTGATAAAACAAATCTTACTGTTAAAAATCAGGAAGCAGTAAAAGAAGAAGAGATATATGGTTTTGTGCAAAAAAAACCTGAATTTCCAGGTGGCGAAAGCGCAATGTTATCTTTTATCTACGCTAATATTAGCTATCCTAAAATAGCTAGAGAAAACGGTATTATGGGAATGGTGGTTATTCGGTTTGTTGTAGAAAAAGATGGTCTTATCACCAATATGGAAGCACTTAAAGATATAGGTGGAGGCTGTGCTGAAGAGGCAATGAGGGTAATAAGAACAATGCCGAAATGGAACCCAGGAGAACAAAATGGCAATTCAGTAAGGGTATCGTTTGTCTTGCCTGTTAAATTTGAGCTAACTAACTAGGATGAAATATTGTGCCACTCAACTAAAACACTTATTAACTTTGTTATTCGGTTATTATAAGAATATTAAAGTCTGTTAAGAATACGTTATTTGACAATTATATTTGTGTGGCATAAGCTATTTTTGTAGTATTCATTCACAAAAATAGTATGTTTTATGAGAAAGTTATTTACCTTTTGTTGGATACTCACAGTGAGTGCTAGTTTGAAGGCGCAATCCCCTTCCATAGTTCAATTTTCGCCTGAACAAACAAAGGAAGACATCCAGTTTCTGAAATCCGTTTTAGAAGACTTGCATCCAGGCGTTTATGATTTTATTAGTAAGCATAGCTTGGATAGTTGCTTTGAGCAAACCATTCAACAGGTAAATGGCGACATGTCAGAAATGGAGGTTTTAAAAATGCTCATTCCACTCATCAACCAAATAAGATGCGGACATACAAATTTGTACCCATCCACTTCTTATCAGCCAAAACAAAAAAAGAAAGATGCTACGACCACTAATTTGCCTAAGTTCAAGTATCTGCCTGTTCAATTAGTTGGTGATGGAGATGAGGTTATGGTTGTTCAGAAGATACCCCAAAAAGTAGAGCCACGAGGGCTAGATAGTTTAGAGATATTAGGAAATCTAGTCAGCATCAATGGATTGCAAGCTAACGATTTACTGAGCGTCGTTAGTCAGTACATGTTTAAAGATGGTTTTACTGAAGTGGACAATCATGAAAAGACTTACTATTTGACGAATTTTTATAATGTACTTTATCTAAACGAGCATATAGATACTGTTGAGATAGTATTGAAAACAGAAGAAAATATAGATACACTGCTATTACCAACAGCAGAAAAAACCAATTATCACCCACTAACATCGAAACATACAACTATTGATAGTAATTGGATTCTTCCTTATAAAACAACTGAGCTTGTATATTACAAAACGGCTACCAAGCCTATTGCATACATAGCGGACGTAGATCTTAAGTGTTTTGCTTTTGGGTGTAGGTTTAAGCGTATATTTAAACAACTAAAACGAGATGGTATTGATCAGCTTATTGTTGATTTTCAGCAAAATACTGGAGGAGGCTCCACTAGAACAAGGGATTTTCTAGAGTACACATTGAACGAGCCTTTCTATTTTTCCTATAAATCAAATTCAGTGAATTTAAAAAATTTTGAAGACCATATAGTGCTAGGGGAAAAATTGTTAAAAGTATCCTCAAGAAGATTGATGTTAGGGTTGAGCTCAAAAGATAACAAAAAAGAATATGAAATGAATAGATTCAATATAGTGCCTAAACGAAGAAATAATTATATTGGTGAGCTTTATTTATTAGTTGATGGCGGTACTTTCTCAGGAGCGACAGTGATTAGTAGTGTGCTAAAGCATACGAGAGGTGCTACTATCATTGGCACAGAAACACGCGGAGTTGAACATCAAGTTAATATGGTTTATCCATTTTTAATAGACTTGCCTAATACAAAAATTCTAATTAATTTGCCTTTCATACAATACCAGTTTGATCTTCCCGATAGCGAAGATAGCCAATATGGTAGAGGGGTTCAGCCAGATGTGATAGTACCTTTTGATGTTCAAAACATCCTTGTCGAGAGGAAACATGTAGCGTTCTATAAGGCAATAGAAATTATTGTTGACAAACAAGCAAAAGAATAGCCAAATAAATATCCAGATGGATGGTCTTTAGTATAAGTAATGATGAGGAAGATAATCAATACCTATTGTTAATAGGTATTCTAAGTAATAATATGAAATAAAAATTCTTATGAAACAAATGGAATTGTGTTTACAAAGGATAATATAGTATTTTATAAAACATTATTCTTTTCATATTTAATAATGCGTGAGCACAAATTGCATAAGAAGTTGAAATATCCACTAATTTAACTTACCTTTACACTTGAATCATATAAAATAACATTTCTTTGGAATCATTTAAGCATTTAGGGCTTTCCACTCCGATATTAAACGCCATCACTGAACTTGGTTTTGAAAAACCAAGTGAAATTCAGTACAAAGCTATTCCCCAACTTGTAAAAGAAGACCGCGATTTTATTGGTCTTGCACAAACAGGTACAGGTAAGACTGCGGCTTTTGGCTTACCTTTATTAGAGCGTATTGACCCCACTAACAACAGCACGCAAGCGCTTATCCTAGCACCTACTAGAGAATTAGGACAACAAATTGCAGAGCAAATTAATATTTTTAGTAAGTATCAGCCTAAACTCAATATACTAGCAGTATATGGAGGGGCAAACATCGTTGCACAAATTAAGGCGCTGCGCCAACCGCAGCACATCATTATTGCTACGCCGGGTAGATTGATTGACTTAATTAAGCGAAAAGCAGCTAAACTTGACCAAATTAAGTTCTTGGTATTGGATGAAGCAGATGAAATGGTGAATATGGGCTTCAAGGAGGAGTTGGATACCATTTTAGCTTACACTCCAGAAAGTAAGTTGACGTGGTTATTTTCCGCTACAATGTCATCGGAAATTCGACGTATCGTAAATACCTACATGGATAATCCTATTGAGGTAAAAATTGACGCTCAAAATGTAGTCAACGCCAATATTGAACATAAATTCGTTCTAGTGCGCCATTCTGATAAAATGGAAGCATTGACGCGCTTCTTAGATGCTAATCCCGATTTGCGTGGCGTTGTTTTTTGTAGAACGAAACTCGATACGCAAGATTTAGCAGAGATGCTGCTTAGAAAGGACTACAAAGCCGATGCTTTACATGGTGATTTGTCGCAACAGCAGCGCGACCGCGTGATGAAACGCTTCAAATCCAACGAGTTACAAGTATTGATTGCTACTGACGTAGCTGCTCGGGGAATTGATGTAAACGACTTGACACACGTTTTTCATTTTAGTTTGCCCGATGATACTTCTTATTACACGCATCGAAGTGGAAGAACCGCTAGAGCAGGTAAAGAAGGTACTTCCGTTGCATTCATTAGCAACCGAGAAATTGGGAAAATCCAGCAATTTGCTAAACAACTAGGTATCACTTTCAAACGAACGTTGATTCCAGATGCCACTGCTATTTTTCAAAGTAGAATTGGTGCTTGGTGCGAACAAATACTACAAACTAAATCCAAAACACAGCTTGACCCTAAATTAAAGGAAATTGCTGATTCGGTTTTTGATAGCCTTTCTAAGGAAGAACTTATCGGTAAACTACTTAGTTATGAATTGGGCAAAGTCAGTATGGTTACTAACAGGGACCTAAACGAATCTATTTCGCTACCCAATAATGATAGAAGCAGAGAACGTGATAGAGATAGAAGACCTAGCAACAATGGTAATCGCAACGGTGGGGCGCATAAGAAAAAGAGTAATGCTTCTTCCTCGGCTGCTTTTCCTAATCAAGGAGGACGTAACGAACGCTCTGGAAGAAAACGCTTTAAAAATAGACAAAAAGCATAGTTTTAATCTTGGAGTGTTTCAACATTGAAACACTCTAACATTAAAACCTACTCACTTTATCCGCCTTTCTTGGAACAAGGAAAAGTTCATTTTGCCTGCCATCAAGGTATCTAAACTGCTCGCCATCCCAGTAGCCATCTTCTTCTAACATAATCCGGATTTCTTTATTCCATGGAGCTAGAAAAATTGCATGATTGAGTTCAATTGAATAAGCCGTATTGGGATGAAGTGGATAATCGCCTGTAAAAGGAACACCATCCTGCTGATCCCAAAGTCCTATTGTTGGTCCAGTTCCATGACCGTGATAACCAATAGGATGAGAATAAATAGTCGCTTTTACATTTTCTGCTTTCGCTTGCTGAAGTGCATCTGCCAATATTTGGTTGCCTGTCTTACCACTTTCAAATTGATGAGTCAGCATATCCATCACCTTCAATCCTTGCTGATAAGCAGCTTTTAAGTAATGAGGTGCGTCAGTTTCATCTGCTTTTAAGATATAAGCATTTTGTTGAGTGTCTGTGTTTAAGCCCAAATAGGTAATGCCAACATCCACATGTAATAGGTCGCCAGGTTGGATAACATCTACAAGAGGTCGGGCGGAAAATGATCGCTGGCTTTCCGTATTGTTCGGGTCTGCTCTTTGAATATCTGCGATAGGATGAAACCAAGTAACTAAGCCTAATTCAGTAATCCTTTGCCGATACCACCAAATGAGGTCTGCCGTCGTAGTGATGCCCGGCTGAATTACTTTTTCAGAAAGTCCTTCTGCTATAATCTGATGTGCAATACGCATCACATGGCGATAAATAGTCATTTCTCGCTCAGTGCGAGTTTCTAACCAACTTACGCAAAGGTCTTGCGCTGAAGTTAAACGATTTTTGAAGCCATCAGGCATATATTGCAATAACAGCTCATATTCCGTAGCACTTAGTCCATC
>DAITMC010000124.1:0-10384 GCA_036835365.1 Saprospiraceae bacterium
AGTTTTTGAATTAATTTTGCGCGTTCTTCTGGCTTGTGCAAATGAAAAATCCCCCAGTTATTAACTTTGTCCTTACAATTTGGTGTTTCGCCTAGTGGCTCGTAAATGGTAGTGCGTTTGAGTGAAATAGGGTCATAAGTAATCAAAATCACCTGCTCTGTAATTTGATGTGGTGGTGGACAAGCAAAGCCAGAGTGCATCCTGAAGCCATCTTCAAATATGGCTACCTCAATCCATTGCAGCACTTGATAAGTAGCGCCGCGTATTTCTACATCTTTGAACAGGTCGCCGAAACTGGTTTGCCTTTTCAGGCTATCCCATTTGGCGTTGATTAGCTCACTGCTTAGAAGTTGATAAAAATGCCCTTGATGCCAACCCTCAGCGCTATTAGGTAAGTAGGTGAATGAACTTTCGCTCCAAATAAAACCTTGACCAGAGCTTAAGGTACTGTCTATACTGACACGCCAGTAATAAGTTTGATTTGGAGTAAGGTTATGCTCTAGTTGCCACTCCAGTAATCCACCTCTTTGGTTAATTGTTTTGGTTCTTTTTGAAGCACTGTTAAAGAGTAGGGTGGTATCTAACTCGAAATAATAATCAATAGCTTCGGAGAAAGGATTATTGCTAGAAGCCTTTAAGGTAGGTCGTGGTTGATTCACAATAGCAAATTCTTGTGGAAAGATGGGCTTTACTTCCTGCGAAGATATGAAGAAGGTAAATGTTTCTTGATTATTCTGTTCTGCTTGCGCTGGCAGTTCTTGTACTTCGTTCTCTGCATCAATGGTAACAATTAATTGATTGATACCTACTATACTTTCTTTGGATGAAAGAGGCAATTTTATAGCATAAGTTTGCTCAAAAATAGGACATGTAATACGCTTTTTTAACAGAGGAATGCGCTTACCACTAGGCAGAACTTGGGTAATATCAATCATCATGGAATCAGGTTCATATTTCCCTAAATTATTGACGACCAAGTTCAACTGAAAGCTATCTAATTGCGTATTGATGACATTGGGTTTGGTAGAAGTGGCTTGTTTATTTACTATTAAATCAGGCGTTTCATGCGGATAAACCCGCAGTGCAGGGTCGCCATGTAACATCATCATGTGCTTGATTAATTCGGAGACGAAGGAATTTCCTGATGAAAAATCTTTGATGTTAGCTTGAATAATTTGACCTAGCGTTGCACCATATTTTTGATTGCCTAAATTTTGGTAAAAAATACGACCATAGGCACTAAGATTGGTTAAATCTGTGAGTGCAGTTGAGCCAAAAAAGGCAATTGCGCCTTTATCCTCAATAAAGACCCAATCTTCGCTTAGTGTGGTGCGCGCATCAAACACTCGATTGGTGTTACATCCCATTGCATAGAAAATAGGATATCTTTTGATGTTAGTGTATTGCTCTGGTGAACCTAATGAAAAATCGAGGGTATTGGGCGCGGAATGACCAAAGAAAGTCATCATGGCAGAACCATTGTTGATGTATTGTTCTACAAGATTAAAATCTAATTGTTGAACGACATCGGTGGAGTTTTTGAAAAATGAAATCACCTCCGCGCCAAAAGTGCTACTGTTAACGATTCTTTCTACCGCTTTTAATTCCCGTTGGATGGTACTTTGAATTCTTGGGTCGCCGCCGCCAAAATGAATGATGCGTTTTGTCCATGCTTTATCCTCGAAAGTATGTTTATTGTTGTTCAGTACGGCTTCAAACTCTTTTACCTTTTTCAGGTAAATCCTAATTTGCTCAGGGGTGTACGCTGCAATACGCCCCACTGCCATTTTGGGAATAGACGTATTGTTGTCCATTACAAAGAGATAATCAGAATGTGGCTGTCCAAAGGTAGGTACTAAATCAAACTTATCCCATCCTTCGGTCAAGTATTTATTTCTGTTGCGCCTAATATTTTTATCCACGCCTTTGCCAATGAAAAATAGATGTTTAGCATTCCATTTTTTATGCGCTAAATCCAAAAAGTTGCGTATTGCCAACTCGTGATAATCAATGCCATAGCCAAATTGATTGTAAATTTGTTCAATATCTACAATAATACATTGATGATTTCCCCCTTGTGCACTACTGCGATAATCCGCATATTGTTGTACATAATTATTGCCTTGCCCATCGTTGAGTAAACTAGAATGCGTTAAAATAATGTAATCAGCAGTTGTATTGTTAAAATCAATTAATTGAAAATCAATAGATTTTATTTTTGTTGCTGACTTAATTTGGCTTGGATTGACCAGTACACATTTCCTGCGAATGGGCGAGGGAGGAAGTAAAATGCGGATTAAATTATTTTCTAAAGTGGCTTCCATACGCAAGTTATTGCTCAGGTCATATAAAATCGGAGCAATTCTATCGTGTTTAAAATTAGTGATTTCTAAATATTGTGGAACATCAGTAGCTTCCAATTCAAATTCGACATAAGGAGCGTTGTTAAAATTGAAACTCATTGGATAGGCAATAGAAACAACGCCAACTCTAAACTTATCATTTTCGGAAGCCTCACCTCTAATTTGTATGTTGTTTATATTGCTAAGTGCCTCTATTTCAAAGGAATATAATTTACATGCCCACCCTGCAAATTCATCTATGGTTTGCGCTTCATTGTTAATGGTGAAAGCTATTTTATGCAGCCTACCATTGGCTACTAATCGAGTATTAACAATAGGTTTGGGTCCATCAGGGAAGTAATTCGGCGTGTTGATGGTATAGCTTTGATTGTTTGATTCCACATTGCGGCAGTAACCTTCGCCAATATCATAGCGACTAATGCGCCCATTATCGCTTGTAAAATCTCTACCGCCAAAGTAAACATTTTGAAAAGACTGGATGGTTTCCATTAGACAATAAGGTGTTTTTTCAGGAAGATTGGTCAAATTATTCTCCATACGAGCAAAACGCTCTTGGAGGTTGTCATTATTCCAAGTCAAAAAGTAAGTAGCAGTATCCGTAAACAAGCTGTACTCTGGATTTATCTGATATTCGGGCGCTACATATAAAAATTCATCGAGCCAGCCTTTATTTTTTTGACCATAAAATTCGATATAATCATTTGAATTAAAAGTTGATTGCGTACTTACATGAATAGGTAGTTGTTTACCCATGTAAAACAACTGAAAATCTTGACCTTTGGGTATAGCTCCATTAAAGTTGACCTTTTGAGCCAACTCACTAAAATTAATCTTGTAAATGCCATCCTCAACGACATTAATTTTCACATAAGTTTGCTCTTGTTGTATCCATTCGTTGCCATAAAGCAATTGTTGTTCAACCAACATCTGTGCAGAAACTTCTGAAAAACAGGAAATAAAACCAACAAGCAAAAATAAGGTACGCATTTTTATAGGTTTAATTACAACTCAAAGATAAAACAACTTTAACAATGAATACGTGAGCATTTTGAAAGAAAAATATAATTTTTTTTTATATTATTAATTACATACAATTTTTGACCCATCAGAATGGAGAAAATGGGTATTTAGACCTGAAATAAAAATGGGTGATCTTAAAAAGACCACCCAACTGGGATACAAGCATAAGAAATTGGGAAACTATCTATTTGGAAATCAGTTTTTTGGAAATATAGCTCTTTTCGGTTTGAATGGTGAAAATATACTCCCCTCTGCTCAACCCATTGAGTTGAAGGCTGTGTGTACCTGCTGCAAGTGTTGTGTTGACTACCGTTTTCAGTAGTTTACCATCCATACTGTACAGTTGTGCTAACACTTTGCTGCTGGATTTCAAATAAAGTTGAACTTCAGTAGATTGATGAAACGGATTGGGCATTGGACCAACTACACTGACGGTTGGTGTTACTGTTTTAATCGTTGTTACTGTTGATGCGCCATCAAATGGAACAAAGGCTAAATAAATATCAATATTGCCATCATTTGTTCTGCCATCTGACCAAATTGGAATGGCAAAATAGGGAGTGCTTAATGTTTGGGTATATTCGCCAATACCAAAGTCGCCGTTTTTACTTCCAATCATAGAGAAGTCAGAACTTTCAGAAGACACCGCAAAATTCGGTACAAAAGAGTCGCCGCCATCCAACGAGTAAGTCATATAATAGCTGGTATTAACATTGTCTATGTCTTCACGACGATCATACCATGAAACAATGATTTTGCCCTGCTCATTCACGGCAATACTTGGATAAAATTGATGATTTTCAATTAAACCGTCATCATTAATGATTCTCGGCACTTCCCAACTGCTACCACCATCTTTGGAGTAGGTAAAGTAAATATCCAAACCTGCTGCTTCTTTTTGCGCAATACCGTTGGCTGTCCATACATAATATAATGTACCTTCGTGAGGGCTATTCGATTTGTCTATAGCTAACTGTGGACAAGGGTAGATACGGGCTTCGTCAATACCAACGATATTGCCAGTCGGTTCGTCTGCCGATAGTCTAGGCAAATGAAAGTCGGTAATTTTTATTTCTGGTGTAAAGGTTTCGCCACCATCTTTTGACTGCACATAGTAGAATGCCCAATTCAAACTATCTGGTGTGCCAGCAAAAGTAATGTGTACAGTGCCTTTATTGTCCACATCAACGCTAGTAAATTGCACCAATTTGTAGTCATTTTCATGCACAATGACGGATTTGTTAGAAAATTCTTCTGAGCTAGCACTTTTTTTGCGAAGTGTAATCTTGGTACTCACTATATTGTCTTGTGCTTCAATGGTTAAATAAGAAGCATAAATGTTGTTGCGATAAGGTGAATTAGAGCGATCTACCGCCAGCCATTCTTTATCCACAAATTTTATATTGCCACTTACATTACCTGACAGAACATCTAGTAAATTGCCTGCATTGCCTTCATCCAATGGTTTAGCGGCAGTCGTCCATGTAGCGCCGCCATCTTTGGAAGAAGCATATTTTAATGCAATTTTTGAAGTAAAGGTTAAATCAGTCGTTAATGTTAACCAACAAAGGTAGGCTACACCCTCTGTGTCAAATACCAAAATAGGGTCGCCACCACCAAGGATGAACTCTCCAGCCTTAGTACCATCGAATTGGCTTAAATTCCACGTTGCACCAAAATCTTTGGTATAATAAATTGGAAAAGTAAGCGGTGCAAGAAAATTGCTAGGGTTATTTCTCATGCTGCAAATGATAATGTTGTTGGTATCTTTTGGATTGATAGCCGCATGAAACTCCGATTCTGGTTCGGGTGTAGCATTTACAAATAAATCACTACTACGCGATTCAATCGTTTCATACTTTTCGTTAGTCAACTTAGGCACATCATTGATTTGCCCTTCTGAGACATACTGCGTAAATTGTTCTACATCCGTTTTAATACGATTGCTGATTACCTCTTTTAAGTAAGGATTTACCTGCGCTGAAATAGCACCAAATAGCATCGTGAAAAATGCTACACTTGTCAGATTTTTGTTAAACATCTTAAACCGTTTTTTGATAAAATCATGATACTCAACAACTACATCATTGTATTGTGAGCAATAGTAACATCTTTACTGGTAGGAATTGAAAAAGGATGACTTTTGTAATTAGCAATGCAAATATAGCATAAAATGAAAATACATCGCTTTTTTTGAACACATTAACATTAATTTTTGACTTTTAATGCTTGAGTTGTGATAGGGGCGCTATTTTAGAGATAGCATTCGTAACTTGCACTTAGTTGTTATTGTATTGATTAGACTACTCAAATATCAACCTTAACTCTTTATGCAATTTTTTTGTTGTATTAATATTAGTTCACCAAAATAAAAAGTAATAATGGCACAACGAACATTCACAATCTTGTCTTTTATTTTTTTTACCGCCCTATCACTTTCTGCACAAAAAGTAATGCCAGAAGCGATTAAAGTAGAAAATAAAGATAACACTACCGAGTTGGTACTATTCAGTGGCAAGTATTTTTCATGGACGACTTTTTCTACCGATAAAAATGAATTTATCGCCACTAAAGGAGGGCAATGGAGTAGGGAGCGTGGAAATTTGATATTGAACTATGAATTTCACACACAAGACCCCACTCAGGTCAATAAAACCGTATCCTACAAGCGAAGCTCCATCCGAAAACAGCTTTTTAGCGAATCTAAAGAATCAATAATTACGATTGAAAACAAATTACCATCCGCTTCACTAGCGAATCCCTACTTGATTTCTGGAAGAAAACAAAATGGAGAAATCCAGCGTATGGATATCACTCGACCGAGAAAAACAATGAAATTATTGACAGGAAGATATTTTCAATGGATTGCTTTCAACACAGAAACAGGTGAATTTTTTGGTACAGGAGGAGGTACCTACACCGCTCAAGAGGGTAAATACACGGAGTACATTTTGTTTTTTTCCAGAGACAATTCAAGAGTAGGAGCTACTTTAAGTTTTGATTTTGAACTCAAAGGCGAGGATTGGCATCATAGCGGATTGAGCAGTAAAGGCGACCCCATCTATGAAATTTGGACGGTTAGAAAATAACCAATAAAGGAGGAACACCATGCACTATTTCATTCTTTTCCTACTTGTAGCCATCAATATTTTTAGCTACTTTTTAATGTGGAGGGATAAACGTGCCGCCATTCGTAAGAAACGGCGAACACCTGAACAAACTTTTCACTTCATTAGCTTCTTTTTTGGGGCTTTGGGTGTTTGGATGGGTAGTCGTTCGCCTTTGTATCATAAGTGCGCTAAGGTGAGATTTATGAGATGGACTTATCTTTTTTTGTTGTCTAATTGGCTTTTGTTGGCTGTGGGCTATTTTGTAGCCAACTCAAATGGCTGGTAGTGTTTTTAGATGAATAAATTAGTAGAAAATTAGAACTATCCATAATCAAAATAAAATAAATCACGATAACCGTAGAAAACTTTTGTTGAAGGGTTGTTTTTAAAATTAAAGATTTTTTTAGACATTTGAAGCCAACATAAATTTGAATCAGCAATTGCTGAATTATGGTGTTAAGTTGTACTCAATTCAAAAAGAAAAACTTAATAAACTTATGACAAACGAAAACAGATTATTTTACGGAAGTTGTTTGGCACTCATCACCACTGCCTTTTCTTTTAGCATCAGGGCAGGTATCCTTCCTGAACTAGGAGAATCGTTAAGTTTAAGTGCTACGCAGTTAGGATTTATTAATCAGATGTGGTTTTTAGGGTTTCCTATTTCCATGGTTATTGGTGGCTTAATATACCACATCGTTGGAGGGAAGGCCATTATGCAATTTGCTTTTTTTGCGCACGCAGTAGGTATCATTTTAACCATCTATGCAGGTAGTTATGCCATTTTGCTTGTTTCCACCTTATTGATTGGACTAGGTAATGGCTGCACGGAAGCCGCTTGTAATCCAATGATTGCTGATGCCTACGAAGGTAAACGCATGAGTACTATGCTCAATCGTTTCCATATGTGGTTTCCAGGCGGTATTGTGCTAGGGAGTTTAATCTCGTTGGCAATGACCAATACGGGTTTAAATTGGCAGGCACAAATTTGGATTATTCTGATTCCCACGCTTATTTATGCCTTTTTGTTTTTTGGTCAGGCTTGGCCCAAAGCAAAAGTGGAAGCCTCTACTTCGGTAGGTAGCAATTTCAAGGCAATGTTTTCCCCCTTGTTCCTATTCATGTTTGGTTGTATGGCATTAACCGCCATCTCTGAATTTGGACCTACGCAATGGGTCAACTTAATTCTTTCTAGCAGCGGCGCACAACCAATGTTAGTATTGGCACTTATTACAGGGACAATGGCAGTAGCCCGCTATTTTGGTGGCGATGCTGTGCATCAATTCAACACCACAGGTGTCCTATTGATTTCTGCTATTTTAGCGACGATTGGACTTTTCTTGCTCTCCACTCAATCAGGGGCGGCAGTTGTTTATGGGGCTTCTTTCATTTTTGCGCTAGGCATTGCCTATTTTTGGCCCAATATGATTGGCTTCATCGCCAAGTATATCCCAGAAAGTGGTGCGCTGGGGATGTCTGTGGTAGGCGCAATCGGAATGTTTTCTAGCTCCATTTTCCAACCTATTATTGGAAGTTGGATTGATGCGAATAAACAAGTCGGTGAAGCAAAAGGATTGACCGAGGGCGCACTAGAACTTTACACAGGGCAAACCACGTTAGGTACCATGATGCTTTTTCCAGGTATCTTAATTGGACTGTTCACGCTCCTCTATTTTTGGATGAAAAGCCGAGAGCGTAAAAAAGTAGGCGTTGCAGTGGCATAAATAAATCGCAAATAGCACTATTTATTGATATACTTTTGTACCTAATTCTAACTTCCGAAAGTTGAATCCAAATTTCGGAAGTTTTTATTTTACAGAAAATTAGATAAAGTTGAAGAATGGTAATTACTTAAGTGTCCTTTGTATATACTCTCAACACGACGAAAACCTTAAAAAAACATTTAGTGAACATTTCAAATCTTTGATAGTCAAAGGCTTAGTAGATAAGGCTAAATATGTACTCATTGAAGATTACCAAAGTTGGCATGAAATGGAAGAACTAAAAATGAGTACAGATGTCGTGCTCTTTCTTTTGAGTGCCTATTCGCTCAGAGCAGATTACACGCAGAGTTATGCGATGGATGAATTACTTGAACTGCATTATCAACGCTACGTTGCAGTCTTTCCAATTTTGATTCGACCTTGCGACTATCAAGATACTGTTTTTGACCAAAATGACTTAGTCCTGCCAAGTCGAAAGATGGTCATGCTTCCAGAGAGTGATAATAGGAACTACAAGCCGATTAAAAGTGGTGGTTGGCACAGTGTTGATGATGGATTTTTAGCCGTATGTGAACAATTAGACCCTTTTTTACAGGGAATAAGAGCAGCTAACACAAAAATTGGCGAGGCTTGGAAACGTGCTTCCACCATGAATACGGTAAAGGCTTATCAAGATTTTCTCAAGGAACAAATCTTAAACAAATATACCGAAGAAGCTAGAAGAAGAAAGGATAAGTTACTAGAGGAGCAACTTTGGCGCACAGTTACACTCCGACCAAGTATGGAGACGCTGCTAGACTATTATTTGAATGCGCCCATTGGTGAGCATCAACAGGAAGTGCTGCAAAATATGGCACACATTAGTAGAAATCATGACATAGCTTGGCGGGATACTCAAAAGAATAAAGACTTGGCTTTCTTGTTGGACTATAAAAGCCGTTTTGCAGAAGGAAATTATGTAGGATTAGTAGAACAAATGCTCGATGAAGTGGCGGCGAAACCTTTAGAAGAACAGTATCAGCCGAGTAGTCTTGAAGAAATCCAAGAACAAGAAGTGCCTATCAATAAAACCATCTACAACACAGAAGGCTATTATTTGACTTACCGCATTTATAAAGAGTTGAGTGCTGAAGAAGCCCTAGCCGTGGAATTGCTCACAGAATATATTGAACGCGTGGATGCCAAATTATCTTATGTAGCACAAGAAATTGATGGACGTATTTATCGTTTACAAATAGCACTATTAACCACACTTTTTTCTATTTTACTCTATCTAGCTAGTCAATTTTACTTTGAAGTAGCGCTTGATACCCCTTCAATTATCTTTAGATATGTCTTTCCTTTTGTTATGCTCGGCTATGTAGCATACTCATTGAGGATTGCTATTCGAGTAGGTGAGAAGGAATCGGCTTTTTGTAAATCAGAAGAAGAGCAACTAGGACGTAAAACGGTCGCCCTGAAAATTGCTTTCCTTTATCGGGACCATCGCAACATCCGAGCAGCTATCATTAAATTAATGCAAATCGAAAAAACAGCGTTAGCACTACTAAATCGTAGAGTTTGGAACTATATTTTCCCTGAATGACACTTTTCTGACTTAGAATTGAAAAAAATAATAACAAAGCCCTAACTTTGAATCATTATTCAAACAAAAACATAAAAATTATGCTTAAAGAATTTAAAGCATTCGCAATGCAAGGCAATCTAGTAGATATTGCTGTTGCTTTTGTGATGGGTGCAGCATTCAGTGCTATCGTTACGAGCTTCACGGAAGGTGTTGTCTCTCCATTAATCGGTTTGGTTTTCCAAGCGGATTTCAACGATTTAAAGTATGTCCTTCAAGCAGGTACTCCTGATGCAGAAGGTAATATTACTGGCGAAGTTGCTGTATTGTATGGTAAATTTTTAACAGCAGTGATTAATTTCATTATTGTAGCATTTATCATGTTCCTATTGGTGAAAGGTATTAACAAAATGAAGAAAAAAGAAGCAGAAGCACCAGCAGAACCACCTGCACCAAGCGCACAAGAAGTCTTGTTGGGAGAAATTCGTGATTTATTGAAAAAATAATCTTATCAAAATTTTTTACGCATCAACAGCATTCAAGATTCTTTTTTGAATGCTGTTTTTATTTTATGCTTCCCGATTTTTGTTAAAGTTTGTTTTT
>DAITMC010000125.1:0-10380 GCA_036835365.1 Saprospiraceae bacterium
CTATTGCGCTGCCTTAGCGCGATTGACAAACAAAGTGGCTTGACTAGGATTAACGACTTGTATTTCGTAAGTTTCTCCATCTTTCATCTTTAATACGACATCCTTTGCTTTAAGTTCATCAGCAGCCTTCATAAAATCCTGATTTGTGGAAGTTACGCTCAAAATACCTTGATTGTAGCCATAATAGTAATTATTTCCACCCGCCGATTCTAAGTAGATATATAAGCGGTCATCGCCATTGCTGGGCATTCTAAATTCAACATACCCTGTGTAAACATGATTGAACAGTTGACCTTGTATGGTAGATAATCCTATCCTACTGCCTTGTGTTACAAAAGATTGATAATCAGGATTCCATTTAAGGGGTAGTTTAGCAAAAACAAAAGTATGATTATTTTGCTTTCCAGGTAAATTGAGTGAGCCTAAGTTGACCCCATCAATAGTAGCTTGCAGTTCTTTGCTCATTTCAAAAAGTTCAGCGACGGCTTTTTTGTAGAAAATAGGCTCTTGAATGAAGTTAATCGGTTTAGCTTCGTAGCTAGACGCGTTAAAGTCTTTTACCATAATGTCTAATAGTTTCTGGGGTACAATTAAATCTATGGCAGCCATTACTTCAGCAGTAACAATGTATTCTCCGAGTGAGTCGGTAGGTATTTCGGTTTGTATAGTACCCGCCGTTTTAGCACTCACATATTTTAATCCCGAACCAATATCCAGTTTGCCTTCTCCTGATATTTTACCAGTGGCATTATTAAAGGCTAAGTAATTGCCTTTCAAAGCCGTAGGGTTGTACATTTTTGTAGAATCAGCAAAAACAAAGATGTCTTTTTTTTCCTCATAATCCAATACGCCTTTTACATCCAACACGGCACGGTCTTTCCTAAAAGGCAAAGGTGCCATGATGCTTGGATAGGCACGAGCGGTTTCTCTACTCAAGAAAAAACCTGTTTCCAATGGCGTTCCTTCCTCATCTTTAGGTTCTTTGTATCTAATTTTTAGGTTTTGTTTATCGCCCTCAAAGCGCACCCTAAACCAATGTGAACTGAACAGACGCTCTGCTTCTAGCTTAGCAAAACCATCAAATTGCAAATTTTTTGATTCTGCACTTAAACTAATCGTTCCTTGAAATCTAGTTTTACTGTCAATATAAAAGGAATCGTTAGCACTTACTGTACCTGTGGCTCTGGTGATACTTTGCTTTTCTCTCGCACTCCCCTTACCCACTGGTCTGCCTTGAATATCTTGAAAAGTAATTTCTTGTTCTCTACCGCCAATATTGTATTCATAGTAACCAGTTGCCTCGTAAACTCTTTTGCCTTTTATATTGACGGTTGCTCGATTGATAACATGGTTCTTATTCAAAGTATCTGCCACTATTCTAGCATTTTCTAAAGTTGTCATTTTTGCATTAGGCAGCACTTTTACCAAACCACTATCGGGATAGATAAAAGCATCGGAGGCAAAAATATATGGAACTCCTTTTATGTATAACTCATTGCTTGTAAGGTTATAAAGAGCATCTTGCCCTTTAAATTCTAATGAATCTTGTTCAGGATGAACAGAGAGAAAGCGACCGAATTTACCCACTTTTGATTTGAATTGTACTTTTTGCACTTTCATGTCCCACTCAAATTCATTCATCGAAGTAGCATATTGGTTGTAAGGTAACGTCGTTAAAGTCAATGGATTATTAGCTTTGAAATAGCCTTTTTCATTACTAAAATCTACATTAGCTGCTACGTTAGCATTGCCAAGCGCAATTTTATCCTCTGATTTTATGTTAATAGTGCTAGTATCTGCTTGTGCTGTGAAAGTGCCAAAATTGAACAGCGGTGATTTCATCTCGGCTTTTGCCCAATCTAGCGTACCGATTCCTTTGATACCGCCTGGCGAAACAACAATGGTTCCAGCCAAAGTATGTTGTTTAGGCGCAAACAAATCGAAAGGGGCTTTATTGGCACTGACGTACATGCTGTCTTTATAAGGTCGCCAATCAATTTTTACGTCAATGCCCTCCACTTGTGGCACATTAACTGCAATGTCTTTGTTTTCAGTATGATTAAAAGTATTGGCACTTGCCTTGAGTTGATAAGGTAGAAAGACAATATCCTCCGAATAAAACTTAGCTCCCAGATAAGTTAAATCCCCCGTACCGAGTAGCCCTTTATTACTTAAATCAATTAGACCTGAGTAGTTTCCTTTTTCTTGATAGAGTGCATAGCCCTCTCCTTTGGTTGTATGTTCAAAACCTAAAGACTGGTCTGTAGTTCTGACGACCAATTCCTCTTCAAAAGGAGCGAAAATATCCGCTGAAATTAATTTTCCCTTGAAACGAACATCTCTCGCTGTGAGCTTATCCAAATGGTTGAAGCTAAATTTATCCAATAGAAAATAAAAGGAATCTCTTTTGTAGGAACTTTCTTGGATTTCAGGTTTTTCGTAATAGACATACGAATTTTGCTTGCTCTGAAAAGAAGGAAAAATTTCAATGTCTTCTTTACCTGATTTATTAGAAGGTGCATCAATAAGCAATACCCCGTTCAAGCCTTCTATCCTCGAACCTATGGAAATGGCTTCTGGTTGATTGCGTTCATCCAACTTTCCCGATGGTAAGTACAAATCAAAGTATTCAACAGAATCGAGATTGATGTTATACTTTTCATAATCAAATTGAAATCCTTTACCATACATCACACTGTATCCAGCGAAGAGTTTGCCATCAAAGGACATATCTCGATTTTGTTTAATCGCAATTTTCTTTTTGTCTGGCACAATAGCCACTTTCTGCAAGCGACTAAACTCAACAGCATCCACTCCTGCAACGTTAATTTCCTTAGTTTTCAAATTTAAAGTTGCATTAGTAGAGTCAGAAATAGACAGAATTTTCAGTGCGTCATAATCCACTCGTTTCTGATTGGCTTTGGCATAATGGATTAATTTATCTTTTACATAAATTTTTTGAAGCTCAGCATCATAATCAACGAATCCTTGTGCTATTAGTTCGTATATCATACTCTGCATCGTTTCGGGAGTGTATTTAGCATTGACACGTTTGGCAATCAAGTTGGCATCCAATTCTCTCGTCCCCTCTTTTTCAGCAGTAATTGCCATAATGACTAGAGGATTGACTTCGGCGATGTTTTGCGCTTTCAAAAAAGTAGATTCATTGTAATATTTCAGTGATTCAAAACTTACTTCTGGTCGAGCGGACATAGCAATTCCACGTTTGCCAATAGCAATAGAATCTTGTGCTAAGTAAGCTACTAAATTTTCCGTTTCAATTGTCATCTGATGTGCAGAACTAAAAAAAGGATTTCTGTCCCTACCTCTTTGTCCTTTGTTGAGTTGTAATTCACGCTTAGGTAGGTTAAACCTAATGTTTACTGAAGGATGATAAATAGAATCTTTTTCGTAGTAAAGTACGGATTCTACACGCTCCCCGATGAGCGTTTCTCCTTTTTTTATGATAACTAATTCCGAAGCCCCTCTATAAAGCAATCGAGTTGTTGTTTCGTCATAAATCTCTAAAGCAGCACGTTGCTGTTTTGTGCCATAACCATAAATAGTTAGTCCATTCAACTTAAAGCCACCTGTGTAGTAAACACCTTTGGCTATTTTATCAATTTTTAGCACGCTTTCCTTTGATTCAAAACTCGGATAGGGTGCATCTTCCCCTCGACCAGTTACCTTGTCT
This sequence comes from Saprospiraceae bacterium, assembly GCA_036835365.1. Lineage (GTDB taxonomy): Bacteria > Bacteroidota > Bacteroidia > Chitinophagales > Saprospiraceae > JAAUTG01. Next base: position 3,695 of record DAITMC010000125.1, read on the forward strand.
TCAAAACTTCCTGCAATTAATTTACTCCCGAAGTAGCTAGGATAATAAAGCAACGCATTGTGTACTTTGTAAAGTCCAGTATTCAAATCAACGCTAAACGTATCCCTAAATTCCGCATAGACCTCTGTTTCATTCGGGAAGCGGTCGCTCCAATTAACTCTCCCATTTTTACCAATCCATTTTTCCGTAGCCGGAAAATACTGCCCTTGTGTCTGTATGATTCTAAGACTATCTTGTTTTCGAGCAGCCAACAAATCCACTATTTGAAATTCAATGATGGGTTGTTTTTGCTCATACTTCATCACATATTTAGCGTTTCTCGCCAACCAAGAAGTGCCTATTTTAGAATATCGAAGCGTTTGATTTTCAAAGAAATATTTAGAAAACTCTAAAAAGCTACCAAATACTTTGGTATTCTTGTTCTCAATATCGAATAAAATAGCGGACAATATTTTGTGCCAATCTACAAACTGTTGTTCTGGAAATTCACTATTCTTTTTAACTACTTGAAGACCAGCTAAATAATTTTCAAAGAAAGGACTTGCTGTCATTCTAAGTGTCAACATTTTATTGCTCATTGCAATAATCGTATCCGCTTCTTGAGGCGTGAACGTTCCGCTACTAAAAGTTTTTTCAAATTTTTTGTATGCTTCAACCAGTACCTCTCGTTTGCTACTCGTCATAAATGTTTCCAACTGCCCTAAAAACTCAGCAGGGTTAGTGGAAAATTGCTCTTGAAATTGAGCATAGGATAGTTGAACAGCAAAAATGTTTGCTACAAGAAATAACAATAGCCTATTCATAAATATAATTTTGTGTAAGCAAAAAAGGATGTTGATTACTGTTTTTGAAATACAACGCACGCCCAATCGTTGCGCTGCGATTCTCTAACTGCTTGAAAGCCATAGTCAGTAGCTTGTAGCATTAACATCTTTCCATGTCCGAGATAGAAACCAGAAGTTAATAACCATCCACCGCTAGGTATCATAAGAGATAACGCAGCAAGGCTAGCCGAAATTACACTGAACGTAATATTTGCCAATACCACATCGTAGGTTTCATCTTTTACTAATGCTAAATCACCTTGAACAACATGGATAGTAGGGCTATTATTGATGCTTATATTTTCTATTGTATTTTCATAAGCCCATTCATCAATGTCAACAGCATCCACAAAGGTTGCACCTTGCTTAGAAGCTAAAATAGCCAAAACACCAGTTCCGCAACCATAATCCAACACTCGCTTGCCTACAAAATCAATAAATTGCATTTGCTGAATCATCTGATAAGTTGTGGCATGATGCCCTGTTCCAAAAGCCATTTTGGGTTGAATTAGCAGTTCGTATTTTACACGGCTGATAGGCGGATGAAATTCTGCACGCAATCCACAAAAATCATCTACTACTATTGGTTCAAAATTTGACTCCCAAACCTCATTCCAGTTTTGTGCTGGCATAAAGATTCTTTCATACTGAAAACCAAATTGTTGTTGTAACAATTGAATAGCATTCTTGGTGGCTTCATCCTCCTTCTGAGCAGGAATGTAAGCAGCCATCCCAGCTTCTTCTTCCTCAAAGGTATCGAAAGGATACTCTCCAAATAGGGCAATTAAGATATCAGTTAATTCTTGGGCGCAGCTTACTTTGTATTGAATATAGTCCATCAACATTTATTATTTTGACCAAAAAATGGGCAGCGATTTAGCCTTTATAAATTTCTTTATTTGCTGCCTTCAATGTATTCATCAACAGCGAAATAACTGTCATTGGACCCACTCCACCTGGCACTGGTGTAATAAAACTACACTTAGTGGCAACTTGCTCAAAATCAACATCACCTTTTAAGACATATCCTTCTTTAGCAGTTGGTACTTCTACCCTATTAATGCCTACATCAATAACGACAGCCCCTTCTTTTACCATATCTGCTTTAATGAAGTCAGCTATTCCAATGGCAGCAATAACAATATCCGCTCGCTTTACCTCATCGGCTAAATTTTGGGTTTGGCTATGAGTAAGTGTTACAGTACAGTTCCCCACCTTTGCCTTCCTAGAAAGTAAAATGCTTATAGGTGTTCCAACAATATTACTTCTCCCTACTACCACGCAGTGCTTGCCAGATGTAGAAATACCGTAGCGGTCTAACATTTGCAAAATGCCATAGGGCGTGGCAGGTAAATAACTCGGTAAACCCTGCGCCATTCGCCCAAAATTCATGGGGTGAAAGCCATCCACATCTTTTTTATAATCAATAGCCAACGTTATTTTCTGCTCATCAATATGTTTCGGTAATGGCAACTGCACAATAAAGCCATCTACATCAGGGTTATTATTCAAATCTTCCACAATATTGAGCAAATGTGCTTCGCCGATGCTAGCATCGTGCCGAATTAAAGTAGATGTAAATCCTACTTGTTCGCATGAACGGACCTTATTACGCACATACACTTGACTAGCCGTATCGTTACCAATTAATACCGCCGCTAGATGAGGTGCTCTTTTTCCTATCGCTTTCATTTGAGCGACTTCATTGGCTATTTCCAATTTGATATTTTTTGCCAGTTGCTTACCATCTAAAATTGTTACAGACATAAGGTTGATTTGATGTAATGTTGAAAATTGTCTAGTCAGAACTTAGGTGTAATATGGAACAAAACATAAAAATAGTTGACTCGCTTTACTTTTTTAAAGTTGCGTTTACTACTTGGTTTATCAACTATAAATTACTTAAAAAACTCAACAAATAAATATTTGGCATCACCATTTTTTCTATTCAGAAATGTAGTAAAAATGCTACTTACAATTTTTAAGTTGTTCAGTAACCGCTACCAGTGAAATAGGCAGGAGTTCATTGCCCCAAGCCTGATGAATATAGTTGATAATATTAGTTATTTCTGTTTCTGTCAAATTTGCATGACCTGCCATGGCTTGATGATATATTTTTCCATTCACCATTATTGTATCTTTTATACCGTATCGAATAAGACAAGCAAGTTGATTCCTGTGTGTTTCTAAATAATCTGCACCCGCTAAAGGCGGAATATTTGTCCCCAAACCAGTGCCGTCCTCCATATGGCAATTTGCACAATTAGTATTGTATAGCCATTCGCCTTGTTGATAAATATTAGTGTTACAAGCAAAGCACATACTCAATACAAATAACAAAAAGATAATTAATTTTATTTTTGAATTCATCAATTTGAATTTTAATTTTATGTGTAATGCTAACACTTCATTACAAAAATAGATATAAAAACTATGAAATTTTTGCATACCTCCGACTGGCATCTTGGTCAACGCTTACAAACTAATGAACGGTTAGTAGAACATCAAAAAGCATTGACTTGGCTTGTACAAACCATTGATGAACAACAGATTGAATGCTTAATGATTGCCGGAGACATTTTTGATATCGCTAATCCGCCTAGTTCAGCGCAACAACTTTACTATACTTTTTTAACCAACCTCCTAAAGACTAGCTGTCAGCACGTCATTATTATTGGGGGAAACCACGATTCACCAAGTTTACTAAATGCCCCAAAACAATTACTTTCCATGCTAAATATTCATGTTGTAGGCATGGCAACCGAGCAAATGGAAGACCAAATCATTGAATTAAAAGACCAACATGAAAACTTAGTAGCAGTAGTAGCTGCTGTACCTTTTTTAAGAGATAAAGACCTAAAAAATAGTGTCTCTGGAGAAACAGCCACAGATAGAATAATTGCCATTCGACAAGCAATTCGCAAACACTATAAGGAGATTGGAGAAAAAGTAACACCCTATCGCCAATTCAATATTCCTATACTAAGCACTGGTCATTTATACCTGAAAGAAGTCGGCTTTCAAGAAGGTAGGGATAATATCTACATCGGCGACTGCGCGAATATGGAAACAACTCATTTCCCAGAAGTATTTGATTATGTGGCGCTTGGGCATATCCATAGAGCCTATGCTTTAGGTAAAGTACATTACAGTGGCTCGCTCATCCCTTTGAGTTTCAGTGAAACTAAAGATGAAAAAATAGTTAAAATCGTCGAGGTTACAGCAAACCATCTAAACGTGCAAGATGTAACTGTACCACTTTACAGACGCTTAAAAACTATAAAAAAAGATTATACTTCTATTTTTCCTAGATTGCTAAAACTACATGAAAAATACAGCAACGAACTCCCCGTTTGGGTGGACGTACTTATTACTGACGATAAGTATGTTCCCAATGCTGAATTTGAACTACGTCATTTTGTGGAAACAAAAAAACTCAACTTAGAATTATTGCACATCAGAACTACTTACCAACCTTTAGATACATCATTAGAAGAAGACCTAACTAGCTTAAAAGATTTAGAAGTAATCAGTATTTTTCAAAGAAAATGCCAAAGTGAGGGACTATTAGACAAAGAAATCGAAGAAATGACAAGCACTTTCAAAGAACTTCAAAATTGGATGCAAGAAAAAGAACAACTTAATGAAGTTTAAGACTTATTTTATAAGTCTTAAACTTTTGAGTAATCTAGTTTTAGTCCTGTCTAGCAAACACCCTCTTCAATAAATCTGTTGTTCTAGCAGATAAATTGCTTCTTATATCTAATTCCTTTTTTTCCACCATACCAAACAAACCTACCAATGCTTGCTTGACAACATAGTCATCAAGATCAGGATTAACCTGCTCCACTAAAGGTAAGCGATTGTAACGCCTTACAATATCGCCCCAATATTGGCGAGCATTAAATTTATCCAACGATTCAATAACGACAGGACTAAATGCCTGATACAACTTATCATAAGTTACTCTATTAAGATAGGTCGTTGCGGAGTTTTTGTCCCCCATCAAAATATTGGTAGCATCGGTGAAAGTCATCTGCTTTATGGCATCCACAAATATAGGAGCAGCCTTCTTAGCAGCATCTTCCGCACCTCTGTTGATTTTTTCTAAAATTTCTGCCTCCACACTCGAAAATCCTGGAATACCTTGTAACTTATCTGTTACCTTTCTTGCCTCCTCTGGTAATAATATTTTGTACATACTTTTGTAGTAGCCATCCTGTTGAGAAAGTAAATTAGCCCCTTCTGTAATACCAATAGTTAAAGCCTCCTTCAAGCCCTGACCAATTTGTTCTTGTGTAAGAGGCTGCTCAGCCAATTGAGCAGCGGAGTCCATTACTCGCCTTACTGTCGCTGGATCACAAGCTGTGAGTAAAGGCAAAATACTGAGTATTAAAATCGCTTTTTTCATTATATCTTTTAATTTAATTATTACTATCTATAAGACGCAAAGAAGGACGAAAGTTTCCTTACTAAAATGTTATTTCTTAACCAAAACTCCGAATAATCTTCAAAAAGCCAGCTACCTCTAACGAAGCACCTCCCACCAATCCACCATCTACATCTGGTTGCACAAACAATTCCTTTGCATTGTCTGGCTTTACACTACCACCATATAAAATGCTAGTTTGTTGAGCGATTTCAGTGCCATATTTTTTTGCTATCATCTGCCGAATTTCATGATGCATTTCTTGTGCTTGTGCAGGGCTAGCCGTAACGCCTGTACCAATTGCCCAAACCGGCTCATACGCAATGACGACCTCTTTAAAGTCTGTTGTGTTTAAATGAAACAATCCTTGTTTAATTTGCTTTGCTACTAACTTAATGTGGTTTCCAGCTTCACGTACAGGTAGCTTTTCGCCGCAACAATAAATAGGTCTCAATCCACCCTCAATCGCTGCTTTTACTTTCTTACCAATCAACTCATCATTTTCTTTAAAATATGCTCTACGTTCAGAATGCCCCAGAATTACATACTCCGCCCCTACTGATTTAATCATACTTACTGAAATCTCACCAGTATAAGCACCACTTTTTTCATGATGACAATTTTGAGCAGCTACTTTGAACTTATCATACTTCCCTAATAACTGGCTAACTCCCATCAGATGAGTAGCAGGTAATCCTAAAACAACCAAGACATTATCAACTATATTTTCCTTTACAAGACCTTCCGCCAATCTTAATCCTTCGGCGTAATTAGTATTCATTTTCCAGTTTCCAGCAACGATGAACTGACGCATAATTCATAAACTTTAGTAAAAAATATTTATCTTTCAGAAGTCGAAAGTAGAGCCTATTTTACATTTATCCAACTCAAAGACATTAACTACTCAAATTTAGCTACTCAAATGATAATTTTACTCAAGCAATTACAGATATTGCACCATATTTCTTAGAATAAATAAATTAATAAAAAATAATTATGGCCGAGCAACAAAATAAGAATCAAAACCAAATTAACATAGAACTTCCAGAAGAAATCGCAGAAGGCATTTACTCCAATTTAGCTATTATCTCCCACTCCAACTCAGAATTCGTAATTGACTTTATTCGATTAGTCCCTAATGTACCTAAGGCGAAAGTAAAATCTCGCATTATTTTAACACCACAACATGCTAAAATGCTACTGAAAGCACTAGGTGATAATATCTTGAAGTACGAAAATCAACATGGAATAATTGAAGACCAGTCAACACCAAGCATTCCAACTTTCTTTATGAATCCAAAAGGTGAGGCTTGAAATCAATAAATACAAATATTTTGCATAGGAACAGCAATTAGGCGATTCGATAGAAAACTGAAAAAATAAATAGCCCCTTTGGAGGGGGCTATTAGAAGAAGGTCGGCAGCGACTTACTC
>DAITMC010000126.1:0-10262 GCA_036835365.1 Saprospiraceae bacterium
TTTGGATTGCCATCTGCACGCTTGGAGAAGTTTCGATTGAAAGAGTGCACAATACTATTTTTAGCTGCATTTTCAGAGCCAGCTCTCTGCCACTGTCCGATACAAGGACCGCAAGCATTAGCAAAGACTAAAGCGCCCATTTCCTGTAATTTATCAATATAACCATCGCGCTCTAGGGTGAACCGCACTTGTTCGGAGCCGGGTGTAATAGTCAGTTGAGATTTTGGTTTTATTCCTTTCTCAATTGCTTGAACAGCGATGGATGCTGCTCTTGTGATGTCCTCGTAAGAAGAATTGGTGCAAGAACCAATTAAGCAATATTCCAACTCGGTGGGCCAATTATTAGTTTTAGCCGCTTCTTTCACTTGAGAAATAGGCGTTGCCAAATCTGGTGTAAAAGGGCCGTTTAGTAAAGGTTCGAGTGTAGAAAGATCAATTTCAATGACTTGGTCAAAATACTTTTCTGGGTTAGCATACACCTCCTCATCACCGGTTAAGTGTGGTGCAATTTGGTCTGCGATAGCTGCAATTTCTGCTCTACCTGTGGCTTGTAAATACCGACTCATTGCTTCGTCGTAACCAAAAGTGGAAGTAGTTGCCCCAATTTCAGCTCCCATGTTGCAGATGGTTCCTTTTCCAGTACAAGACATTGTTTTTGCACCTTCACCAAAATATTCTACAATAGCTCCAGTCCCTCCTTTAACCGTCAAAATACCAGCTACTTTAAGAATAACATCCTTCGGAGAAGTCCATCCATTCAAAGTACCCGTCAATTTTACACCAATCAGCTTTGGCATTTTCAATTCCCATGCCATACCTGCCATTACATCCACTGCATCGGCACCACCTACCCCAATCGCTATCATACCTAGACCACCTGCATTAGGCGTGTGCGAATCTGTACCAATCATCATACCACCAGGAAAGGCATAGTTTTCAAGCACCACTTGGTGAATAATACCTGCACCTGGTTTCCAGAAACCTATACCATAGCGGTTAGAAATAGAAGCCAAGAAATCATAGACTTCAGCGTTTTCATTGATGGCGGTTTTTAAGTCGGCCTCAGCCTCCTCTTTGGCTAGAATTAAGTGGTCGCAATGCACTGTGGTAGGTGCAGCCACTTTCTCGCGCCCTGCGGTCATAAATTGCAACAACGCCATTTGTGCTGTGGCATCCTGCATGGCCACTCGGTCCGGTGCAAAAAAGACGTAATCTTTACCGCGTTTGAAATCTTGCAAAGGGGAATCCTTGTGCAAGTGGGCGAATAAAATCTTCTCAGAAAGTGTTAGCGGTCGGTGGAGCGTTTTTTTAGCTTCCTCTACCTTTGCTGCAAACTGTGCATAAACCCCTTTTATCATTTCTATATCGAAAGGCATAAATCAATGTTTTTGTATGTTTAAGAAATGCTTTAACAAATATAGGTTTTTTGAGAGAAAAACAGTTTTTAGAATCGTTATATAAAGTTTCTCTAAATAAACTTTATATAATGGCTTTGTTCTATGGTAGAACATATATATCGGCTAAGTCAATAGGTGGTATCATTTTAGAATACCATAAACAAATAAAGACTTTCATATTATTAACAACTAAGAAATAAAGAAATAAGCAGTTTCGTCCTAATTTTGTATTAATAAGCAACAAAAAAATGAAGCGAATTGTCGTGAAAGTAGGAACTAATGTATTATCGCAATCAAATGGATTGCTAGATATAACGGCGATTAGCCATTTGGTGGATCAAATCGCTGCATTGAAGCAAAAAGGAATAGAGGTTTTGTTGGTATCCTCTGGGGCGGTTGGTGCGGCAAGAAGCGTTTTTCCTGTGGCTGGTAATTGGAGTAAAGTTGTTCGCCGACAAGTGCTTTCGGCTGTTGGGCAAGTGCGTTTAATGCAGTGGTATATGCAACTTTTTGCCAATCATCAGCTTTTTTGCGCGCAAGTGTTAGCTACCAAAGAAGATTTCAGAGACCGACAGCATTATGTCCATATGCAGAATTGTTTATTGGCATTGTTACAAGATAATATTGTACCTGTTATTAATGAAAATGATGTAGTTTCAGTAAGTGAATTAATGTTCACGGATAACGATGAACTGGCTGGTTTGATAGCTGCTATGACTAATGCGGATAATTTAATTATTCTTTCTACTGTGGATGGTTTATTCAATGGCGACCCCAATGCGCCAAATAGCCAACTCATCGAGCAGATTGATGCTAATGATGAAACGTTTAAGCAATTTATTTTACCCTCTAAATCATCTTTCGGGCGTGGAGGAATGCACACAAAATTTCGAGTGGCACAAAAAGCCGCCAATGTAGGCGTAAAAACCATTATCGCCAATGGAAAACGAAATCATATTTTGATAGACATCGCCGATAACCATTATATAGGCACTACTTTCAAGTCGCAATCCCCTGTTTCTAACCTCAAAAAATGGATGATTTATACCGAAGTTGGACATCAAGGAACGGTTACAGTTAACGATGGAGCAGTGGCAGCACTGCGTTCAAAAGAGCATATTTCTAGCCTATTGCCCGTAGGTGTAATCGCTATTGAAGGGCAATTTGAAAAAGGCGATATCCTCAAAATACAAAGTCAAAAAGGGGAATTCATAGGGGTAGGCATCGCACAATACAATGCGCAAGAAGCCACCTACTGCATAGGGCAGCAAGGAAAAAAGCCTTTAATCCATTACGATTATCTTTATGTAGAAACGATTTCTTGAGAATTAAATATCAGTTGATAATTGTTAGCTTGATAATTCACTATCAACCAATGGATTAACTTCTTAATTTCTCTTACGCTCGATTTTATTGCAATATTTATTTAACTACAAATTAAGTATTCTCTTCAAAGAAAAAGCCATAGCCCCAAAATAATTTTGAGAACACAATATGCTGCACCAACATAAATCCTTTATCACTAACATCAGCGAAATAGCGCTCTACATAAGGAGTTTGCCGCTGTTGGTTTGTTTTAGGGTCAAAAAAGGAAGAAGTAGTTTCAATCGGAAAGAACTGGACTATTCTTTTTTCGCCATTTACTTTTTCCATTGAAATAATGCAAAAAGGCAAAGTTTGTAATACACTATCTTTTCGTGGATTGTCATTTTCGAAGGCTTCTGCACCCACTTTTTTGAAACCTATTAAATAGGCTTCTATCAAACCTTGCACAGGAACGGTAGTTATTTTTGGAGTAAATGCGTAGAAAGGTTGAAGTTCAAATTGATTTCCTGAACGCATTAGCTTAAAAGACTGATTTTGCTGTTTTGGATATTCTACAGCAAGCGTCTTGATGTCTTCTACGGTTTCTTTGAAGATAGTTTTATCGCGCCATTGGTCACCTGTCAAGGTGAAGCGAAAGCGCAGATTGCCTTCCCAAGTAGGTAAATGTACCACATAAGGTTGTTCTGCATTTTCCAAAATCATATAGGTACCACGCTCATCGGGCGGTGCGCCACCTACGTAAAAGGCTTTTATCTTTTCCGCCTTATCATCGTAAAGTTCAACTTTTATGCCTTGAGCGGCTAAATCTTTGATCATGTTTGGCACAGCAGCATCAGCGGGTTTATATTTGATTTCCATTTCCCGAAAGGCACGCATTAAATTTTCAGTAGCGCTAGGAAGTGCCTCATATTGGTCATTATACCACCAAGTATTACCTTTTTTAGTCAGAATTGTCGTTTCCCCATTTCGATTTGCGATGAATATTTTATGAATTTTTTCTACCTCTTCCACCTTAAATTTTCTATCCCAGCCGATTAAAGTGGTGCTTTCTTTTTCTGTTCCATTCTGGAGTATCCAATAAACGAATAGTCCAGAAATTAAAAATAAAGCAAATAAGAGCAGTGTATTTTTTTTCATATGTAGTTCAGTTGTTATAAGTCCAATACCAGAATTTACAGATTTTAAGAATTTTGTTTAATTAATTTTCAATCACTTTAATCTGTATTATTTTCCTAACCAATTCTAGGTAGAGTATAAATTAGAATCTATTTTAAGGTCGCCCATATCTTCGTTTTCTAGCCCAAGTAAAGAGCAACCCAAATAGCAGTAAAAAGAGTAAAGGTAGCACAATATTAATCATCTGCCATTTAGTTTGTTCTGCATTGGCGCGCGTTTGGTCAAGCAGCCTCAATTTTACATCTTTCCCACGCGATTCAATAATTCCATTTTTATCCAGTAAAAATTCTACAGCATTCAGTAAAAAGGATTTATTGGCATACACGTAACGATCAAAAGGATTTAATCCCAATTCCAAAGGATAGGGCTGGTTTTGGTCATTTAACCGAACATCATTTCGTATAATATCGCCATCAGCAACTACAATCATACTATTTGATGAACTTTGCACCTTGAATTGCAGTTTCAACTGCTCCAAACCTTGCATCATGCTTTCTGTGACTCGATTTTCAAATGCGGAAGTAAAAACGCCCTCATACAATACCGCTACTGCTTGAAAAGGTTGATTGAATTTTTCCACTTGCGGGGGCGTTCGCAACATCTCAAAATCTAGTGTGGCAGGCGAAAGTTGAATGCGGCTTTTGGCAGAAGAACTTAGCAGCACCGTTTTTTCTACGGGCGTTTTTGTTTTGATAGTCGTATCAATAGTGCTTGGGAAAAATAAGTTAACCCGATCTAAACTTTTTACAATCGGATGCTCCGATTTTGGCGCAACAACAGGATGATAAAAATAGGGAAAAGCCCTAAATTGGGGTTGCCCACCTGCATCTCCCACTTTCAAAGGGATGGTAGAACATTCTAAATCGAGCACCATGCTTGGATTGATACGAATACCATAACTAAACCATAAATTTTCTAAGTCCAAATTGTAAGGGAGTGGCACATAGCGTTCATTTTGATTAATGCTATCAATATTAACATTAAGGCGATCAATTAGCCAAAGCATTTTTCCGCCATTCATCACATATTGGTCCAGTTTAAACTGGTCTTGCTTGGAAAAGGTAAATCTAGGCTTTCCAACTATCAGCACATTAACCTCATCCGCAGGAATCTGAAGAATACTATCCAAACTAAAGTAATAGGTGTCGTAAAATTGGCGAAGCGTTTTTTCAAAATCGAGCATTTGCAACCTTGCCAATTCTCCATGCCCTTGCAAAAAGCCAATATTGGGTTTTTGATTGACTTGCATTTTCTGTATGGCGTTAGCAAATTTATATTCTAGCAAGGCGACACTATTGTTTACCAGCACAGGTTTGGGAATGCCAGGTCGCTCGGCTTCTAAAAAATTGACAATCGTGTAGCGACCTTTGTAAGTGAATGTTGCATAGGGATAAATGAGTTGTTCCTTTGAACCTTCTACTCCTTCCAACACTAAATTAACAGGAATAATACCATCTTTAGCCAATTCTTTTCGGCGTTCATTAATTTGCTCTACTGATCCCTTACTAGGATTAATGAACTCAAATTCAATAAATTTTGATACACTTCTAAAATCTTTTAGTAGTTCTTTAACGGCTTTTTGTAGCCGCTTGAAATCAGCAGCAGGCAAATCTCCATCTAGTAAGACTTGCACAAAGACGACTTCATCTAAATTTCGCAGTAATTGCTTCGTTGGCTCAGTAAGCGTATAGCGTTTTTCTTCTGTTAAATCAAAGTAAGTATAAACATAATTCCCTATGATGTTTATAAAAATTAAAACACCTAAAATCAATAATAACTGTATAATATCTTGAAGTCGCTTATTCATGGTTTGCGTGATATGGTGGTCTTTCTTTTTTAAGCTCTTTTCCACTCTAAACTCTTCAAAGTCAAGATGATAAAAAAGCTGATGAACGAAAAAAAGTAAAGTAAATCTCTAGTATCTATAATACCTCGGCTCATAGATTCATAATGATAATCAATACCCATCATTTGAATTGTAGTATCCAAACGCCCTACAAACGAAGGGAGGGTGCTGATAAATAAAAAGCCCCAATAAAAAATAAAACACAAAAAAGTAGCTATGATAAAAGCTACAATCTGATTTTTTGTTAAAGCAGAAGAGAAAATGCCTATCGAAATGAAAGCTGCCGCTAAAAGTAATAACCCAAAGTAAGAGCCTGCGATTGCACCACTATCCAAATTTCCTTTTGGCGAGCCTAGTTCATGTACTGTCCAATAATACAATAATGTTGGTAATAAGGCAATAATGACTAGCATCAAACAGGCGAAATATTTTCCCAACACAATTTGCCAGTTACTAATAGGTCGTGTTACTAAAAGCTCCATTGTACCAGCTTGCTGCTCTTCCGCTAAGGAACGCATCGTGATGGCAGGAATGAGGAAAATGAAAATCATAGGCGCAACGCCAAAAAGTTGGTCTAGTGTGGCAAATTTATAACTTAAAATGCTGTAATCTGGAAACACGAACATCATTAAGCCCATGATAACCAAGAAAGTACCTATAACTACATACCCTATGAGCGAACTAAAAAAAGTATTAATTTCTTTATAAAATATACTTAACATAAATCAATTTTAAACTTGCTTGACTACTTATCAGATTTTGAATTTCATCAACTTTTACTTTGTTAATGCTTGGAATATATTTTCTATGCTAAATGATTCTTGATGCAATTCAATTAGGGTTAATTTATTTTCAACTGCATAATGAAATATAGCCGGTCGAATATCCACTTGACTATCCGCAAAAAGTTGCCACTTTTTTGCACCGAGCGATTCCACAGCTTGAACGCCTTTCACTCGCAATAGTAGTTCTTTGCGAACTTCTTCTTGGAAACTTACTGTGATGGCTGTTCTATTATTCAAACGGATTTTGAGTTGCTCTATTGGATCATTGGCGACTAATTTGCCTTTGTTGATAATCACTACTCGGTCGCAAATAGCTTGTACTTCCTGCATGATATGTGTCGAAAAAATAACTGTTTTTTCTTGCCCCAGTTGTTTTATCAACTGCCGAATTTCCACTAATTGATTGGGGTCTAGTCCTGAAGTAGGTTCATCTAAAATAAGCACTTCTGGGTCGTGCAGCATTGCCTGCGCCAAACCTACACGCTGGCGATATCCTTTGGAAAGCATTCCAATTTGCTTATGTTGCTCGCGCATCAAACCAGTTTGTTCAATCATAGCTTGTACGCTTTGTTTTTTGTTTTTAATGTAGGGGTGCAATCTGGCCACAAAGTGCAGATACTCTTTGACATACATATCTTTATATAACGGATTGTGTTCGGGTAAGTAGCCAATATGACGTCGGGTAGCAAAGCTATCTTCTTGAACATCGAAGCCACAGACCGTAGCTTTACCTGCTGTTGCAGGAATATAGCTGGTCAATATTTTCATAGTTGTAGTTTTGCCAGCACCATTTGGACCTAGAAAACCGAGTATTTCTCCTTTTTTTGCTTCAAAAGATAGCGCATCAATAGCCTTTTGTTCACCATACACCTTTGTGAGTGCTTCTACAATAATAGACATACTTTACTAGAATTTCGGTTTAAATACTCAAAACGCCTGAATCCTTATCATTATTGAGACTTCGGAGTTAGTTTTTCTTTTTATCCTTCACAAAAGGAATAGCTTTGACGTAATCCATCCTATTAGGGCGATATTTTTGCCCCATTTCGGGAAATCCTTTTTCCGCATAATACATGAAAGTATCTCTATGAATAAATTCAACGACACCATACAAATGAAGACCTTTTAATGGTGGCGTTAAAAAAGCCATGTCTAGTTGCATGAGCACTGAATCTGGCTCAAAATTATACGTCATTTGAAAGGTGTCTATCGTACCTTCTCCATTTGGAATTATCATCATTCCTATTGAATCATTGCTAAATTCAAGGTATTGAGTCGTACCAACAGCACTCCAACTATGCTTCTGTAAATAGTTTGAGTCTGATTTGAACTCACTACACCCCCAGGTAACTATCAATAATAGGGCTAAAAAGCAACGAAAAATCAAGCGCATCATTCTAATTTTTTCGCAAATGTACTTAAAGCTACTCAATTGAAGTAAATATTTGAAGATGCAATAGATTAAGATTAATGGTAAATAGATGGTAGAACTGCTTGAAATGGTAAGACTAACTAAATAATGACTTAAAACAAATATTAATTTTGTGAAACCATAGAAAAGTTAGAAAAAAAGTAGCGCCCACAAGGTGTTGTCGAACTTAGTTTTCTTTATATTTAATGCAAAGAAAACCAAGCTACTAACGTTAAATTGTGACCTCGGCAGGACTCGAACCTGCAACCCTCAGAGCCGAAATCTGATATTCTATCCATTGAACTACGAAGCCATTGCTTTAATTTTATGTAGGCTTTATCTATTCCTAATCATAAATTATTTACAAAGTTAATTATCCTTAAACTCAAATGCAAGCACTAATTTTGTTTTTTATTTTTTTTAACACAAAACCTTCTCACTTGTTATAGCAACAAAAATAATCATTTCAATGGCAAATCAAGAGCAAAATCAAGATATAACAAAAACCAAAATAACGCGTGAAACTTTCAGAAAATCATTAGCCATCTTCAAATTTATTCGCCCTTACACTTGGTACATGGTATTTGGATTGCTGACATTGGTGCTTTCTAGTGTTTCCACTTTAGTTTTGCCAGCACTTTCCGGACAGATGGTAGATATTTCAATGGGCACCAGCGAGTATAACTGGACGCTCAAAGATATTGGCAAACTACTTATTATCTTATTTGCCGTGCAGGGTGTTACCTCCTATTTGCGCGTGTTGCTGTTTTCTTATGTAAGTGAAAAAGGAATTGCTGATGTGCGCAAAGCCGTTTATCAAAAGTTGATTGGACTACCCATTGTATTCTTTGAAGAGAATCAATCTGGTGAACTTATCAGCCGTTTATCCTCAGATGTAGGCAAATTGTATAACGTCTTTTCTTCTATCCTTGCAGAGTTTATTCGCCAATTTTTTACCCTTATTATTAGTGTTGTCTTACTGCTTATCAGAGCGCGCGAACTGTCACTGATTATGTTTGCCATATTCCCAGCCGTCATTGTTGCTGCTATGATTTTTGGGCGATATATCCGCCAACTTTCCAAGACCCGTCAAGAAGAATTAGCAAAGTCTAATACCATACTCAGCGAATCTATACAAGCTATTCAAGCAGTAAAAACTTTTACGAATGAATTATTTGAATACCAAAGATATGGCAAAAGCATTGATACGGTAGTAACTGTTTCGATGAAGTACGCTCATGCCAGAGCTTTATTTGCATTAGTCATCATTGTACTTTTCTTTGGCTCTATTTTCTTTATCCTTTGGCAAGGGGCGTTGATGGTAGAAAGTGGAACAATGACTGTCGGCAGATTGATAGAATTTTTGTTTTATATGATTTTTATTGGAGCAAGCATCGGTAGCTTAGGCAATTTTTACACAGAAATTTTAGGCGCATTAGGCGCAACAGAGCGCATTAGAGAAATTTTGGTAGAGCCGAATGAAGTTGAAGTGCAAGAAAATACCACAACAATGCCATTAAAGCTACATGGGAAGATACAATACAAAAATGTGATGTTCAATTACCCTACGCGCAAAAATGTACCTGTATTGAAAAACATCAGTTTTGAAGTACAAAACGGTCAAAAAGTAGCCTTAGTAGGTGCAAGTGGTTCAGGAAAATCCACGATTGTACAACTATTGATGCGCTTTTATGACATTGATAAGGGCAATATTTTTGTGGACGGCAAGGACATTAAAGATTATGATGTTCAGGCTTTTAGAAACAATATTGCTATTGTGCCTCAAGAAGTTATCCTGTTTGGAGGCTCTATTGAAGAAAATATTCGCTATGGAAAGCCAGATGCCACAACGGCAGAAATTATAGCCGCAGCCAAAAAAGCAAATGCGTGGGAATTTATCCATACCTTCCCGGAAGGATTACAGACTATCGTTGGCGAACGAGGAGTGAAACTATCTGGAGGGCAACGTCAACGCATCGCTATTGCTAGAGCGATTCTCAAAGACCCTGCCATTCTCTTGCTTGACGAAGCCACCTCAGCACTAGATGCAGAATCAGAAAGACTGGTACAGGACGCACTAAACGTACTCATGGAAGGCAGAACGTCTATTATTATTGCGCATCGTCTTTCTACCATCCGCGATGTAGATAGAATTTACGTTTTGGAGCAAGGTGAAATTGTAGAAAGCGGCAAGCATAGCGAACTTTCTATATTAAAAAATGGCGTATATAACAACCTAGCAAAGCTACAATTCGAAGTAGCATAAGCATCAAAGATGATCGGCGTTTTCTTTGTACTGAGCAGCTTGTTTTAAAATAGCT
>DAITMC010000127.1:0-1984 GCA_036835365.1 Saprospiraceae bacterium
CTCCTAAATTAGTTTTTCATTCTTATATTTGTTTTCTGTAAAGATTGCACGCCTACGTTGTTTTGAAAACATTTTAATTAATGGAAGAAAGTACAGTTAAAGATTTTTGGAAGCACCTCAAACTTGGGTTGCTCTTTGCCATCACCACGGCTACGCTCAATGTTCTGAATAATAATACAGTTTTATTCAAATCGTGGCTAGACTTCAGCCAAATCCTATTGATGTGGTGCATTGCAGTTTTTTTTATGACTGCTATATGGCTCTTCAATGCTTATTTTGTCGCCTTCAAAAAAACAGCACAAAGTTTTTGGATAGAATATGGATGGGCAATTGGAATGAATATCTTATTTTGCCTGGTTTTACTCACAACTTTCACACTCATTTACCCAAAAGAGCTATCATTTCTCAATTATGCGTTTATTTTAGGAAGATTATTTGTTGGTATAGCTTTGATTTTGATTATTCAATATGCACTCAAATCAGCAAATTACCTCAATCAAGTTCAACTTCACAACGAGCAATTAAAAACGGAGAATATTCGTACTCAATTTGAAGTACTCAAACAACAAATCAATCCTCATTTCTTGTTCAATGCCCTGAGTAGTTTGCGATACATGATTCGACAAAAAGATACTGCTGCGGAAGAATATGTTATAAAATTATCCGAAATCTACCGAATGTTATTAACACAAAGAGGAAAAAATACAGTTACCTTAAAGGAAGAGACTGAGTTTACAGACAAGTATTTGTTTATGTTGCAAACCCGCTTTGAGGATATGCTGATAGTTGAGAAGCATATTCTCACTGAAGCCCTGCATAAGCAAATTCCAGCTTTTAGTTTGCAATTGGTGCTTGAAAACTGCGTCAAGCACAATCAAATCTCGAGTGAAAGTCCGCTGCAAATCCGCATTTATCAAGAAAATACCCAAGAATTAATCATTGAAAATCAAATACAACCCAAAAAAAGCAATGCCCTTAGTTCTGGATTTGGCTTAGAAAGTCTAAAACAAAAGTATTCGCTTTTGGGTCTTGAAAATGGATTGAATATTCATAAAACTGACAAAATTTTTCAGGTCAAACTTAAACTACTACCTACATGAATGTATTAATCGTTGAAGATGAGCCTAAAGCTGCACGTTTGCTGGAAGAGGTACTTCAAACTATAGACCCAAATATACAGATTGTTGGTTTTTGTGAAAGCACCGCACAAACAATACAGTTCTTAAGAAAACCACTTTCAAAAATTGAGTTGATTTTTATGGATATTCAACTGGCTGACGGTCTCTGTTTTGAAATTTTCAAAGAACTCAAACCAGAAATTCCTATTATTTTTTGTACGGCTTATGACCAATACGCCATTGAAGCCTTCCAATCTAATGGCATAGCCTATATCCTCAAACCTTTTAATGAAAGTGATGTAGAAGATGCACTCCAAAAATTTCAGCAACTCAAAGCGCATTTTTTACACTCATCAGGCACATTAGAAAAAATAGGTCAGGCTATCACAAGCCCTCCAAAGTACAAAAGTACCCTACTCATCCAATATCATCATTCCATGGTACCCGTTCAGATTAAAACGATTGCTTTTTTTTTACTGGAAAATGAAGTGCTTTATGCCTATTCTTTTGATAATAAGCATCATCCTGTTTTTAAAACCTTAGAAGAAATTGAAAAGCAAATAGACCCGAGTTTATTCTTTCGCATCAATCGGCAAATGCTTGTCAGTAGGGAAGCCATTCTAGAAATCCAACCCTATTTCCAAAGAAAACTCGTTCTGAAGTTAAAAATAGATAGCAAAGACAAATCCCTTGTAAGTCGCACCAAAGTCAATAGCTTTTTGGAATGGATGGAGCAGGGTTGATTGTTTTATAAAAATTTTTCTTAAATTTGTTAAAAAATGGAAAGTATGCTAGTTGCGGAAAAAATTTATACCCTTGAAGAATACTTTGAGTTGGAAAAAAACTCAGAAGTACGCCATGAATTT
>DAITMC010000127.1:2084-10258 GCA_036835365.1 Saprospiraceae bacterium
GGTAAATTGGCTTTGAAGGAAATTTATGATAAAATTCAGTTTTAGCCTTTTCCCAAGCTAAAATCAATCCTCCCCCTTGTCATTTCACCTCAGCTTCTGTACAACTCACGGAGGCTTTTGTCCAATTCACCTACTTTTCGGAAGCCTATTTAATCCTAAGCCGTCATCTTTGTATAATCAAACTAAAAAAATACAAAGATGAAAAATGCACTCTTATTGTTATTACTGTTTTCCTTCCAATTTGTCTGGGCACAAGATGCTGATAAAATCATAGGCAAATGGCAAAGCGATGATGGACAAGTTACCATGGAAGTTACAAAATCAGGGCAAAAATATGTAGGCAAAATCATTGCTGCTACCAATGAATCCGCTAAGGACACTAAAAATCCTGACCCCAAACTTCGCAGTCGCTCAATCATAGGAATAGAAATCCTAAGTAATCTGGTCTATACAAATGGACTATGGAAGGGAGAGATTTATACACCTAAGCGAGGCGTTAGTGCCAGCTGTGAAGCAAGGCTTCTACCGAATGGTACAATGGAGATAAAAGCCTCTAAGTACGGACAAACACAGAAAAGAATCTGGAAAAGGCTTTAGTCAGTTGATTATCTCAAAGTTTAAGATTGATAAGAAAGATGAAAAAACTCAGAATCAATAGGGTATTTGTGCTTTCCTTCATTTGTCTGGTCTATCTCAGTCAGATGGGGGCAGCACAGACCTCCCTAGGCTCAGTTGAAGAGGCTTGGCAAATAGCCCTTCAAAACAATCCCAATACAAAAATTTATCAACAGCGAATCTCGCAAGCAAACCTAGACCATAAAACCTCAAAAAGTTTTTGGTATCCGACCGTCAGCCTGAACTCTAACGGACAGCACAACCTGCAACTTCCTCAAACACCTGTACCTGGAGAGTTGTTTGGCGTACCAGGGACTACGGCTTTGCTACAGTTTGGGCAAGCATACAACTATCAGACAGGTTTAAACATTCAGTATGAAGTGTGGAACCGTTCAAAAATAAGCGAGGCAAGCGTAGCGAGGCAACAAATCACTGTCTTGGAAGCACAAGAAGAAGTCTTTGTACAAGACCTGAAAAATCAAATCACAGAATTGTATTATCAGGTTTTGTTGGCGCAAAAATCAATTGAAATTCAGCAAAAAGATTTACAATTAGCGGATAGTTTGGTATTTCTCACCGAACAAAAACTAAGCGAAGGATTGATAGACCGCTTGGCATTTAATCAATCTTTGATGAATCAAAGACAAATTCAGCAGTCTCTGTTGCAAAATCAACTGAATTACAATCAGGCACTCGAGAATTTGAAATTTTTACTTGGATTGAAGACAAAAGATATTGTCTCAATTCAGGAAAATTGGGAGAAGGGTACTCAGGAAGACCCAACTTCAACGGATATGACAGATAAGAATTTGCTCGTTTACCAAGAACAAAAAAAACTTGCTGAACTGCAATATCAAAAAGCCAAAGCAAATTTTAAACCTCGACTTTCACTCTACGGGTACTTTGGTCAGCAGCAGTTTCGAGATGATTTTGGGCTTTCTCTGAACGGTCAAGATTGGAATGCCTATCAGTACATAGGTTTTAACCTGGCTTTGCCCCTCTTCACAGGCTTTGCCAACAAATACCAAAAACAAAAACAGGGAATTGCAAGAGAAATCGCACAAGCTGAATATCAAAATGCTTTGCAGAAACAAAATTTAGATGATTATCTGCTGATTCAAAATCTGCAAATAACTAAAGAACTGGCGAAATCGGCAGAAAATATTTATCTATTATCATCTGATAATCTACAACTGATACAAGAACAATACAAAGAAGAACTCATCGCGCTGGACGAGTATTTACAAGCTTTTGAAAAATACCTTGATGCTGAAAACGCTTATTTGAATCGTCTGGCAGAATTATTTACTACTCAATCCAAGATTAAAGTAAGACAACCATGAAAAAACAACATTTGATTTACCTCCTTTTGTTTTTGGGATTGACTGCCTGTAATTCCAAAAAGAGTATCCAACCCCAGCAAAAAGACATCATAGATGCGGTGTTTGCAAGTGGATACATTATTAGCGAAGATGAATACCTCGTTACGGCAAATACTGAGGGATATTTGGTGAAAACCTGGGTCAGAGAAGGAGACAGCATCAAACCTGAAGCCCCACTTTTTATGCTTTCTGGCGAGGTGCAATCCTTGCAATTGAACAATGCCCAAAGCACTTATGTTGATGCGCAACAAAGGCTAGATGCCAATTCTCCTCAAATTCAGCAAATAAAATTGCAAATCGCTCAGGCAAAATTGCAGACGGAAACAGATAAAGCAAATTATCAGCGTTATGCAAATCTGGTGAAAACGCAGGCGGTATCTCAAGCATCTTTTGAGAAGGCAAAATTACAATATGAATCTTCACAAAGAAATGAAGAAATTTTAGAAAAAAATCTGAGTGATTTGGTAAGAAACCTTGAGCTGAGTCTGAAAAATGCCGAAACGCAGTTTGCCATCCAACAAAACAATGCACAGGATTATGTTTTAAATGCCTTGAAAGCAGGAACTGTCTTGCAGGTATTCAAAAAAACAGGTGAATTGGTGCGCAAAGGTGAAAGCCTTGCAAAAATTGGTAGTGGCAAAAAGTTGATTAAACTCTATGTTGCCGAAGAAGATATTGATAAAATCAAGCTAGGGCAGAAAGCCGTCATCTCGCTGAATACAGATAAAGAAAATCGTTTTAATGCCACTATCAGCAAAATTTATCCAAGCTTTGATGCACAAGAAGTTTCTTTTATTGTGGAGGCAAGTTTTGACCAAATCCCTAAAAATCTTTTGGCCAATACCCAATTACAGGCAAATATCATCATTGCTGAAAAGAAAAACGCCTTGCTCATTCCCACCCCTTATTTGCTCAAAGGAGATAGCGTTTTGCTTGCAGATAAGAAAAAGCAGTTTGTCAAAACAGGATTAAGCAACCGTGAATGGACGGAAATCATCAGCGGATTGAGTGAATCGCAAAGCATTATTTTACCCGAAAAAAAATAAGAAGATGACATCAACCAATAATAAAATTGCATTTGCCCACCTTACCTCTAGAATAAAGCAGACCTTGGTGGCGGTATTAAGTGTTACCTTTGGTATCTCGATGTATATTTTTATGAATAGTTTTATGAATGGTGTCAATGATGCCCAAACCGATTTGGCTTTCAGTACGCTGGCACATATCCGTATTTATAACGATTTGCCCGAAGACAATACCAACTTATTACAAAGCAGCCTTACAAACAATCAGGTAGTGCATCTGCGAAACCCTAAAATTATACAATATACAGATGGCATCAAAAACTCAAGGGAGATACTGAATATACTGCAAAAAGAACCAGAAATTACGGGCATCAGCGAGCAGGTCAATATCAATGTGTTTTTTCGGAATGGTGCAAGTAAATTCAACGGACAACTACTGGGTGTGAATGCCAATCAAGAGCAGGAATTATTTAAAACAGGGGATTACATCACAGAAGGAAGCTGGGAATCCCTTCAATACCGCAATGACGGGGTAGTAATAGGTACAGGCTTGGCTAGAAAATTAGGTTTGAAGCTGAACGATAATATCAGCATCAGCACCGCAGATGGAATCACAAAAAATTACAAGATACTTGGCTTAGTAGAAACTACCTTGCAAAATATTGATAATGCCAGGGCTTATGTCCGAATTAGCACTGCACGTCAGTTTCTCTCCAAAAACCAAAGCTATGTAACAGACATTCAAGTAAATATCAAGGATTATAACCAAGCCAAAGAAGTAGCAGAGAAAATTTTGCCCCTGATTCCCTACAAAATAGAAGCTTGGCAAAGTGCCAATGGTCAGTTGGAAGCAGGCAGCGAACTACGCAATATCATTGCTTTGAGTGTTTCGCTGACTATCCTTTTGGTGGCTGGTTTTGGGATTTACAATATTATGAACATGACCGTGAATGAAAAAATCAGAGAAATCGCCATTCTGAAAGCGATGGGCTATAATGGTGGCGATATTGTGCATATTTTCTTACTACAATCGATGATTGTCGGCATTATAGGCGGATTGGTTGGGCTAGGCTTGGGATATTTAGTGGCTTACACAGTCAATCAAATTCCCTTTGGCATTGCCAATCTGGAAACACTGCCTATGACTTATAAATGGCAAGACTATGGGCTTGCTTTTCTTTTCGGGCTGCTCACCACTTTCATTGCAGGATATTTACCTGCCAAAAAAGCATCTTCAGTTGACCCAGTAACTATAATCAGAGGATAAAAATTATGGAAAATTCAATTGCACTTTCTGCAAAAAATATCACAAAATATTTTCACGAACCTCAAACTTTTCAAGTCTTGAAAGAGGTCAGTTTTGAGGCAAAAAAAGGAGAATTTCTAACTTTAATCGGTAAATCTGGCTCTGGCAAATCTACTTTGCTCTACATACTTTCTACGATGGATACCGATTATGAGGGAGCACTCACCGTGAATGATACCCTGCTAACAGGCAAAAAACAAAACCAACTGGCCGCCTTTCGTAACGAACACATCGGTTTTGTGTTTCAGTTTCATTACCTATTGCCAGAGTTTTCTGCCCTCGACAATGTGATGCTGCCCGCCCTGAAACTTGGCAAAAAAAGCAGGGCAGAAATCAAAGAAAAAGCCATTGAAAATCTATCCTTGTTGGGTTTGAAAGAACAGGTCTTTAAATCTGCCAATAAACTATCAGGCGGACAACAACAAAGAGTTGCCATCGCAAGGGCTTTGATTAATGAGCCTTCCATTATTATGGGAGATGAACCTACGGGCAACCTAGATTCCAAAAATACTCAAATTGTATTTGATATTTTTAGGCAACTGGCAGAAGAAAGGGGACAAACCATCATTGCAGTTACCCACGACGATGATTTTGCCATGAAAAGTGACAGAACCATCGAGCTTGCTGATGGAGAAATCATTCAGTCTTTCACCAATAAACATCATTAGGTAAATTATGAATTTTTAATTATGAATTATTAATTCATTCGCTATCAATGACTTATGAACTAAAATTGTCAAAATTATTTTTTATCTTTTACTAAGGCTAGTTACTCATGAAACAAAAATGCTTATTTTTATTCTGTAGTTGTTTGATGATGCTCAATGTTCAGGCTCAAGAGAGAGAATGGGAGATTGCCAAACACGAGCGGAGAATCAAAGAACAAAAAAGGCTTGATACCCTCGCAATCATACAACATAAATACGTTCCGTCAGTAATGCTAAAGCTCAAAACCCAGTTTCCCATACAACATGCGGTGGGTATTGAGATTGTTACTGATGCCAAAATCTCAATGCACGCAAGTATCGGGCAGTTTTCAAGGTTTTACACCGTGGTAGCTTTGGAAACGCTTGCCCAAAATGATGAAAACCAAGAAATCCGTCAAGAATTTTTCAAAGAGCGATTGCGAAATGGACTTGTAATTGAGCTGGGTTCTAATTATTTCTTTCTAAAAAGAGGCTATTATGCAGGTCTTAATTTTCAGTTTCAAAGATTTAGCCTTTCAGGCACATTAGAAGAGTTGGTGGAGAATTTTGACTTTAATGACACGCAAGGTTTTGGCAATGATATTCAAGAATTGGTTGGGCAAAACCAGAATTTACAAAACTTTTACGAACAGACTACCGTGTATCCTACCTTCTCACCCCTGCAGATGGGCTTTACTTTGGGCAAAAGATTTCGTTTCAAAAAACACCCTGGTCTAGGTTTGCACTTTGAGCTAGGTTATAGCTTTAATGTACTTCCACGCGTAAAGGTCGAGACAGATAATTTTATTACACAAACGCTGATGGATCGCTTTGTCAATCCCCTGATTCAAAATTCTGCAACTGAGAGTTTTTCTACCTTTAATTATCCCACCATTAGTTTTGGCATCAGTGCAGGCTTGGGTAAAATTATTCGTCCGAAAACGCCTTAGAAAGTATCTAAATAGCTGCCTGTCAATAAAATATATGGCATATTTTTTGGTTTTTTCTACAAAGTTTAGCAACTTTAGAGCAGAAACCTTGCAAATACAGGCCTATGATACCCAAGAAAAAAGTCGAAAATCAGATGAGCCTTTTCTTCAAAATATATAATTTATTTTGTAAAATAATTCCATGAAATATTGCTTTTTACTATTTTTCTTTTTTGTAACCGTTTCCTGTTGGTCTCAGAACGACAGGATCGTTTTTTCCAAAGAAAAAATGAATGAGAATGGCTATTTCAATCTGGAAAACGATTCTGCTTGGCAGTTTAAACCTGGAAAGCAGGAACCTAAGCTAATAATGTCTTCTACTGATGGATGGGAGCAAAAAACACCTGTGAAAACAGCACTTGAGTTGATTGAAAAGAATCAAGCTGCTGAAGTTTGGCTACGAATCAATATCAAATTAGATAATTCTTTTTCCGACTCTCTGTATTTGAGTTTAAAACAAAAAGGAATGGCAGTTGATGTATTCGTGAATGGGCAGTTGGTAAAATCGGCAGGAAGCACCGCTGATGAGCAAGCATCTTCCCATAAAGGAGATAATATTACGCACATTCCTATTGCAACTGGAAAGTCACACGTTATTGCCTTGCATTATGTTTATACACCTTTCAACCGTTTTATTGCCAAGTTAGCCAATCCATACAAAATTAGACCATCAATCCAAATCGGAACGATAAATTCTATTGAATTGCTCCATCAGGAAGATGTTCTTTTAGAAAGAGAATTTACAACCTTATCCTCCTTATTTTTTGTACTCACCTTGCTTTTCTTGGCTCTTTATGTACTTAATCTTAAAGAGTACTTGCTGCTTTTTATTACCCTATTTAATTTCTTCCGTTTTTTTAATAATTATTACCTGCCAGCTCAAAATCTTTCGTTTGAGCTTGAGGTAATAATTACCGCTCTCAGAGGAATGTCCTTTTTATATTCGTTATTGTCTTTAATGGTGATTTTTTCTTATATTTTCAAAAATAAACCTCCGCAAATGTTATGGGGCTACGTGTTGGTTTACGCCCTAATAGGTGGCACAGATTTATATATACAGAGTCCTTATATTCTATTGCCTCTTGGATACTACCCTTTGGGTGCTTGTGTATATTATATGTTTTCGGAAAGAAAGAATATTAAGGCACCACAAAAAGCCATTGTTATTGGCGTCATGATTTTCATCATTGCCACCATTGCTTTGATAGTCCTGAATACTACTAACAGACTTGGGTTAGATTCTTTTACAGCAGATATTATTTTTTCCAGTGCAGGATTTTTATTTGAAGCATCGATTCCTCTTTCTTTCGTTTTCTATGTTGCAATTCAATTGAAAGTTACTTTAGAAGATGTGAAAATAAAGGCGGCAGAGAACAAGGAAATTCTCGAAAACCAGAACCGTGTATTAGAGGAGCAAGTTCAACAACGTACTTTGTCCTTAAATGAAAGCAAAGAAGAGATAGAAGCCATTAACCATAGCTTAAAGGAAACCTTAGACACTGTCCAATATCAAAAAGACCAAATTTTGGCGAGTATTAACTATGCTCAAAGAATCCAAAATGCGATTCTACCTCTACCCTCTACATTTGATGCATTAATTCCTAATCATTTTATTTTTTTCAAACCCCGCGATATCGTTTCTGGAGATTTTTATTACATCAGAAAAGTCAATAATAAAATTATTTTAACCGCTGTAGATTGTACTGGACACGGGGTTCCAGGTGCATTTATGAGTTTTATTGGTTATTTGAGTTTGAATTTTTTAACGGTTATCGAAAAAATCACCTCAGTAAGTGAAATTTTAAAGCAAATGCACACAGGAATTCGCCATGTTTTACATCAAAAAGAGACCAATACCAATGATGGAATGGACATGGCGATGGTGAGTATAGACTTGGAAAATAAAAAATTAGCATTTGCAGGAGCAAAAAATCCTTTGATTTATATTCAAAATGGAGAATTGCATCAAATCAAAGGCGATATTTTTGGCATTGGAGGAGAGCAGCGGGAAATGGAAAGAAATTATACGCTTCACGAAGTTGATATTGCTGAAACCACTACTTTTTATCTTTTTTCGGATGGTTACCAAGACCAGTTTGGGGGACCGAAAGGAAGAAAGTTTATGACCAAACGTTTCCGTGAATTACTTTTACAAATCCACACCAAGCCCA
>DAITMC010000128.1:0-10121 GCA_036835365.1 Saprospiraceae bacterium
AGAAAACACAGAAAATTGACTGGGGAAATCATCTAGTCACAGATGAACCTTGGCTCAAAATACAAACTAAAGATGGTAGAACAGGTTGGGTATATGGCGCAGGACTTCATTTTTACAAGAAAACATTTGAAGCCCTTAATACTAAGCAAGAGTAGAAACTTTTGGCTTTTTAAGATAGCAAAAAAGGCATATAATGGTTTGAATGCTGACTTCTTAAACTACTCGGTGAGCTAGAAAACGACAGATAGATTGGTAAAATCTTTACCATATTGCAATATGGTTTTGTTTATGCTTCATACCCTTCTCTTTGTATGCGTTCATACTTTTGCGCTACTTCTTCTGCTAATTGTTGTTTGAAGGCAAGTATTTTGTAAAGTATGGATTCGTCCGTTGTACTTACGATTTGAGCCGCTAGAATACCAGCATTTTTTGCACCATTCAGTGCTACCGTGGCAACAGGAACGCCATTTGGCATTTGTAAAATGGAAAGTATAGAGTCCCATCCATCAATAGAATTAGACGATTTAATAGGAACGCCAATGACAGGTAGGGGAGAAAGCGATGCAACCATACCAGGCAAATGGGCTGCTCCCCCTGCGCCTGCAATAATAACTTTGATGCCTCTAGTATGTGCCATTTTTGCAAATTCATACATTCGGTCGGGTGTGCGATGTGCTGAAACAATAGTAAGTTCAAAGGGAATATCAAATGTTCTTAATAGTTCAGCGGCTTGCCGCATAATTGGCAAATCAGAATCAGAACCCATAATAATACTCACTTGCGGTGTTTTCATTGTCATAAGTATTGTTTTGGTACAGAAACATCAGTCAGTTGAATTGATGTTTCTGTACTAGATAAATCTGTGTTATTCTACACTATATAGTTTTTTGCCCATAGCCTCATATTTATCACCAGCTACCCAAAAAGGGCGAATTGGGATGTTTGCCAATAAACGAGCTGTGTAGCTAAATGCTTTGGCGTAAAGTGTCAAATAATCAAAATCTATGGTGTCAGGATTATCTGTTACTTGATGGTAGTATTGCATAATACTTGCATCAAAAGCAGTAAATCCTGGGCTATACGTGATAGCAGGCACTCCTTTGGCTGCAAAAGATACATTGTCCGAGCGGTCGAATAGTCCTTGTTCTGGAGCTGGGTCATCGTTGACAGTAAGTCCAAACTCAGCAGCACCTTGAAGCAGTAAAGAATCAGTTCCTGTTCTGCCTAATCCAAAAATAGTTACTCTATCGGTAGCATTGTACCCTGCTCCATCAGTATTTAAGTTGTATATCGTTTTTTCTAATGGGAAGATTGGATTATTGGCATAGTAACGACTGCCTAGTAAGCCTTTTTCTTCGCCTGTTACAGCTAAAATAATGACAGAGCGTTCGGGTGGAGCAGCAGCTAATGCTTTAGCCGCAGTCAACAGGGCAGTTGTGCCAAAGGCATTATCTCTAGCACCATTAAAAATACTATCTTGTTCGGTGTAAGCACCGCCACCTTGTTTGCCCACGCCTACATGATCGTAATGCGCACTCAAAACAACATATTCTTCTCTCAATGCTGGGTTACTACCATAGATAACTCCAATAACGTTATCTGATTTTATCTTCTCGACGCTAGAGGCATTAGAAGTAAGGATTACTTTGTTCTTCTTGCCTTTTTTGATGGCTTCGCTAAATTGAGTGTCTCCTTCCAATATCCATCCATAGGCGGGAAGGTCTTTAGGTGTATCTGATGTAGATGCCAATTCCATAGACGGATTGCCAAAATAATTAGTGGCTAGCGTCCAGAAGTTTTTGCCCAATTGGAACAATTCTACTACAGCAATAGCACCTTGTGCTTTAGCTAATTCTCTTTTCTTAGTAATGGCTTGAAAAGTAGCCTGTGGTGAGCGGTCGTTGGGTAAGCCAATGTTAGTAACGACAATTTTGCCTTTCACATCCAAACCTGCGTAGTCATTAATGCCTTGCGCTTCGTCCACCCAGCCATGTCCAACGAAAACGGCTTTTGCATTCAATGTGCTTTCTTTACCACGTAACATCATTAAGGTTTCTTTTTGCTTAAAAGTATTCTTGTTCCAAGCTAAAGTCGCTTGTGTGATGGGTTGAATTTGCTCCAAATCAACAGGTTGAAAATAGCTATTTGTAGCTACTGGCTTTTGCACGCCGTAGGCTTCTAATTGGGCAGCAATATAGGCTGCGGCGATTCTGTTGCCTTCCGAACCTGTGTTCCTCCCTTGAAGTGCGTCTGAAGCTAAGAACCTCAAATGCCCTTCTACTTCTGTTTTGCTAGTACCAAATTCGGGAAACTGCATTTGTGCCTGTGCAAAGTTCCAACAAAACGATATTACAATACTGAGCAATGTTAGATTTCTTATTGTCAACATTTTTTCTAATTTTAATAAGCTGAATTTAATTGTGTTTTATATTTCTGTTTTTCTATCTTCCTAGCTGAACTCTAGCCAAACCCTCGGAGAAGTCTCTCACCTCCATATACTGTGGAGGGATGACCAGATTTCCTTTATTATCAACAAAACCTACGCCTTCATAAAAAGCTACTCTAGCTAATCCTTCCTTAAAAGACCAAGCTAAACCATATTGTGGAGGTGTCACCTTTTTGCCATTAGCATCCATAATACCCCAAAGGTTGTTGCTCATGTACATAGTGATGTCTTCTGAAAAAGGAAGAATTTGATCGTAAATAGCTGGAATAATGTATTCGCCTTTGTTGTTTACTACTCCATATTTCTCTTGTTTCTGAACGATCCATTTTTGAAATTCCGCATACCACATTTGCTCGAATGATGGTGATTTTACATAGTTCCCTTCAATATCCATCAATCTGAAAACACCTTCTTGAGCTACCGCTGCTACACCATCATGAAAATCAGTGGCGCTATCGAATTGAAATGGAATGACATTTTCTCCTTTCATGTTCAAGTAGCCAAATTTACTTTCTTTTTTTACACGGATAAGCCCTTCAGCAGGAAGGTTTATGTTTTCATATCCGTCGGGAATAATGAATTTCCCTGTGGTATCAATTAAACCATAACCAGCGAGTCGCTTAGCTTTGGCATATCCATCCACAAAATCGGAGGCAGCCGAAAAGTTGTAAGGAATGACTAATTCTCCTTTTTTATTGATGTATCCAAAGATGCCATCTTCCTGCACTCTCGCTAGACCATAGCTAAAATCTCTAGCTTCGTCAAATGTGGCTGGGATAATAAATTTTCCTACTAAGTTGATAAATCCCATTTTTTTGTCCCATGTTTCCACCCTCGCTAATCCTTCTTTAAAGTCCCAAACCCCTTTGTATTGCGGCTCAATCATGATGTCGCCTTGTTTATTAATAAAACCCCAGTTACCTTTTAGTTGTATGGCAGCTAAATTTCCAACGAAATTGCGGGTATCATCAAATTGAGGAGGAATAGTAACTATGCCGCTTTGATTAATAAACCCCCACTTGAATCTAGCTTCACCAAAATCACTTTGCTCCGAAGGAAGCGAGGTTTGTGCTTCACCATCTTCACTTGATGTAGCACCGCTAGGGTCATTTTTACATGCGATGAGCTGTAAAAAAAAGAGCATCAAAGTTAGCATAGGAGTTATCCAATGTTTCATTTGCTTAGATACATTTTGTATGGCATAATAAAAAAATGGATATTTGACTTTGGCAATTTTGCACTAGGTCAAATATCCATCTTATTAACTTTGGAGGGCGGCATTTGTTGATACAAATGCTGCAAAATAAAGCATATTTTACTTTGTAATTTGTTCAGAATCAATAGGTGTTGTAATCTTGCCGATTTGTTCTTGTACCTCTGGTTTAATTTCCATCCCTGTTTTGTCCATTGAATCTAAAGCAATCATTGGTGCAATTACTAGGGCTACCACCGACATCAGTTTCAATAGGATATTTAAACTAGGTCCTGAAGTATCTTTAAATGGGTCGCCAACGGTATCACCTACCACCGCTGCTTTGTGTGGGTCAGATTTTTTATAATATGTTCTCCCTTTAATGTCCACACCACCTTCAAACATCTTTTTAGCATTATCCCAAGCACCACCAGCATTGGATTGAAAAATTGCCATCAATACGCCGGTAACGGTTACACCCGCTAACAACCCACCTAACATTTCGGGTCCACCTGCGAACCCTATTATAACAGGTGAAATAACGGCTAACAAGCCAGGTAGAATCATTTCTCGAATAGAAGCCTTAGTGGATATTTCTACACATTTGCCATATTCTGCTTTGCCTTCTGCTGCATCAAATATCTGTTGATCTTCTTTGCTCCAAGTTTCAAATTGCTTGTCCTCATTGCGTTGCATTGCACTCAAAGCCGCTTTCAACTCAGGAATGTTATTAAACTGACGACGCACTTCTTCAATCATATCCATGGCAGCTCTACCTACTGCATTCATCGCCATAGAAGAGAATAGGAAAGGTAGCATACCCCCTAATAAAAGACCAGCCATGACAAGTGGTTTAGAGATGTCAATCGAATTGATATTGGCAATAGTCATAAAAGCGGCGAATAATGCCAATGCAGTCAAGGCTGCTGAACCAATTGCAAAGCCTTTACCGATAGCGGCTGTTGTATTTCCTACGGCATCTAACTTATCTGTTCTCTGGCGCACTTCAGCAGGAAGTTCACTCATTTCAGCGATACCACCAGCGTTATCCGAAATGGGACCATAAGCATCCACAGCTAATTGAATACCTGTATTGGAAAGCATACCTACTGCTGCAATAGCAATACCATAAAGCCCTGCTACTTCATAAGCTCCAATAATAGCTGCTGCTAAGATAATAATTGGAATAGCCGTAGATTGCATTCCAACGCCTAAACCTGCAATAATGTTGGTTGCAGCACCTGTTAAGGATTGATCAACGATTGACTTTACAGGTTTTGTCCCGAATCCAGTGTAATATTCTGTGATTAAACCAATAAGTAACCCCGCAGCCAATCCAAAAAGAATAGCCCAAAAAACACCCATGGCTGTATATTGTATGCCATTCCATACCCAAGCGGATGGTAACATAAATTGAGTAACCAAGAAAAATGTACCTGTCAACATCAATCCAGCCGCAATAAATTCACCACGATTTAGGGCTTTTTGTGGATCGCCACCTTCTTTTACTTTCACAAAGAAAGTGCCAAGAATGGAGGTAAGAATGCCTAAACCAGCTACAACAAGTGGTAGTAATACTGCATTCAAGCCATTAAAATCATTGGTCGTTTCAAATCCACTGATTCCAATAAATGCAGCACCAAGTACCATAGTACCAATAATAGAACCTACATAGCTCTCGAAAAGGTCAGCACCCATACCTGCAACATCTCCTACATTATCGCCTACGTTATCTGCAATAGTTGCTGGGTTTAAAGGGTGATCCTCGGGAATACCTGCTTCTACTTTACCCACCAAATCTGCGCCAACGTCTGCTGCTTTGGTATAAATACCACCGCCCACACGCGCAAATAGCGCAATAGAAGATGCGCCAAAAGAAAAGCCTGTTAAGACTGTGATTACGCGATTAATATTCCAATCCGTTGAGCCTTGATAAGCTAAAAACAAGCCACCCAAGCCTAATAGACCTAGACCTACTACGGCAAGTCCCATTACAGAACCACCTGCAAAAGCTACTTCTAGTGCTTTGCCTAAGCCTACTCTTGCTGCATTAGTAGTACGTACATTTGCCTTTGTGGCAATGCGCATCCCAATAAATCCAGCTAAACCAGAGCAAAATGAACCTATAATAAAGGAAAGCGCAATTAAAGGCGAGCTATTTTCTGCATCGGCAGTAAATCCTAAGAGGATGGATATGCCCAGCACGAAAATAGCTAATATTCTGTACTCTGCTCTCAAAAATGCCATAGCGCCTTCGGCAATGGCTTTAGCAATTTTAGCCATTTTTTCAGAACCAACTTCTTGATTGGAAACCCAGTTGAATTGGATGAAAGTGTAGAGCAATGCTAAGATTCCTAATGCCGGCACTGCTATTGTAATGATTTGCCCCATAATTGATGCTTAAAATTTTTTGTTCATTAAAGTTTTAGGTTAAAAATCAACCTTAAAATAATTTATTTAGTCTGTTTTCTTACCGAGCTTTTTAAATGTCGAGTAGAAAATGACGGGCAAAAGTAAAAGATTTTTATATACTGTCCAACTTAGCGAAGAAAATCGAATATTTAATAGCTTCTTTTTTTAAAATGACTTGCAATACTTTCATCTATAGATCGTTGTTGCATGATGGGTAACAATAGAGATTCTTCTACTTGTAGATTAAAATCCTTTTGTTCAATTAGACCAGTGGGAGAAAGCAGATTCAGATGTCCATTGGTGGCTTGCGTCATGCAATTGTAGGTTTTGTATTCCAAAAGAGCATCTTTTTCTTCCAGAAAAGTCAGTACGTGTAATGCAATATTTTGAGTGCCTAGCCACATGGAAAGGTGACATGTTTCGTCGGGTAGGCAGCCATCTGTATGATCGGTGATGAATAAAATAGCCCTTTTTTTATTGTTCGATTTAAAGAGTTCGGGCGCATGGCGCAAAGAGTGATTCAAGGGCGTGTTCCCCTCCGCTTCTACTTTTTGTAAAGCATTGGAAAGTACTCTTCTAGGAGAAGACGTTGACAGTTTTACAATTGGTTCACTCTCGCAAGACCCACCAACGGTAAGCAGTCCTAAATTGACTTTGTGATCAACGGTATTCAAGAAATGGAATACGAGGTTCTTCATGATGTTAAACTTCGAGTTTTCTGTATTGAATTGAGGATTAACCCTCATCGAGCCTGAAATATCAAGCATTAAAAGTAATTCATCACAGTTGTTCATCCATTTAGACATTAATTCTAATCCAATAGGCAATAATGTAGGATTGATTGGAGCAACAGGTGCAGAGGGATGATTGATTGTGAGATTATTGAACGCTTCATTTGGATTTTCTGAGAAGGGAGTAATACGATCAGGTGGCATATGTAAGGCAGTATTGACCCTATTGTAGTTGTCGGCTGCAATTTTATGTTGGGGGTTGTATCGGAGGGCTTCTTCAAAGAGCATGCGCGAATTGAAAAGCGTTCTCTTATGCAAAACCAGTATTTGCTGATTTTTTATTTCTTCCGCAGGATGTTGTATGGCATTGAGATAGCCTAGGGCATTGTAACAGCGAGATAGTATGTCATGAAAATTTGACTGTCTATATTTATAAGCCTCTATAATAGTCTGTTTGAGTTGTTTTTCGGCGTTTGGGAAATCTTGCTGCAACACATAGTTGTATCCTAAAAGATAACCCTTTTCAATAGCCCTGTAAGTGCTACTAGGTACTATAGTATGTAGTTGCGCTAGATAGGGAATAGCTTTTTGCTCTTTTTTTGATTTGATGTAAATTTTTATGAGTAGCAAATGGGCAGCATCGTTGGATGGATTTAATGCTAGTGCTTTTTTTAGGCACTGTACTGCTCTTAAATTGCGTCCTCGCTTTAAATGAGTTATACTTTGATGATAATATACTTTACTATCTTTGATAGCATGCTTTGCTAGTATTTTATTGGACCATAGCATCCCAATGCAGAGCATTGCCCACAGGATAATTTTTTTGTGAATTGCTAGCATGATAATCAGTTTTTGTTATTTTTATTTTCCTCCTGCCTTATCTATATATTGTTTCTAGGTAAATGTTACTGCTCAAAGCACTAACATTTCTTACATAAATTTACTATCAAAGGTAGTGTTTTTTTTATTTTTATCGTAATTATATAATTTTTTTTATAATAAAAAGTAGGTATATGTTGCATTTTAAAAATTAAGATAGTATCCTTCTTAAGGACGTATTTAATTCATCAAGCACCAGATTGATGTGTAATCCATCGAATATAAGTGCTCGATCTTTTTTTGACATAAATCCCTCGTTGGTCATATGATCTAAATGGGCTAAAAGATGATTGTAGTAGCCATTTACATTCAATACGCCTATGGGCTTATCATGTAAACCAAGTTGTCGCCAAGTAACAATTTCCATAAATTCATCCATCGTGCCATAGCCACCTGGTAGAATCAGAAACGCATCAGAGCGGTCTGCCATAACGGCTTTGCGTTGATGCATAGTTTCTACAATTGTGTATTCAGTGCCTTTGAAATGTCCTTCGCGTTCTTGTAAAAACTTAGGCATTACACCAATGACTCGCCCGTTTGCTTCAATCACAGTTTGTGCAATAGTTCCCATTAGCCCCACATCACCACCTCCGTAAACCAAAGTAATGTTTCTAGTGGCTATTGCTTTTCCTAGTTGAATAGCGAGGTCTTTGTAAATAGGGTGTTTGCCCATCCTTGAGCCACAAAATACTGCCAATGAACGCATCATAATTTATATATTTTTTCACAAAAATAGAAGAAAGTTACAACCAACTTGTATCCTAATGTGATTCTTAGCATCTTGCTACAAATTAGTTGGAGTAAATGAAGCCACTCTACATCTTAGCCATAGACATTGGGACGACTAGCACTAAAGCGGTAGCTTTTGATGATTCAGGTCATTTGTTGCAAAAGCGGCAAATGGGATATCCTACTTTATCGTCGGGTACTAATTTTCAAGAGCAGTCGCCAATGTTGATTTATCAAGCCTTAATGAGTGCGGCAGCAACTACTATCCAATTGATGAAATGCCCTCCTCAAGCCATAGTGTTTAGCAGTGCTATGCACAGTGTAATCGCTGTGGACGAACAAGGGAATCCTTTAAGCCATAGCATAATTTGGTCAGATGGCAGAAGCCAAAATTATGCTGATATATTAAAAGAAAGCCAATTAGGTAAGCAAATCTATTACGAAACTGGAACGCCTATTCATGCTATGTCGCCGCTTTGTAAAATTGCTTGGCTTCGCGATCATCAACCTGCTCTTTTTAAGCGTACTTTTAAGTTTGTTTCCATCAAAGAATGGGTAATTTACCAATGGTTTGGTCAATATTGGGTAGATTATTCTATTGCTTCTGCCACAGGATTATTCGATATTAGAAGTTTAATTTGGCATCGCGATGCCTTAGCTTACTGCCAAATTGATTCGACTCAGCTCAGTCAGCCTGTTCCTCCTACTTTTGTTTGCTCACCTATGCGTGAAGCGGTAGCTCAAGCATTAGGTATTCCTAAAAATGTTTCTGTTGTCCTCGGTGCTAGCGATGGCTGTTTAGCCAATTTAGGTGAACAAGTGCTGGATAGCAATAAAATGGTCATTAGTATAGGTACAAGTGCTGCGTTGCGTACGACGCATCATCAACCTATTGAAGACTCCACTTTGAGCCTTTTTAACTATCTGCTGGATGAACAGCACTATATTATTGGTGGAGCTAGCAATAGCGGCGGTGCTATCCACGAATGGTTTGAAGCAACCATTGGCTTGGATGCTATGACGATGGAACAGGCAAAGGCATTACCACCCAATACAGAAAATCCTATTTTTTTGCCTTACTTATTAGGTGAACGAGCGCCTTTATGGAACGCACAGGTTAAAGGGGCATTCTGGGGATTAACTAAACAACATCAAAAAGCACACTTATATAGGGCGTTGTTGGAAGGTATCATTTTCAATCTTTATACCATCAGCGATTCGCTCAAGGCATATTTACCCTCCAATTTTACTATTTATGCTAATGGCGGATTTACCCAGAATAAGTTAGCGATGCAACTACTCGCTGATATTTTTGGTACGATAGTTTACCTTCAAGACAACGAAGAAGGTACATCGCGCGGGGCAGCATTGCTAGGATGGAAAGCGCTAGGCGTAATTAGCGATTGGCAAAGCATTGGAGTAAACAACAGCCGTCAAATTATTTATCCTGATTTTAGTCATCAACATACCTATCAGGAGGTTTTTAATATTTGGAAGAGGGGGGTAGGGTTGCTTTAGTCAAGAGCGATTTGTTCTTGACTAAAGTTACCATTTTTGGTGATTTTGAGGAAATGAGGGGTTCACTAATACCTCCAAGAGGTCAAATCGGCTTCTTTCGGTGCGCGTGTTTTCATCTCTTCTGCCCATTTCG
Source organism: Saprospiraceae bacterium (assembly GCA_036835365.1). Taxonomy (GTDB): domain Bacteria; phylum Bacteroidota; class Bacteroidia; order Chitinophagales; family Saprospiraceae; genus JAAUTG01. The sequence continues at coordinate 10,041 of DAITMC010000128.1, forward strand.
GAATAAACATACGATGATAGCGAAGTCGAGAAATATAATTTGGTTGGGTAGGGTCGCCATTCCAACAATGTTCCGCTCGGT
>DAITMC010000129.1:0-10069 GCA_036835365.1 Saprospiraceae bacterium
AACAGTCTTCCATTTTTAAACCACAGTTAAAAGACTATGGCAGTTGATGCACCTTCAAAAAAGAAAGTTCCCTACAAAATTCAACAACCGCTAAAGGTCTATTTGCAGTATTATGGCAGGTATCGCTCGCTACCAGTGCAGTATGAAGACCTTTCGCGGTTTTCTATGTCCACTTCGCTGTTGGATAGAAATGGAGAAGATACGCTTTGGCAAACGGTTTATTATCCAGAATGGGAAATGGATAGATTGTACAAGGGATTGACAGAAATATATGCCTTGTTAAAAACTGATGGCGATGTAAAAGTGCTGGAGCATCTTAGCATTGCGCGTATTGACTATTGTATTTTTGGCAATACGCGTCCATTTCGAATTAGAATCATCAATCGTTTGAACGATAATTACGATCATTTTTATGTTAAACGAGCAGATGCTTCGCGGGTGTATGGATTGGAATTGGAGGATATTCTTTCTCCCAATGTGATGACCTATTTTGTGGATGGCAACACATTAATCGAGGAACATGTGGCGGGAATTCCAGGCGATGAATTCATGCTGCGCCATTTGAATGACAGTGAATTTAATCAAATTCGGATGGCAAAAGAATTTGTCAAATTCAACGAACGCTGTTTTGTGCGGTTGCTCGGCGATATGCGCGCTTATAACTATGTGGTGGATATTACGCCCGACATTGAAGGCTCACAGTTTCGTTTGCGTGCCATTGATTTTGACCAACAGTCCTATGAAGGACGGAAGAAATTTTATATGCCCCAATATTTCAAGGAGAATAATCCGATTATCTTTTTAGGCATTAAACATATGTCGCCCAAAACGATGGAACAATATCAACTAGAAGAGCGCAGCTTAATTGCTGGACGAGTGAAAGCGGCGCGAACACAGTTTGATGACCTGATGGAAGTAATGATGGAAGACGAAATTTCAACGCATGAAAAGGTAGCTAAACTATGCAGTGAATTGAGTGAACATCATAAAAGCAATGCCTTTGATTATTGTACCAATATGGGTCAAATTGTCTATACGAACATTGACCTATTGTTGCATAAAACGTTCAAGCAAAGTTCCTACGAAACCACATAAAAAAAGGCAGTGCAACTGCAACTGCCTCAACCCTAACCAAATAAAACCAAATTAATTTTTATATAGAGATATTATTCATTGCTTTTCCTGTTCCAAATATATTGATAAATTATTTGATTTTCAAAATAATCCAAATATTGTAGGGTTTTAATTGAAGTTTAAAACAAACTTCCATTTTCAATTTGGAATAATGATTGGCTTAAATGAACCTACTAAAGGATTGATTTTTGAAGGTCTTGTTAGACAAAATAATATTGCATGAATAGATTGTGTCATTTTTTAGAAAAATTTCAATTTCTTTGAACTCAATTCAGCGAATACATCAACTTATGCTTAAAAAATACTTACTACTGTGCTTGTTAATCGGTGGGACTTCATTGTGCCTTGCCCAATCAACAGACAAAGACGCATTCTTTATCAAAAACATTCATCATACTGCTTTAACACAAGGCAAAAGCTACCCCTGGCTTACGTTCCTAACCACGCAAATTGGCGCTCGACTAAGTGGTTCGCCGCAAGCCGCAGCCGCAGTGGAATATACCAAACAAATGCTAGATACCTTAAATTTAGATACCGTTTGGTTGCAACCTTGTGTAGTGCCACATTGGGTACGCGGGGAAAAAGAGCAAATACGAATTGTTCAATCCAACATACTGGGTAGTGTTGAATTGAATGGCGTTGCTTTGGGCAGTGCTATCGGAACGGGTAAAGATGGCGTAGCGGCAGAAGTCGTTGAAGTCAGAAGTTTAGATGAGGTAGAGCAACTCGGTGAAAAAGGACTGAAAGGGAAAATCGTATTTTTCAATCGCCCGATGGATGCCACGCAACTCAACACCTTTGCTGCTTATGGCGGCGCTGTAGATCAGCGGGTGTTCGGACCTGTTCGTGCTGCTAAATATGGTGCAGTAGCTGCCATTGTTCGTTCTATGACTACGCGCTTGGACGATGTGCCCCATACAGGCACTACTTTTTATAGTGAAACAGAGCGCAACATCCCCGCTGTTGCTATTAGTACCAATCATGCGGAGTTATTGAGTGAATTGCTGCAAAAAGAAGCAGTTAAGATTTTTATACGCACCACCTGTCAGCACTTATCTCCTCAACTTTCTTACAACGTTATTGGCGAAATAAAAGGCAGTGAGTTGCCAGAGGAAATTATTTTGGTAGGCGGCCATTTAGATGCTTGGGATTTAGGGCAAGGCGCTCACGATGATGGAGCAGGTTGTGTGCAAGCGATGGATGTGTTGCAAATTTTCAAAAGGTTAAATTACCAACCCAAGCGCACCATTCGATGTGTGTTGTTCATGAATGAAGAAAACGGTCAAACTGGTGCTATTGCTTATCGAGATAGTTCTATGGCAAATCGAGAATTTCACTTGGCAGCTATCGAATCCGATCGCGGTGGCTTTACACCGAGAGGATTTAGTTGCGAAGGCGATGAATCTATTTTTGAGCAGCGATTTAAAAAAGTATTAACCTGGTCGGATTTACTGGAGCCTTATGAATTGCGATTTCAAAAAGGTGGTTCGGGAGCAGACATTTCCCGATTAAAACCTCAGAAAGGGTTGCTATTTGGCTTTCTCCCTGATTCTCAAAGATATTTTGACTATCACCACACTGATATTGATCGCATGGAAGCCGTGAACAAGCGAGAGCTAGAACTAGGAGCAGCAGCAATGGCTAGCTTAGTTTATTTGATTGATCAGTATGGATTGTGAAAAAATGATAACGACGTTCAAAAATTGGCTTTGACAAAGAAACAGGTCTCGCCCTTTTACTGTTAATTATCCGAAAATATATTTCATGAAGCACATTTTAGTTACTGGTGGGACGGGTTTTGTAGGGGCGTATCTATTGCATTATCTGCTACAAAGAGGACATACCGCTATTCGTGCTATCAAAAGAGCCAATAGCCCAATGGCTTTGGTCAAAGATATCGAGCAACAAATTGAATGGATAGAAAGCGATATATTGGATATTTTTAGTCTTGAAGAAGCCATGGAGGGCGTGGAGCAGGTGTATCATTGCGCTGCGGTAGTGTCGTATGATCCACGCGACAAACAAAAGTTGTACGAGGTCAATGTTAAGGGGACGGCTAATGTGGTAAATGCAGCCTTGCATATGGGCATCGAAAAATTGCTGCATGTTAGTTCAATTGCCGCACTTGGGCGTTCTCAAAAAACAGTTTATCTGGACGAAACGGCTACATGGGAAAATAGTAAAATTAACAGTTCCTATGCCATTACTAAGTATTTAGCAGAAATGGAAGTTTGGCGTGGCATGGCGGAGGGTTTGACCGTGGCGGTGATTAACCCATCTGTAATTTTAGGGAGTGGATTTTGGCATCAAGGCACAGGTAAGTTCTTCATGAATGCTTGGCAAAATTTTAATTTTTATAGCATAGGCGGTACTGGTTTTGTGGACGTTCGAGATGTGGCAAAAGCTTGTATTGATTTGATGGAAAGCAATCTGAATAACCAGCGACTTATTGTAAATGCCGAGAATTTATTGTATCAGGAATTGCAATACCAAATAGCTGATGCTTTAGGCAAAAAGCGCCCCGCTGTGAAAGTAAATTATATTATTCGAGAATTGGCTTGGCGTGCAGCTTGGTTACAATCGCGCTTGATAGGCACTTCTCCTTTTATAACAAAAGAAACGGCTCGGCATGCTACAGAAAGATACTATTACGACAACTCCAAGTCCATAGAGCAACTCCAAGTCCAATACACTCCTATCAAAGAAACCATTGCCATGTCCTGCCAGCAACTGAAAGAGGCGGCAACCCACGATTTTAAACCGATGCTACTTCCTATTATCTAAAAAACATCACCATTAGCGGCATAGAAATTCAGGGTTAACCCCGTATGCGCTGTTCGATATTTTTTCACTAATAAGCGAATAGGTTCAAGGTCGTCATAATGACCAATAATAGCAAGATATTTACCCTGGAGTGGAAAAGTCTTTGGTTGTATTTGATGATCCACATCAATATTGAAGTATCCATAATTACCGACAGGTAGCTGCGCCACTTGCGTTAACCCGTTAAACTCATTAACTAATTTTTCTTGGACTTCATCTAGGCTATTTTCTTGGTAGCCAATAAATCCCCAAACGGTTTGTGCAGGAATGCGATTTAATTTTCTATTGAGCAAGATAATTCCGTTAATCGTAGTGAATACGAACTCATAGTCCTCATCGCTCACCAGCAACTTGCCCTTACTAACGATATTTTTATTGATATTGAATTGCAAATCATATACTCCGTTCTCTAAATTGAGCCTAGCAACAGCCATAACAGGTTCTTGCGTATCACAATTTTGCTGCCCTGATACCACCGTTTTACTAAAATTAAAAGTGATGCTAAAAAAGCCAACATTTAACTCTTGATTAATTTTATAACCTACACAACGTCTGTTGTTGATAACGTTCGTCCTAAACTCCAAACTGCGCAATTGAGGAGTAAGCACTTCTAAGAAATCAATCGAAAATTCATTGTCAATATCCGTAATTAGCTTTGGGCTTTCTTCTAAACCTACATTGCAGCTAGCCAATGCCATCACCATCCATAATGTCCTCAGTAAAGTTTGTTTCATCTCTAATATCACTTTTATCTCTACAAAGAACGCAAGCTATGTAAGAACGCTGCGAATTGCTACTATTAATTTTTAATTTCTTTGGGCTTTTTTTATTCAAAGCACCCTTAGTGCTAAAGATGGCTCGTTATTGACGCTAATTTTTACCCATAATCTATCCCTAAAGAACAACTCATTCATACGTTCAACTTACTTCAATCAGGTGTTTTTAAACACAATAAATATTTTAACCCTTTGATAATATATTTTTATTTATGTAAATTGTATTTACTAACTAACGGTTTATTTCAAGAATTACATATTTATTTTTTTATCATTTTTAAATTTCTTTACACACTCGCCTTTTTGTAGCAAACCTTTATTTTTCAAGGTCGTATAAACTCGCAATGAACATATAAAAACACGTTTTTTGGTGCTTGATCCCACCAAAAGACACAAAACTTTTATCCCGTAAATATGAAATTCCCATGGACATCATTGGTGGCGATAGTATGCCTTCTACTATCGTATGCTGCTACTGTCGCATCGTCACTAAGTCAAAGCAAATCATTTACGCCTCCGACAATGGTTTCGGAAGCGGTTATTCAGCAGCGAATCAACAGTTTGAACAGCCCAGTCGAAATAAAAATCGACTCTGCGGTTGTAGCCTACATCAAAGACTATGTAATTTATGGACAAAAAGCAACACCGTACTTAGTTGGACGCACTGCTTTGTACTTTCCGATTTTTGAACATTACTTGAAAGTGTATCGCCTTCCGGAGCAATTGAAGTATCTAGCCGTCATAGAATCTCAATTACAACCTCATGCTGAATCGCAAGTGGGTGCAACAGGGTTATGGCAATTCACATCAGCCACCGCACGACAATTTCATTTAACCATCAATGAATATGTGGACGAACGGCGCGATCCTATCCGCTCGACCGAAGCAGCAGTGGCTTATTTATCTCAACTTTACGGTAAATATCGCGACTGGGCGTTGGTATTGGCAGCCTACAACTGCGGACCAGCACGCTTAAATCAAGCTATTAGTGCCGCTGGCGAACGCAACTTTTGGAAAATCAGAAACTATTTACCAAAAGAGACACAAATGTACGTTCCTCGTTTTATAGCAGCAACCTACTTGATGAATTACTACACTGATCATGGCTTGATACCAGTTTATCCAAGCTACGATCTACAACTTAGCCGTACGGTAAAAGTGCTCCAAGCAATTAGTTTTCAAGAAATTGCAATGCAAACTGGAGTAGAAGTTAGCGTTCTTTCTGCACTAAATCCGAGCTATAAGAAAAACTATATTCCAGCTAGTGAAAAAGGTCACTATTTGATTTTGCCCGAGTCAGCAATGACACAAGTAAAGCCAAATTTTTACAACCTTACCCCTGTAGCAATTGGCTACAACGACAAACAACAGCAAACGCATGTAGTTAGTGCCGGTGAAACATTGGAAGCGATTGCACAGCGATTCAAATGCAGTGTAAAAGATATTCAGTATTGGAATAATTTGCCAAGTGAGCAACTTTATTTCCGTCAGGAGTTAGTGATTTTAAAAACGTCAGCACCAGTTATGAGTTGGAGAAGCTAAACTGCTACAATTCATCTAATTTACGTATCAAAAAAATAGCTCGTCGAAAATGCGGATCAACTTTTTTGGCGCGCTATTTCTTATTTTAAAATGGCATTACCGATGGAGCAATTCAGGCAGTTTTTAGTGTTGCAGTATTCATTTTTGAGTTGAATTAGCGCTTGTGTTTCATAAGCGGATTGGGGTTGCATCCCTAGCTGCTGCCAATTTTCTATGATATTATTTTCTTCAGCAGGAATTGCCTCCAACCATTTTATAGCACGGTCTCGGTAGCTCTGGATGCCTCTTTTTGTACCGTAAAGGAAAAGAAAAGGCGATAATGTATTGATAATCAACAGATTTATAGTCTTTTTGCCCATTGCTTTACTTCGTTTTTCCGAAGGTTTATCAAATAAATAATGGTTTCCCCAATAGGCAGAGGGTTGCACCTTGAATAAGGCCTCTAGGTCTGCTATGGTTTCTATTTCTAAAATTCGACTAAACAAATGCGAGGACTGATGCACTAATTGCGCTAGTTGCGCCAAGCGAATAGTCGGAAAATTGGCAGGTCGCAGACGCATGAATTTCCAAGCTACCACTTCGATAGGTTGCAGTTGATATTTAGCCTTTAGAAACTGATATTCTTTTTTCAATTGTTCTGGATAATCGTCTTGAAAAGTGTAATTTAACATCCCTGCTTGCCCAAATAGCAGGGCTTCAATCTGGAATAAACTATCTTTATGTTTACTCAAGATACGTTGAGGCAAAGAGCGCGCCAAGCACTCAAAGGGTTCTGCATTGACTTTCACTCCAAAATTGCTCGATAGGAACTGATAAAAAGTTTCCTCCCAATCATTATTGTTGTACTGCCAAGCCATTTCTATGGCTTTTGTCTTATGCTCTAATCGCTCTACCAAAAGGCGATCTAGCCAAAAGGCTTTAGTGATGGCTGCTACTTCTGAAAAGTGTGCTTGGCAAGGAATCCAATATTCATTATGTAGCAACTTTTGGTAAGTATTGGCAATTTTCAAGGATATTCTACTACGCAACTCTAAACAGGGCATCCGCTCGGACTCCAATTGATAAATGGGTTTATCTTCTTCAAATACGACATGGAGAATAACATTATCATAAGCCAAATCTTGTGCATGCCCATGCAACAACCAATCGGATGATCGAACGTGCATTTCTACATTACCTATCCAAAGGGTGTCATTGATTTGTATCTTCGCATTCAAAAAGTCGGGTCCTGCATGATAGTTAGGCGTTCCAAAGTCTTGAATTTCAATGGTATCTCCCTCCGTCGTTTGCAAATTGTAAAGGTCAAAACGCTTAGTTCGCCATAAGTATTGAAGTAAGTCCTCTTTAATGGTCATTATGCACTTATTGCTTAGTAGTATGAAAGAAATCAGCAAAACAAAAGGGCAATATTTTTGTGTTCTTTTTTGTTATTAAGCCTGTATATAGGTTTTGTATTGAACACTTACTATTATAAATACTTGCGCCACACACAAAGTTGCCTTTAACAAGTAAAAAAAGGATAATTTTATCATTCAAATACAAAGCGCACCATGAAATTTTGCTTAATATTAGTTTTTAGCTTAGGACTAACTTTACTGAATGGGCAATACCAAAAAGCATCGCTGAATGAAGAAGGCTTAATTCAAGTAGAAACACTAAATATAGCTATACCTGAAGTAGAACAGCGAAGTAACACTCCTTCGCAGATGTCAGGCTTTCCTAAAACATTACCTGCTAACGCTACGTTTAAAAACTTTAGAAATGTCACACTTGCCGACCTCAATGGAAATGGCAAAGATGAAATAATTGTTGGCGTAAACAACAAACTGTATGTCTTTGATGAAGAACAACTTATTTGGGAAAAAGACCTGATCGGGGTAGCTATTTATCCACCAAGCGTTGCGGATTTGAATGGCGATGGTATTCCAGAAATTGTACTTGCCACAGGAGGTACACAAGCAGGACGGCTTTATGTTGTGGACAGAAAAGGAATTGACTTACCTAATTTCCCAAAGAATTTTAACAATAACTGGGTACTTTCCGCACCAACATTAAGCGATTTAGATGATGATGGCATCCTAGAAATCGTTGTTTGTGAACGGGTTAGTCCCGCAGGTCGTTTGCAGGTATTGCGTCTGGATGGCACTTCGTTCCCCAATTTTCCCATTACTTTGGATAGAACGCCAGCCGTTACCCCCTCCGTTGCAGATATTGATGCCGATGGCAAGAAAGATATTGTTGTTGCTTCCACTGTTTCACTCTATGCTTTTGAGATAAATGGCAGCCTAAAATCTGGCTTTCCTGTTACTCATCCTGATTTGCGATATAGCTACCAGTCGCCTATTTTGATAGATTTGAATGAAAATGGTCAAAAAGAAATTATTGGTGCAGGACATGGCAATCGCCCTAAGTTTTACGCTTGCGAATCAACGGGCGACTATCTTACCAACTGGTCCAAGAATGTACCCAACAACAATTGGACTTACACTACGCCAACGGTCATTACTTGGAATGGCAAAAAAATTACGTTGATGAGCCGTCCTATTGGCGTGGATGAGGAGGAAATGTTGTACGCATGGGATGTAAGCGGCGAGCTTTTACCTAATTTTCCCCTTGTGAAATCAGGTGGTTTAGAGGGCTTAATTACCGTAGCAGATGTAAATAACGACGGTAAACCTGATTTGATATTCGGAAGCAATCTTCATGATGCCAGCAGTGGCAAGGGTTTTATTCATGCTTATAGCTTAGAAAGTGCTACTGAAATGGAAGGATTCCCAATCCGTCCGCAAGGGTGGACTTACATGAATGGGGCAACTATTGGCGATGTAAACGGCGATGGCTCAATGGATTTGGTGGCGCTGAGTTATACGCAGCGATTTGGGACAGCCCCTGATACTGCTTTTTTAAATGTGTATGAACTTAATGTTCCCATTTCACCTGAGCGCGTTTGGTGGAGCACTTACAAAGGTAGCAACACAAGAACAGGTGCGATTGTAGAAGAAACCATTAGCCCCATTCAAAACCAAATTAGCGAAAACACAACGATTTCGATTGTTCCTAATCCAGTAAAGGATATTCTGCAAATTCAACATACTGATCATCTATTATTCGACGCAGTTGTTTTTAACCTGCTTGGACAAAGAATGCTTCAAGCCAAACAAGCCAATACGCTTGAAATTCAACATTTGCCCAATGGCATTTACTTGCTCTGGCTACCTGAATATAAACAAGCCCTGAAGTTTGTGGTGCATCATTAGGCGATGGATTTGAGTTGGCTGTATGCTCTTTGTTAAAAACGTGTACTTAACAAGATTTTCTACTTATGATAGTACATTTGCAGTAGGCAACCACTCACTTTTATCTAAAAATCAGATGAGCAGCGTTATTATTTTTTTGGCGAATAAACAAAAAGAGGTTGTACCTTAGCTATAAAATGATACTCATTGAAAAGACGATAGAGATTTTAACAAAAGATGTTTACTGAATCTGTTCATCCTTTTTCACCCACCAACAAAACATGAAACACTGTATCAACTGTGGTACACAATTACCTAAATCGGCTAAATTCTGTTTTAACTGTGGCGTTCCTCAACCAAGTGTAGCAGCAAAACGTGTCTTGTATGCCATTGACCTAGAGCAAGATGTAAAAGAACAAATCGTAGATAGTTTTTTTCATGCACTCAAATACCGAGTGGAAGAGCAGCACAAACCCCACCAATATAAAGACTACCTTGAGTTGGTCTATCAAAGTAAATTTATAGAAACAGTGCATTTGCGCGCTTCGCAATTAGCCA
>DAITMC010000130.1:0-10018 GCA_036835365.1 Saprospiraceae bacterium
TCACATTCGGATGTTGGGCAACTAAATCCCATATTTCAGGTCGGCGCACTTCACCAGCCACGATGGTTATTTTTGCCATAGGGGCATTGCGCAGTAGGGCTTCTAGTTTTTCTAAACCTACATTTCCGCCACCTATTAACAAGGTGTGCAAATGATGCAATTTCAAAAAAACAGGAAAAAGTGTGTTGCCATTATTTTCCGATAAATAGTTCATTGATATTCAAATATTTGGTTCAAAAAATTCACTAAAAGTTAACACAGTATAGTGTCATTTTCCGAGGAAGTCCTTATAATTTTACAGCAACTAAATCTATTCAAGATGAAATCTTTACCTTTAATTTTTTCTTTTTTGTTTCTTTCTGTCGTTTCTACTTTACAAGCACAACGACAAATACCTGATTTACAGATAGATACTATGAAAGGGGCGACTCCTTGGAGCGACCTAAATTTTAACAACAACCCATTTAATTTTCAGTTCGCCATTGTTTCAGATAGAACTGGGGGACATCGCCCGGGGGTATTTGAGCAGGGCATAAAAAAACTCAATTTATTGCAGCCTGAATTTGTGATGAGTGTTGGAGACTTAATTGAAGGTTATACGGAAGATTTAGATGAATTAAACCGGCAGTGGACAGAATTTACTGGATTTATTGATGCGCTACAATTTCCATTTTTTTATGTGCCCGGTAACCACGACATTACCAATCAAGTGATGGAGGATTTGTGGATAGAGAAATTTGGTAAAACTTACTATTCCTTTGTTTATGGCGATGTACTTTTCCTTTGCCTAAATAGTGAAGACCAAAGAAGAGGCGCAGGCAAAGGGACTATCTCTGATGAACAATACGAATGGGTTATTAAGCAACTAGAAGCCAACCAAGATGTTCGTTGGACATTGATATTTATGCACCAACCCCTTTGGCATCAACAAGATACGAAACGATGGAATGAAATTGAAAATCTATTAGCTAGCAGAAAACACACTGTTTTTACTGGACATGAGCATCGTTATGTGCAGGAAAAGCGCAACAATGGTAATTATTTTGTTCTAGCCACTACGGGTGGTGGCTCTGCTTTGAGAGGACCTAAATTGGGCGAGTTTGACCATGTGGTTTGGGTAACCATGACCGAAGAAGGACCCGTGCTTGCCAATCTTCAACTGGAAGGTATCTGGAGTGAAGACGTAGTAGATATTTCAACAAAAGCTATGATACAAAGAGTTTCTGGTAAGAACAATGTCCTTATCGAACCCCTCTTTGTCGAAAACGATCAGCCTTTCACGCAAGGAATTGTGAAAATAAAGATTACTAATGATGAAGACGTACCCATGAAGGTAACTTTTCAAGAGCGCTTCAGTTGGGACTTAGTCGCTAGCCTCAATAATGAACTAACAATTGCACCCAATTCTGTAGAAATAGTAGATTTGGAATTGCGTAGCCGCAAGAATACGGCGGCAAATGATATGAGTCCTGTAAAGCTGAATACGACAATAAGTTATGCCTTTGAAAATATGCCATTATTGGAATTTCCTTCGACACTTTATGTAAAGCCAGAACCTAAATATTATTTGGCAGAAACAAAATCAAAGCAAATAGATGGTAATTTATCGGATTGGAATAACTTAAAATTCAACATTTTAGATGAAAATTCAAAAGCAATAGTCGCTAAATTTGACCTTGCTTTTGACCAAGATTATCTCTACATCGCAGCACAGGTAGCGGACGATGAAATAAAGGTGGCAGAAGGCGGTGCCGTATTTTCACAAGATTATATCGGGGTGTTAATTAACAACAATACCTTAATGAAAAGTGCAACCGATGTAGGTACAGGTTGGTTTCGAGAAAGTTTATACACGCTTATTTCACCTCAAAAAGAAGATATTGCCTCTAAGCGCTTCTCTTCAAGTGCACCACCAGAAGGCATGATGAATATTTGCAAAGCCACTGCTACGGGTTACGACATGGAAATGCGCATTCCTATTAGTTACTTACAAGCTGTACAAGGCGAAAACTGGAAAACAGTTAGAATCAATCTATTAGTTGGCGATGCGGATACAGGAAAAGAGCAGCAGTTACATTGGTTTCAACCCAATTGGCGCGAGCGTGAAAATCGTGTAGGCTCAGGAATGTTTTTCAGACCTTAAATCTTTCCAAATCGTTAAGTTTTTTTGTTGTTTTGCAGGACAATAAAAAAGCGATTTTTGGAAACAAACAGCACATTAACCATAGGCACTAGAGGAAGTGAACTCGCACTTTGGCAAGCACATTTCCTCCAGCGCCAATTACGAGAAATAGGTGTAGCCTCCACCTTAAAAATTATTAAAACCAAAGGCGATGAGATTCAACATCTAAGTTTTGATAAAATTGAGGGTAAAGGTTTTTTTACTAAAGAAATTGAAGATCAGTTACTTAGGGGGGATATTGATGTAGCCGTACACTCCATGAAAGATTTACCGACCAACTCGCCAGAAGGCTTAGTAGTAACGGCGGTTTCTTACAGAGAAAACCCTGAAGATTGGTTAATCATTAGAAAGGAGGCTTTGGAGATGCGGCAAATGTTGCGTATAAAGCCTAGTGCTATTGTAGGCACTTCCTCGGCTCGCCGAAAATCCCAAATGCTTTATTTCAGACCTGACCTATTGCTCAAAGATATTCGAGGTAATGTCCCAACTCGGATAAAAAAATTGGAGGAGGGACAATTTGATGCTATTTTACTTGCTGCTGCTGGTATTACTCGGTTGAACCTAAGTTTAGAGCATTTTTTTGTACTCAAATTTGACCCTCGTGAGTTTATTCCTGCGCCAGCACAAGGCGTTTTAGCTTATCAAACCAACGAAACTGATTTACCTACCCGACGCATACTCAAGCAATTGCATCATACAGAGGTAGCGCAAATAACTAATGTGGAGCGAAAAGTGTTGAATCTTATGGAAGGTGGGTGTCATATGCCTTTGGGGGTTTATTGCCAACAGGATAAAATGGGTAACTACCACGTTTGGGCAGCCAAAGCAGACACCTGGGACAGTCCATTAAAACGCATACAAATATCTACTTCCACAGCCTATGGTTTAGCAGAAAGAGTAGTAGAAGGTTTTGATAAGGAATAAAATAAATAGATGAGCAGCGTGTTTATTAGCCGAAATTTAGGCAAAGATAGCGAATTTAGAACTATATTAACCACTAAAGGATTTGAAATTTATGACTATTCATTAATAGATTTTCAAGCGGTTTATTTTGATACAATTCCAACATCTAATTGGATATTTTTTTATAGCCAACAAGGAGTCAAATTTTTTTTTGAAGGTTTAACAAAAATTGTAACACAAAATCCATTTTTTTACGTTAGATTAGCAGCAATTGGAGCAGGGACAGCAAAAGCACTAGAAAAATATGGTTACACTGCTCATTTTATCGGTTCTGGCAATCCTGATACAACCGCATCACAATTTTTAAGTGTCGCACAAAATTCAACTGTTTTGTTCATTTGTGCATCTAATTCAAAGCATTCTATTGAAAAAAAAGTAAGTAATAAAATTAAGTGCTTTAATTTAATCACTTACATTAATTTGCCAAAAACTGATTGCCGTATGTTAAGTCAACATTTTTTAGTATTCACAAGTCCTTTGAATGTGGAGGCATATTTTAATAAACATCAAATACAGCCCCATCAAAAAATTGTAGCTATTGGAGAAACCACAGCTGCTGCCCTTAGAGGAATGGGTTTACATGAAGTATCCGTTGGAGCGAGTCCAACGGAAAGATGCCTAGCCGAGAAAGTAATTGAACTATCGAACTGAAATGGAATTGATGAGTCGTTTTTTATTGATTTTTTGGTGTTTTATTACCATTTATGCTTGCAAAAACGCTTCAGAAGCAACACATACTTCTGAAGCGTTTCATGATTTCATGGTATTTTATGATCAATTTCATTCAGATAGCTTATTCCAATTAGAACACATAACTTTTCCACTTCAAGGATTACCGTCGGATTTGTCCTCTACGAAAGCAAGCAATTTTAGGTGGGAACAGGAAAGTTGGGAAATGCATCAGCCTATTGACCTCAGTGGCGAGTTTGAGCGGCAGTTCCAAGCTATGGATGACGAATTTATTATTGAATACATCGTCCACAAAACTGAATCATATGGTATGGAACGTCGCTTTGCTAAATTATCTGACGAATGGTTTCTAATTTATTACGCAGCACTAAATAGGATTAGAATAAACGAACAAACCCAATAGGCGTTGAGTTACACGATGTGTACTCTCAACATCCAAGCCATCTTTTCATGTTCCTGAATCAAACTAATTAAAAAATCTACGGTGCCTTCATCACCAAGAGCTTCTACCGCTAAAGCATCTTCACGCAGGTTTCTGATAATTTGTTCATGGTCATTTAAGAGTTGGTCGATCATAACTTGAGCATTACCGTCTAAATGTCCAGCCTCTTCCAGTCGAGTTAGCTTTAAAAAAGCAGCCATCGAGCCTTCCGTGAAAAAGCCTAAGCTCCTGATGCGCTCTGCCACGTCATCAATTACTTCAGCGAGTTTATTATACTGGTTCTCAAAAAGTTCATGTAGCGGCAAAAATGCCATTCCTTGTACGTTCCAGTGAAAATTTCTGGATTTTAAATATAACAAATGCTCATCTGCTAATAAGATTTGTATGATGTTACTGACTTTAGTTCTTGCTTCTTCTGGTAAACCTATATTTACTAGGTTGGTCGATAATGTTACGGACATATATATTTTTTTAATTAAAAATGCTGTCAATATAACAATAGTAAATGTCAAGCAGTTTAAACACTAATAAACTTCTCTAGTACAAACCCCAGTAAATAAGATAGTCCTGCCGCTGTCGAACCAAGTGCTAAAGTTTCGGCAATACCTTTTAGGGGATTGGTTTCTGTTACATACGTTTTCAACATACCTATAAAAATAAATCCAAGCGAGGTGAATAGGCAAGCCATAAAGAAAATATTTCCATCAAAGTGAAATAGATAATCATAAACATAAAGCACAAGAGGGATTAAACCGACCAAAGTAAATGCCAAGTAAGTAGTAGCACCAATCCAAAATGGCGACTTTTGTTCTTCCGTCATGCCCATTTCCTCTTTCATCATCACTTGTGCCCAGCAATCTTTATCGCTTACTAAAGTTTCAACAACCTGTTCTAGTAGTTCTCCATGGAAGCCTTTTGCTGCATATACTTTACGTACTTGCTCTTTTTTAGCATGTGGCTGACTTTCAATGGCTTCATACTGCATCCGAAGGTGTTTAAAATAATTGTCGCGCACTGATTTACTGGAGAGATAAGCCCCAACAGACATCGCAAAACCATCCGCTAATAAATTAGCAAAGCCTAAAATAAGAATAACACCAGAACTCAAACCTGCACCAACAGAGCCAGCAACTACAGCAAATGTAGTTACACTACCATCTATGCCTCCATAAACAAATTCTCCTAAATAGGCTTGATGTAGATGAAACCAATTTTTTTTATCGTTAATCAAATTGTTTTTTCCTAATACTTTTTCCATCGATAATGATTGTTTTTTAGACGATGATAACAAATAACATCGCTCTCCGCAATAAGCAGCTTTAAAATATCATCTAAAAGCAATCAATTTATTTTTAATCTAAATCAATAAGCATTGGGCTGAAACACCACACTGCTATCTATAATTTTCCACTGACCATCTTCTTCAGTTACATAAAAAGTAACTTGATGAATTTGTCGTCTATCCAGATTCAGTGGCGTTCGGAAAACCAAACGATAACGACCATCTAAAAAAGTAGCATTTAGCTTTGTACCATATAAATTGACTTCATCATTATCCGAACCTTGTATTTGATGTGCTTGGAATACTGTCACGCTACCTCTGAGCGTAGAAAAATCGTCATCTTGCAAATTGCAAAGCCACTTCTGACTTTCGTTTAATGGGTCATAACTATCACAGTTAACGACCAAGACTAAATTATTACTGGCATAAGTTTGATGTTGATAGGCGATTTCCATCACTGGAGCGTTGAGCGCCATGTTCAACAAATCAACAAATTGATTCCGATTGATTTGTTGCCCTATCACAAAGCAATAGCTAAGTAGTAAGGCTAGACTTAATTTTAACTTCGTCATAATTCTTTCGTTTTCTATAAAACCTTTTTATGAAGAACAAATTGTAGTTAAAAAATGTCATTTTGTAGAGATTAACTTTTTATTTTTTTGTTGATTTAGCGAAATTTCGCTAACTTAGTATAAAAATAGAATCCTATGTATTTTAACTTATCGGAAGAACATATAGCCGTTCAAGAAGCGGCAAGAGAATTTGCACAAAAGGAATTGAAAGAGGGCGTAATTGAGCGCGATTCAAAAATGATTTATCCTAAAGCTCAAATTCAAAAAATGGCGGAGTTAGGCTTCATGGGTATGATGGTCGCTCCCGAATATGGTGGTGGCGGTATGGATACGCTATCTTACATCATAGCAATGGAGGAAATATCCAAAGTGGACAACTCTTGCTCTGTAATTATGTCTGTCAACAATTCTTTAGTTTGTTGGGGTATAGAAACGTTCGGGACAGCAGAACAAAAGGCTAAATATTTACCCAAATTGGCAAGCGGCGAATGGATTGGTTCTTTTTGCCTTTCCGAACCAGAGGCAGGCAGTGATGCGACCAGCCAACGCACCACAGCGGTAGATATGGGGGATTATTATTTGCTCAACGGTACAAAAAATTGGATAACCAATGGGGGGACTTCAAAAGTTCATTTAGTTATTGCGCAGACAGATGCTAAAGCTGGTCATCGTGGAATAAATGTTCTAATTGTTGAGACAGATTGGAAAGGAGTAAGCATTGGCGCAAAAGAAGATAAACTAGGCATTCGTTCCTCCGACACACATACTATTATGTATTCTGATGTGGTCGTGCCAAAAGAAAACAGAATTGGCGAAGATGGTTTTGGGTTCAAATTTGCTATGAAAACACTTTCTGGAGGACGCATTGGTATTGCGGCACAAGCATTGGGCATAGCTGCTGGAGCTTATGAACTATCGGTAGCTTATTCCAAACAAAGAGAAGCCTTTGGAAAACCTATAAGCCAACATCAAGCAATTGCATTCAAAATTGCAGATATGGCTACCGAAATCGAGGCAGCTCGTCTAATGGTTTATCGAGCAGGATGGATGAAAGACCAAAGATTAGATTACGATGCTGCTAGCTCAATGGCAAAATTATACGCCTCTGAAGTAGCGATGAAACACACGGTTGAAGCTGTTCAGATTCATGGTGGCTATGGCTTTGTGAAAGAATACCATGTAGAGCGGCTCATGCGTGATGCAAAAATCACTCAGATTTACGAGGGGACTTCAGAAGTACAGCGAATTGTCATTTCAAGAAATATTTTGAAAGGACAATTGTATATTCCGATTTTGGCAGGAGAGCAGTTTGCCTAATAATTTGGCAACAACTCAACAGGTTTTGCTGTTTGATTGATTTAACATTAATTACTTTCATGCGAGGTACTTTTCAAATAGCAAAACTTTTTGGCATTCCCGTTCAAATACACTGGTCTTTTGCGTTGCTCATTGTTTGGGTAGCCATTACTGGTTATTCCAGTGGTTTGGATGCAAAAGGCATTATGTGGCTTACGCTTCTATTGTTCTCCATTTTTTTTTGCGTTGTACTTCACGAGTACGGACATGCACTCACGGCAAGGAGGTATGGCGTAAGCACTAAAGATATTGTACTTTTACCTATTGGTGGCGTTGCTCGATTGGATAGGTTGCCAGAAAAACCTGTGCAAGAGCTATTGGTGGCTGCTGCGGGACCATTAGTCAATATTGCAATAGCTATTTTACTAAGTCCTTATTTTTTTTGGATTTCGATGGATAGCGTGCAACAAGAGATGCTTGAAAGTGAAGGAATCGTGTCTGTTACATTCATTCCTTACCTTATTTCCTTGAATATTATGCTGGCATTATTTAATCTTTTACCCGCCTTCCCAATGGATGGTGGCAGAATACTGCGTTCTTTGCTTGCCATACGATTAGGAAGAGAAAAGGCTACTAAGATAGCTGCCATTGTTGGTCAAATATTTGCGTTAGTCTTTATCGTTGCTAGCATTTATCCTTTACAGAGTCCTGTTTTTGCCTTGCTTGGCGTGTTTATCTTTTTTTCTGCGCTACAAGAATATCGAAGTATTAAAAATGAAGCGGTACTAAAACAAATTCAAGTTAAAGAAGTAATGAAAACGAATTTCACAAAGCTAGAATGGAACGATACCATTCGTACGGTTTTGGCTGTCATTGAAATTAAGAAAGAAAAACATTTTATTGTTGTCAATGAAAAAGATGAACCAATCGGTGTGTTGCATCAGCTCTTCTTAAGGGAAGCAGAAAAACAAAACGATACGGAAGCTTTAGTGAGTAGCTATATGAATAACTTATTTTTAGCAATAGACATCAATCAGTCTTTTTTAGAAGTAATGCAGCTAATGCAGCGCGAACAATTTCCAATTCTGCCAATAGTAGAAAAAGATAAGTTGGTGGGTGTTATAGATGAAGATGGTATCAATCAATATTTTGAGCAACTGCGCAAAACAAGTAGGTAAAGAAAAAGAGCAATACTAAAATATAGTATTGCTCTTTCAGGTAATTAACAATTATTTTGATAAATTACTTTGCTTTAGAAGCATCATATAAAGCATTCATCTTCGGTGCAATACGGAATACTACACGACGATTTTGGTTTCTAGCCTCAGCAGTTTTTTGATCTTCCATTAACGGATTATACTCACTACGAGCAGAAGAAGCTAATTGTGATGCACTTACGCCTGCTTTCATCAAACGACGAACTACTGCATCCGCACGACGGTAGCTTAAATCCCAGTTATCGCGGTAAGCAGCACCTTCAACCATTTGCTTGTTGTCCGTGTGTCCTTCGACAATAACTTCTAAATTAGGATTGTTTTTCAAAATAGCAGCTAATTGGTCAATCACTTCCAAGTCAGTTTTATCCAAAACGATTGAACCACTTGAGAATAATACTGGATTGTTAGTTTTCAAGAAGATGTTGTCATTTACTTCTTCCAAAGTCAATCCACTTGACTCATAAGCATTGAAAGTAGCGTCAATAGCTTCTGTTAGGCTATTGATTTTCTTGTCTTTCTCCGCCAACATACCTTGAGCGTTAGCTGCATCTTTTTTAGCGGCATCCACTTCAGATTGAAGTGAAGTGATTTTTCCGTCAAGTTCTCCTTTTGTCTTTTCAAATTCAGCAGTCATCTGTGCCTGCTCTTCTTGCAAAGATTTGATTTGACGTTGTGTCTCTTCCAAATTCTGAGCCAAACGGTTTCTTTCTTCTGTTAACTCATCGAATTTCTTCTTAGAAACACATGATGTTGACATAGCCATAACGGCAACACACAATACGATAAATGTAGGGCGCATGCTTTAATTAATTTTAGTTTGAAAATGTTAAGCAAATTTAATTCTGAATTTGAATATTCCTAGCTTAATGGCATTGAAATTTACAACTCAGCATAAAAATAATTCTTGAATATCCTACTGTTTTTGTTCGTTCACCTTTCTATTAGGTAAAATATTCATGGGATGGATTAACGTAATACTAGACTATGGTAGCAAAAATATCGCTTTACCATAAATACTCTGCAAAGTAAGTAAAAAGTAAAAGGTTTTGCAAGAAAGAACGTGTAGAAAGTCTTTTTGATTGAGTTATTGGTCTTTATTCTTGAAATCTCCACGTTTCCAAGCATCAAAAAATTGCTTCCAACCCAATGGACTGAAAATATTAGTTGGTGGTCGTTGTCCAATATAATAGTTCTGTCTAGCTTGCTGCCTTAGATAGTAACTTGAATTTTCTGTACCATCGTAAGGTAAGTCCTTGCGGATTTGCCTTAATGTTTCTTCTGCCACGTTTTGAGCAGCGATAGTTTGCAGTTCTGGCGTTACATCCATTGCCAGAAATTCGAGTTTAAAATGTTCACGACTTGGCCACGGAAAAA
>DAITMC010000131.1:0-10002 GCA_036835365.1 Saprospiraceae bacterium
ATAGGAAAGCAAAAAATGATAATTAAATGAAACAATGATTTCATGTAATTTTGTTTTCGTTTTGTTGTAATATTTCTATCAACAAAGTTACAATAAAAGTTTGTGGCAAATAGAGATGGGTAAAAAATTAGTATGGTTTTCGATGTAACCTCATTAAAATTAACTTGCTAATGTAAAATAACAATATAAAATATGGTCTCCAATCAAGATGAATCTTGTAAAATATCCCGTTGGAACTTACTCAAAGCTCAGCTAAACAACCTTGATGTTCAGGATTTTTTCAAAGAAATAGAAGAAAAAGATAACTATGTTATTATTGATGTACGTACTAACAAAGAATTTGAAGAAAATCATTTAAAAGATGCCATTAATATTAGCTATTTTGATGAAGAATTGTGGAGTAAAGTTTGTACTCTTAAGCAATATGAATATTTTTTCATCTACTGTAAAACAGGAAGAAGAAGCATTAGAGTGTGTACTTTAATGAAGAACGGAGGATTCGACACGAAAAAAATATTTAATCTCGATGGCGGTATTACGGCATTAAAAGATAATATGAAGCATAAATTTAGTTCAGAAAGTTAATCAACCCTGTTGGATTAACTTTAATCTATAAAATGTCAAGCCTCTTTCTTAACCCACGCTTTTCTTTTTTTGAAGTATTTTTTTTCTACCACTAATAATCCAAATGATTCACAATCTTCTTTAGTGTGTTTAGCATGGTGCGCACCATGTGCTCTAAGAATAGCTCTTGAGTAGGTGCTATCCAACTGTCTAAACCATTTGAATCGTTGATGGATATACACGTCATGAATTAAAAAGTAAATGACACCATAAATAGAAATACCGATTCCGACAAAGAATAGCCAAAATGGACCCATAGATGAGCCTATAATATAACAAGCAGCACTTGGAATAGCAAAAACTAAAAAAAACAAATCATTTTTTTCAAAAAAGCCATGTTTTTCATAATGTGGCTTATGGTGGTCTTCATGCCAATTCCAGAGTAGCCCGTGCATAATATATTTATGAGCAAACCAAGCTACAAATTCCATCATTACCACCGTAGCAACTGTGATAAAAGCATAAAAAATAATTGTTTCCATCCTTTTTATAGTATCAAATTAAGTATGATAAAAAACGCAAATTGTAATACTAACAGTGTCCGAGCCACTTTGTTTTCTAACTTAGGTGCTAAAGAGTGAAATAAAAGTAAGAGCAAAAAACTAATCAACCACCACATTAAGTAGTTCTGAATAGGTACATTTACTGATTCCCACTTCCAAAAGTCGCAATAAATAGCAACTGGCTCAATAAAAAAATCTAATAAAACCATGACGCTAGCACTGGCAGCAGCCTTTATAAAAAAGGGGGTATTAGGCAGTAAGCTATTAATCACTGTTCCAGAACAATAAATTAACATCACCCAATTAATGCCCATCACTAAAGGTGTGTTCCACAGTTTCCACCCCAATGCTTCACCATATTGATATGCACCAAACAATTGACCTGTATTTGTACCAATTACTTCTACACTAAACCCTACTAAAAAACAAAATATAAGATAAAGTATAAACTGAATAGACCAAGCAGCATGATATGAGAACACAATGATAATAGAAATCAATAGATTTAATGGTGTAAGTAATATAAACTGAGAGGAATTAAAGAAGCCAATTCCTATAATACCGATTGTATAAAACACAATTAATAGAAAACTACCAAGAGCAATAGAATTGGGTGATTTATAAGTTGCTATGTTATCCATTAGGTAATTTTAATTTTAGTTATGCATAACTTCATCTACTATTTTTGCTGAGAGCAAACATAAAGGTATCCCACCACCTGGATGAACACTTCCACCACAAAAGTACAAGTTATCAATTTGATTAGAAAAATTAGCGTGTCTTAGAAATGCCGCCATTCTATTATTAGAACTTGTACCATATAATGACCCTAAATGCGACTGTGTTTTACTTTCAATTGTTCTTGGGTCAAGGATGGTCTCGCATTCGATTAATGATTCAAGGTTGACTTTTAATATTCTATTTATTTTTTCAATTATATTTTTTCTAGCGATTGCAATCATTGTATCCCAATCCTGACCTGTATTAAAAGGAACATTAATCATAGTGAACCAATTTTCACATCCCTCATGTGCATCAGCTACATTATACTTACTCGTAATGTTTATATAAACCGTTGGATCATTATAGATTACCCCATTTTCTAAATGGTCAAATTCCTTTTCATAATTATTACTAAATAAAATGTTATGTAAGTCTAATTCTGGAAATATTTTTTTTACTCCCCAATAAAATATTAAGGCAGAAGTAGATTTTTGTTGTTTTAATATTTTATGTGGATGCTTTTGCCTGGGTAATAACTTGCTGTAAGCATTGAAAACATCCATATTACTCACTATTTTATCAAAATAGTAGGCTTCATTATTTACTACCATTCCGGTTGCTTTATTTTTTTCGACTATTATTTCCGCTACTTTTGTGTTAAAATGAAATTTGACTCCTTTTTCTTTAGCAAGTTCATAGAGGCTTTTTGTAATGGAGTACATCCCTCCTTTCGGAAAGTACGCCCCAAATTCATATTCAAAATGGGGAATAATATTGAGCAGCCCTGATGCCTTGTAGGGATTTGAACCATTATAAGTTGCATACCGATTAAATAACTGGACTAACTTGGGGTGTTGAAGTCTTTTTTTATTTACCTCATTCATGGAAGAAAATATATCTAACTTAGGCAAATG
This sequence comes from Saprospiraceae bacterium, assembly GCA_036835365.1. Lineage (GTDB taxonomy): Bacteria > Bacteroidota > Bacteroidia > Chitinophagales > Saprospiraceae > JAAUTG01. Next base: position 2,765 of record DAITMC010000131.1, read on the forward strand.
AAGTATGGCTTTTAACACTTTGCTATCGAGCCATGTGCTTAGGCAGTGCAGTGATTTTTCAAGAAAAATACGTCCTGTTAATTCGTATTTCTTTTGGCTAACTGCTAAAAGGTCTAACACTTTTTTCTTTTCAACACCAAGATTTTCTTCTATGGCTGCCGCAAATTTATGTTTATTCGCAAATGCAGACAACTGCTTTCCGTCTTCCCAAAAATAGTTACAAACCACATCTAAGCGCTCATATTGAAAATGCTCATTTATTTTCACGCCAGCAATATCAAATAATTCCTCTACGTATTGTGGCATGGTAAAAAGAGAGGGACCAGCATCGAAACGGTAACCGTTCAAAGAAAATTCAGAGAGTTTGCCTCCCGGATAACTATTTGCCTCAAAAACAGCTACCTCGTATCCACGGCTTGCCATACGCACAGCGGTGGCTATTCCTCCTATACCAGCTCCGATAACACCTATTTTCACTATATTTTTTTGAATTTCTTAAAAGAAACAATGCTTTTCAATTTCAGTTCTGGCGATATAATAATTTTTACAATTTGCTTAAAAAAGTAGCTGCTCTAAGTAATGATACTGAATACCAAACTGTCGTTTGAGTGTATCTATTTGTTCAAGTGCCTCTACATTTGGATGCTGATTGCTTACCCCTGTAATCATCAAATTTTTTCCGGTATGCTCATTGGATATAAATTCAAATACTTTAGTGTGATACCCGTAATATTCCATTATTAAAGCTCGAATACCGTCAGTGATTAGTTCCGCTTGACGCTCTTCTAAAATACCATGTTTGAGTATAGATTGGAAATTATTGTGCCTATTCATTTGCTTTCTAACCTGTTTATGACAACATGGAGCGCAAACAATAAATTGAGCATTTGATTGAATACCTTTAGTAATTGCGATATCTGTGGCTGTATCACAAGCATGAAGTGCAATTAATACGTCCATCTTTTGAGTAGCATAATCCTTAATATCTTGTGCAAGGAAGAATAAATTTTTAAAGCCTATTTTCTGAGCTAACTCATTACAGAAGTCCACCAAATTTGAACGCAACTCTACACCTACCATATTTACTTCCCAGCCTAGCTCATAGGTTAAATAATCGTAAAGCGCAAAAGTTAAGTATCCCTTTCCGCTTCCCATATCTGCAATATGAATTGGCTCAGTTAACTGCTTTTTAGTCAACAAGCTATCCATTATTTCAATATACTTATCAATCTGCTTATACTTTGCTTGTCCTTCCTTTAGGACTTGTCCCTGCTTATTGGTAATGCCTAGCGCCTGTAAATAGGGGCGGTCGGAGGTAATGAATCGCTTTTTCGCTTGGTCGTGGGCTAATGAATTCAACTTTAATAAGGTAGCTGGCTGTGAAGAAAAGCGGATATTGCCTTTCTTGGAGCTCTCTAAAATAATATTTTGATTGCTTGTAAATACATTGGCATGAAGGAAAAAATCAGGTATTTGCTGTTTCAAAAATGCTAATCCTTCATCGAAGGAGTAATTCTTTGTTTCATCTTTGGTTTTATATCTAAAAGTAAAGGATAGTTGCTTTTGGTCTTTTAATAAAATCGGGCGAGCGTAAATATTCAGCAATTCCCCTTTTGTTCTTGGCTTACTAAGTGTTAGTTTAATAAATTTATTATCAATTAAACTTTCCCTTAAATTAACCCAGAACTGTTCTAAGTTTTCAATCAATTCTATTATATTTAATTATAAATTTTTACGAATAGAAGCTGCTATGGTCGCCAGTTCTTCTTGAGAAAGCTGTAACTTAGGTTTCAGAAAACTAATATCGCTTATTTCGTTCATTGGTACCAAGTGAATGTGAGCATGTGGCACCTCCAAACCAATAACTGCAACGCCGATTCTCTCACAAAAGATACTTGCTTTCAGCGCTTTTGCAACCTCTTTACTGAATAGCATTAACCCTGCCAACAATTCATCTTCCACATCAAAGAGGTAATCAATTTCTTTTTTAGGAATAACTAGCGTATGCCCTTTCACCAAAGGAAAAACATCTAAAAAAGCCAAATAATTTTCTGTTTCCGCTATTTTGTGGCAAGGGATTTCACCATTCACAATTTTAGTAAAAATGCTAGCCATGATTATTACCATTTGGGCTAGGCTGTTTCTTACTTGAAACAGCCTAATTTATTAGTATTATTTTTTATCACACAAAAATATCCAAAATTTCAAAAGATACTTTACCTATCGGTAATTCAACATTAGCAATTTCACCTATTTTTTTCCCTAACAAGCCTTTTCCCACAGGGGAAGTGACTGAAATTTTTTTCTCTTTTAAATCAGATTCAGACTCTGAAACTAAATGATAAACCAAAGCCTTTTTAGTTTTCAAGTTCTTAATTTTTACTTTTGTCATCACCCTTACTTCATTGGTATCAATCTCACTGGGGTCTAGCACGCGCGCACTAGATACCACTTTTTCTAGCGTATTAATTTTTAACTCCAATAAACCTTGTGCTTCTTTTGCTGCATCGTACTCGGCGTTTTCAGAAAGATCACCTTTTTCCCTTGCTTCTGCAATAGCTTTTGCTGCTTCCTGTCTTCCTGTTGATTTTAATTCATCTAACTCCGCTTGCAATTTGTCATAAGCTTCCTGCGACATATAATGGATTCCTGCCATAACGTTTTAGTTTTAATTTAAAAAATACTTCAATGTCAACTTAGACATCATAAATACAATAAAATGGTTCTACTTAACTGCTTTCTGAAAAGATTTAAAACTGCCATTGCCAGAAAGCAATCATTGATTTCTGAATCACAAATTATCCCAACTTTCTAAAGTGAAATCTTGCAATTGAAGGCTAGCTCAGCTATTGATTCTTTTTTCCAACCATTCTAGCATCAAAACATAGCTAGTTTTGCCCTATTTGTAAGCACAATTCCTTCTTATCGCTTATAAAATGTAAAGACGTTCTTCTTAAAATAAGATTTAAGAAAAACGTCTCGATTAAATTTTATCTCACAAAGATAGAAACTTTCTTGATTAAAAGAAAGTTTTTTTAATGTTAAATATTTGCAAGTATTTCGTTAATAATTACAAGCTGATTCTTACAGAAAAATTGTGCGTACCATCCCAAAGACGAGTTTGACGATAGGCATAATCAATTCCTAGCAAACTGTTTTTATTTTCTTTGCTCAGCGGTACATTAAAGCTCATACCTGCACATAGACCAGTATAAATGGAAGCAATTTCAACATTGCTAGAACCAAATTCATATTTATATCCCCCTCTCAATTGAAAAAGATTATTCAAAGAATACTCTACGCCTCCGCCAAATTGATCTTGAGAAAATGAATTAGAGGTAAAGTTACCCACTAAAGTTAGCTTATTTATGTCATCAAAATTAATATCATAAGCTAACCCAATATTCAAAACAGAAGGTAATTCAAATGTTCCTGCACGTTGGTTCAACGTAATTTGATAGCTGGTTTCGCTTCTTGGAGCAGGCGAAGCAACTGCAAGACCTTGACCCTGAAAACGCATTGGAGAACCTACATTTCTCAATGAAATACCAAATTTGAAATTATCTTTTGGTCCCGTAACATATTGTACGCCTGCATCAAGCGCAATACCGAATGCTGATATTTCTTGTGTGGATTCATTGATTGCACGCACTAAAATACCAACGGATACTTTATTTTCAAAAGTGTGTGCATAGCCTATACCCAAATGAAAAAAACTTGGAGAAAAAGTAGCCCCTGTTCCCTCTGGTTGCTCGGTAGTTGTTACAGGAATGTCACCTAAATCAAGTGCCATCAAACTGATACCAAATGCACCATTTTTTCCTACTTTCTGAGCAATACCAAAGGCGTTTTTATTAATGTTGGTGCCTCTCAGATAGAGGGCATGACTGACATAAATATCTGTTTTATTGATTCGACCAAGTCCTGCGATATTCAATCGCATAGCTTCTACGCCAAAGACATTGGCTGTTGTCATAGAGTGTAACCCTGCACTTCTTGCCCAAGGGTTCATTAATAACTCAGAAGCACCTGCTTCTCCTTGTCGGTCAGGATTTCCGGCGTATAATCCAGTTGTAATCAGCAAACTTAGGAGAAGTAAAATTTTATGTTTCATAATTGATTAAAATTTAAGCCTAAAATGAGCAAATGATAAAGATTAGGTGAAGTGGAACATATCTACTTTGACTGCTCCACTCACAACATTGTTATAATCCTGATGGGTCAAATTGACGAGCTACGCCAAACCATTTAATTACTTTTTGCCCCAATTCACCAGCATCAATGTGGATTAGATAAACTCCACTCGCTACTGGAATACCTTTACTATTTTTTAAATCCCATTCTAGAGCAGGCGAAATCTGATTGCGTTCAATTGCTCGATTGTTAGAGCGCGGTCCTGGAACTGCCCCCAACTCATTCCTATTGTATTCTCGAATAAACTTACCATCTAGGGTGTATATTTTCACGATGCATTTAGCTGGTAAATTTGTAATCTTTATAATATTACTGAACTGTGAATTTTCGTAAGCAGAATAACCATAATATGGATTAGGCACAACGTTAATGTCATCTAGTGGAGATTCGACTGATTGGGCAGTTAACTCTGCCGCTTCCACACCTTCCAATTTGAATTGATAAGTCGGATAACCATTGAATGCTCCTGTCCCTTGAACCACTTGATAAGGATTATCTACCCTCAATTTGATAGTCAAATCATTGGGAATCAAGCCTTGTGCATAGGGCAGTAAGGTTTGGCCTTGTGCTAGAACAGGTATTGAAGTCCATGTAATATCTTTTAACACATTCACCTTTCGTAAAGTAGGTTGACCGGGTGCTAAACGCTGACGCAGCACCTCGCATTCATCGTAAGGCTGTCTTGTTACATAAATGTAATGTCTTCCTCCTAAAATAGCATTAATTCTGAAAAAATTATTAGCGGTCTCACCAACTGGTATATTAAATTGGTCTGTTGGATTCCACATCATATCGCGACCTGTAAAACCAGTGGCATTAATCTGGAAACCACTGAAGTTAATCACATCACCACCATAAATAGAGTTTTCTCCGAAGAAGATATTAAGTCGCTGACCTGTTTCTACATCAATCGCATAACCTGGGAACCATCCCATACCTATCGTCCCGCTGGCATCGGGGTCTGGCAAGCCATCTCCGTTAGCATCTTCACGACTTACAGAAGGAGCATTTCGCAAATCAAAAAACCGACTATTCCCTTCAGTTGGTACTCCAGGTATGAGTTGAGCGTCAAAATTATCAAATGTTTCAACAATTACACAACGACTCCATTTTGATTTATCGGCAGTGAAAACAATATCTACATTGTTCAATTCACTCAATGGATTGGAGTTTCTTACTAAAGTCCCCCCGTTCCCACCTACGGATTGAGACCAAGCAGGTGAAAAGTAGCCTATCCCTGTTTGATCGACTCTTGATCGCCAATCAGTTAAAGTATAAGGCACAAACCAACCATTACCTATTCTAGAGAGTGCTTGTCTAGGATCCAATACCTCATCGGGTTCTCCAAAACCAGTGGCTACGAAGTTAGTAAATTGGTCAGCATCATCAGGAATAGCATTGAACCACAGCGGTTTAGTCAAATCCTGATATACGGCATCTGCCCCAATAGCACCATTAGTGCGGTCTCTTGTTTGTCCAACATCAGATGTCTGACCAATGGTAACACTGAAACCGTATTCTGGCAAGATTTGGTCGTTCAACTCTGCAATTGTTTTTTCTGAAAATAACTCAATATTGCGTTCATTGTCAATCAATTTCCATCTTGCTCCAGGATCAAGCACTTGATTAGAAAGATCGCTATCTACAAAAGTAAGCGTAAATTGACCATCTTTGACTTTAAGTGGGTTGAAGATACTAATATCAATAGGACCTGCCCCTGCCTTGTAAAGAATTTCACCGTTGAAACTGCCACTGAGTATTTTGTCCTTTGTTTCGTCAGACATATCTAAGAAATTCCCTCCAGCACCTATACCATCAATACGGGTGATGACGGCACCTTCACCATACTGAGCATTTAATTCCTGATACACTAATGGTCGAGGAATGACCGTGTAAAAAGGATTTGTGCCATCTCCAATATTTCTTCGCCCTTCTAAATAAGGGTCTCGCTGCCCAACTCCAGTTTTGGGGTCATAATCCTCATAGTTATTATGAGCATAAGCAACTGCGGTGAAGTAGTATTTCTTATGATTCACAATTCTCCTATCTCCTTCAGCAAATTGGTCTTCCGTAATCCTAAATGTATTCTTGATACCTTGATTCCCCCCGTTAACTTTTAGTGTTGGCGCATAGAAAGTTTCTTCCAATGGACTTTCCTGTTCCACCCAATTGAATATTCTACTAATATTATTTTTAAGGTCTGCTTGATATACCAAACGTGCTCGATCTGGATTTTCCAAATCGCCTAACGTTACATCTGGTCCAGCGAGTTGATAGACTTTATAGCCTTCAAATAAATATAAAGTATCATCTGCAAATTCTGGAATTTGTAATCCTCGTTGCGCGTATCCTTCAAAGGCGTTATTAGATTGGATAGTATCATTAGTCATTACAACGATAATTTCTCTATCCAACTCGATAAAATCCAAATCGGGTGCATCAGGACCATCTGTCAGTTCAAAACAGTTGTCAAATAAGGCTTGTGCAATATCATCTGCAAATTGTAATGCTTTGATATCTGGACAAGGATATAATTGCTTGGGTACCCAAACCACTCCAATAATTAGTTCGTTCACCGCACCTGGCTCAAGTCGGAAAGGTCCTGATGCTTGAATGGTTCTTCTATCTAAGTTAGGGTCAGTACCCTGACTACACATAGACCACTCATTGCCTCTTGCAGGATTACCAGGAAAGGCATATTTTATAGCCTCGCCATCTTGATAAGCATCATCACCGAAAGTGAACGGTGAACCATCTCGCCAAGAACCTGAAAGATAGTTGTAGTATTCTTGCGCATTATTCGGATCAGTGGTACCGGGAGGTGCACCACCAATACCACTATTATTATAGTAAGTAAAGGAGGACATTCCGATTTCTTCAAAATTCTCATTTAAGGGTCCTCTGAAATAATCTACGCCTAAAATAGGAATTTCCTCACAATAAGTGTTAATACCTTGCTCACAATTACAGCCTATACTTCCATCTACTGCATCAGAATTATAAACAAATCCGAGACTTCGCAAAGTGTCACAACCTACATAATC